>NZ_CP104973.1:1200000-1525000 GCF_025452195.1 Phyllobacterium zundukense | reverse complement strand
GATGGGCATTGGTCTCGACCGGGCCGAGATCATTGATCGCAACGACCTCGATGTCGGTGCGGCCGGATTCCACAATGGCGCGAAGAACGTTGCGGCCGATGCGGCCAAATCCGTTGATTGCAACGCGAACTGTCATTTGTATGTCTCCCTGGGTTTTGGGGCCCTTGAATGGATTATGCAGGAATGGTCTGGATTATTTCAACTTGGCTTCGGCCGCTGCGACGATATGATCCGCGGTGATACCGAAGTGCTCGTACAGTGCTTCGATCGGGCCGCTGGCGCCAAACCCGGTCATGCCAACGAAAATACCATCGATACCGATGAACCTGTCCCAGCCCATGCGGATGGCGGCTTCGACCGCAATCTTCACCGGCGCATCGCCGAGGATGACGCGCTTGTACTCGTCGCTCGTCTGTTCAAAAAGTTCGAAGCAGGGAACGGAAACGACCCGCGTCGGATGGCCGTCTTCTTCCAGTTTCGTGCGGGCATTGAGAGCAATCTCAACTTCCGAACCTGTCGCAAAGATGGTGACTTCGGCCTTGCCGCTTGCCGCTGCGAGCTCATAGGCACCATAGGCGCACATGTTCTCCGCGATATATTCGGTGCGAACCGTCGGAAGATTCTGGCGGGTCAAGCCGATTGTCGACGGCGTCTTGCGCGACTTGAGCGCCAATTCCCAGCATTCCGCCGTTTCGACGACGTCGGCCGGGCGGAAAACGTAATTGTTGGGGATGGCACGCAGAGCGGCAAGATGTTCAACCGGCTGGTGTGTCGGCCCGTCTTCACCAAGACCGATTGAATCATGTGTCATCACGTAGACAACGCGAATACCCATCACGCTCGAAAGCCGCATGGCGCCGCGCGCGTAATCGGAGAACGTCAGGAACGTCCCCGAATAGGGGATTAGGCCGCCGTGCAACGAGATACCGTTCATCGCTGCCGCCATCCCATGCTCGCGAATGCCATAATGGACGTAGCGCTGACCGTAGTCCTCAGGGGTGATGTTGCTGGTCTGGCTGGTCTTGGTATTGTTGGAACCTGTCAGATCAGCGGAACCGCCAATCGTTTCCGGCACAATCCCGTTGATGACTTCGAGCGCCATCTCGGAAGCCTTGCGGGTCGCAACCTTGGGCCTGTCTTCGGAAAGCTTCTTTTTGTAGGCCGAAATCGTTGCTTCGAAATTATCCGGCAAATCACCACTCAAGCGGCGATCCCACTCGGAACGTATAGTCGAATCGACTTTCTGCAGGCGCTCTTCCCAGGCCTTGTGTTCCTCATTGGAACGCTGACCTGCGGCACGCCAGTCATCGAGAATGTCGGCAGGGACGACAAAAGGCTCCGCCGTCCAGCCAAGCGCCTTGCGCGCGCCGGCGAGTTCTTCGGCGCCGAGCGGCGACCCATGAACCTTGTTGGTACCAGCCTTCGTCGGCGCACCGAAACCGATTGTCGTCTTGCACGCAATGAATGTCGGCTTATCGGACTTGTGAGCCTTTTCGATTGCAGCGGCAATGGCATCCTGATCGTGACCGTCGACGCTTATGGAATTCCAGCCCGAAGCTTCGACGCGGGCACATTGATCGGTGTTGTCGGCAAGGGTAACCGGACCGTCGATCGAAATATTGTTGTGGTCCCAGAAAACGATCAACTTGTTCAGCTTCAGATGACCGGCAAGCGCGATAGCCTCCTGGCTGATGCCTTCCATCAAACAGCCATCGCCAACGATGACATAGGTATGATGGTCGACCAGGTCATCGCCGAAATGCGCATTCATGATGCGTTCGGAAAGCGCCATGCCTACAGAATTCGCAAGGCCCTGACCAAGTGGGCCGGTTGTCGTCTCGATGCCTGCTGCATGGCCATATTCCGGATGACCGGCCGTGCGTGAGCCGAGCTGACGGAAATTCTCGATCTGGTCGATGGTCATGTCTTCGTAGCCCGTCAGGTACAAAAGCGAATAGAGCAGCATCGAGCCATGGCCGGCCGAAAGCACGAAACGGTCGCGGTCGGGCCAATGCGGCGCTTTCGGATCGAACTTGAGGAAGCGGGTGAAAAGCACGGTCGCAATATCGGCTGCGCCCATGGGAAGACCGGGATGGCCAGAATTGGCTTTTTCCACCGCATCCGCCGAAAGGAAGCGGATTGCATTGGCCATTTGGTTGGATTTCTCAGAATTGGTCATGTTCACCGTCTTTCGAAGAGGAAAGGAGTGCCGTCTCTGGATGCCGGAAAGACAATTTCCAAAAGGCACGCGACAAATAGCAGGTGTCTTCAGGGAGTCAATTAAACCTAAGGCAAAATGGCCTTGCCGACAAACGGGTCATTCGTCGCACGAGATTATTATCGGTGCATGACTGGACCATGACAGTGCGGATTGATTGACGTGGCGTTGATGTAACCCTTAGACTCTCCAAGATAAGCTGTTCTTCTTTTTGCGATTCGTTTAAAAAGATCGACACATGGGGAAGCATTGAAATGGCATCGGAAGCCACCCTCAAACAGGTTCTTGAAAGACTGGGAAAAGCTTTGGCCTCGCTCGAGGACGCGGTCGACGCACGTCTGGAGCACGAAGGCGATTTTGCCGAGGCCGAAGAAGAAGTGCAGCGCATGAACATGGACCGGCGCAAGCTGGCCCAGGAGCTCGATGCGTCGGAAGGACGGGCCGAGCGCCTGGAGGCGGCAAACAAGGAAGTTTCGCGCCGTCTCGTGGCTGCAATGGAATCCATCCGTACTGTCCTTGATCGCTAAGCATTTCCAGGAAAAGTGTGAAGCGATTTTCCGTCGGGAAATGCGACAAGACAAAGAGTTAAACCGGGAAGAAACATACCATGGCCACGGTAACAGTTACGATCGACGGCAAAGCCTACAGAATGGCCTGCGACGAAGGCCAGGAACAGCACCTGACAGGTCTTGCCGAGCGCTTTGACCGCTATGTCACGCATCTCAAATCGTCTTTTGGCGAAATCGGAGATCTGCGTCTGACTGTCATGGCCGGCATCATGGTCATGGATGAACTCAGCGAGTTGCAGATGCGGGTAAAGGGTCTCGAAAACGAGGCGGAAGCGCTACGCAAGAGCCGCGACGAGGCGCTGGCCAAGGCCGATAACAATGACGCTGCGATAACAGGCGTGCTGTCCGAGGTTACGACCCGTATCGAGACGCTTGCAACCAAGCTCGCGCCCAAGGCGAATTAGCCTTCGATTTCTTCCCGCAGCATTTCGAGCTCCAGCCATTCGTGCTCGTAAGTTTCAAGGCTATGGCGCTTCTTGCTGATTTCATCGACCGTCTTGTTGAACAGCACCGCGTCCTTGGCGAAAAGTTGCGGATCTGCCAGCTTTTTCTCAAGCATTGCAATCTCAACGTGCAGCGCTTCAATCTTTCCCGGTAAAGTTTCCAGCGCGAACTTCTGCTTGTAGGAAAGCTTGCGCTTTTCTTCACGCTGCGCCGGCCCTGCCTTTTCCACCGAACCACCGGCGAGCTTTGCAGTTTTCAACTCCTTGCGTGTCGCTAAGGCGGCTTCCTTGCGCTGCGCCAGCATATCCGTGTAGCCGCCGGCATATTCGAGCCAGCGGCCATTGCCCTCCGGAGCGATCACCGACGTCACCGTCCGGTCGAGGAAATCGCGGTCATGGCTGACAAGGAGGACGGTACCCACGAAGCCGGCTACCAGTTCCTGCAGCAGATCGAGCGTTTCCATGTCGAGATCGTTGGTTGGCTCATCGAGCACCAGAAGATTGGCCGGACGGGCAAGTACCCGCGCCAGTATGAGCCGTGCTCTCTCGCCGCCGGAAAGCTCGCGGATGGGTGTGCGCAGTTGCTCCGGTTGGAATAGAAAGTCCTTCATATAGGATGCGACGTGGCGTTGCTCGCCATTGACGATGACATTCTCGCCGCGCCCGTCGGTCAGGTAGTCCGACAGTGTCTGCTCAAGATTGAGACTGTCGCGCTTCTGGTCGAGGATGGCGATCTCCAGATTGGTGCCAAGCTTGACGAAGCCGCTATCCGGCGCGAGCACTCCGGTCAGCATCGACAGCAGTGTCGTCTTGCCCGCACCGTTAGGGCCCACGAATCCCACACAATTTCCACGCTGTATCCGCGTTGAAAAATCATTGACCAGCACCCGGTCGCCATAGGCTTTGACGAGATGCTCCGCCTCTATGACGAGCTTGCCGGACTCTCTTGCATCACTGGCTTTCAGCACGGCCTTGCCTTGCGCACCGCGATGATTGCGGAACTCGCTGCGCATGGATTGCAGATCGCCAAGCCGCCGCATATTGCGCTTGCGCCGGGCCGTCACGCCATAGCGCAGCCAATGCTCTTCCCGCACGATCTGCCGCCCGAGCTTGTGCAAGTCGCGCTCTTCCTCTTCGAGAACCTTGTCGCGCCATTCCTCGAAAGCCGCGAAGCCCTGTTCGAGGCGCTTTGTCACGCCGCGATCCAGCCAGATGGTCGAACGGCTGACGTTTTCCAGAAAGCGCCTGTCATGGGAAATAACCACGATCGCGGAACGTATCTGGCGAAGTTCGTCTTCCAGCCACTCGATAGTTGTGAGATCCAGATGGTTGGTCGGCTCGTCGAGCAATAAAATGTCGGGTTGCGGCGCCAGCACCTTGGCCAGCGCAGCACGGCGTGTTTCGCCACCGGAAAGATTGTCCGGCTCTTCCTCGCCGGTAAGGCCAAGATGTTCGAGCAGATAACTGACCCGGTAGAGATCGTCAGCAGGACCAAGGCCCGCTTCGACATAGGCGCGTACAGTGGCAAAGCCTTCCATGTCGGGAGCCTGCGCCAGGTAACGCACCGTGACGCCCGGATGCTTGAATACGTCACCATCGGTCGGCGCGATAAATCCGGCGGCAATTTTCAGCAGCGTCGATTTACCCGATCCGTTGCGGCCGACGAGTGCGATGCGATCGTTTTCGCTGACGGAGATGGCCGCGTCGCTCAACAGCGGCGTGCCACCAAAAGTCAGCGCTATCTGGTCAAGACGGAGAAGAGGGGGAGCCATGCCGGTTTACAGTTCTGGAAAATTTGCGCTACGATCGAAGATTGCCGTGCTTGTCGGCGAGATTATTGCCGCTGTCAAATGCCATAAAGCAAAACAGGCCGGAATTTCCGGCCTGCTGTACCTACACACAAGCTTTAAATCGATCGGGATTAGTAACCACCGCCGCCGTTGCCTTCGCAGGGGGCCTCGTAGATGGATCCGTCACGCCGCTGGTAACGGCAATAGTTGCCGCTCTGTCCTCTCGGGGTCGTTGCGGTTCCGATGGCTGCACCAAGAAGTGCGCCGCCTGCTGCACCAACGACGGTGCTCTTCGTATCATGTCCAAGAGCCTGGCCAGCCAGCGCACCAACGCCGCCGCCGATCAAAGCGCCCGTCCCGGCACGTTGATTTTGCTCACTCGTCGCGCAACCGGCTACAGATAGGGCCAAAAGTGCCGAAACCGCAATTGCAGTTAAACGAACTGTCATCTTAAAATCCTCTCACATCGAAACAATACGAGCCAGACTCTGCGTAGATAATACGGCAGAAGAAAGATCGCTGGGAGTTGGATGAAGATTGGTAGCCTCGGAACAAAACGGGCCGGAAATTTCCGGCCCGTTTCTTTTATAGCTTAAATGCAACATTAATAACGGCGGCACGGTGCGCGATAGCGTTCGCCATAGCGATTTTCGTAAGTGCAGTAGCGGCGGCCATCGTTATTGTTGGTTGCGGCGCCGACCAAGGCACCACCAGCGCCACCGATCGCCGCACCTGCAAGTGCGCCACGGCCTGAACCTGTGATTGCACCACCGGCAAGCGCACCCAGTGCGGCACCGCCAACGCCATAACCGGCGACGCGCTGATCACTGGTCGTGCAACCAGCAACCGAGAGCGCCAAAAGCCCTGCGACCGCAATCGTGGATAAACTTTTCAACATGGAAGACCTCTCCGTTTTAAAAACCAAACTCATCAGCTTGCGTCCCCAATGCTGGCTGTCGACAATTACACTTTCCGCTTTTGTTTTACAAGCGTTAGGCGATTTGCGGCGCAGCAATCAGGATCGCTTTACCCGAATGAAGTGACACGTGGAGATTCCCACGCACGGCATTCGACAATGTAAGCGATGAACCGAAAAAAAGTTCCACATTTTCAAGCGGCCAGCGCGCGCCATGGATAAAAAGCCCGCTTAATGGCGAAAATGCAACAATGCTGAAAAGGGTTCCATTCACAAAATCGAAGTCATAGGAGCCTGCAACCAGAGGATGTGCCTCTTCGTATCCGCTGGAGAGAACGAGCTTTCGTCCTTCGGCTGCATACCGCGTCGCCATCGTCAAATGCAGCAGTGCGTGATCGGTACGCTCGCCGCCGAAAGCCCCGCAGAGGATAACTTCAGTCGCACCCAGTCGGTAGGCTTCGCTCAGAGCGAGTTCGCCGTCGGTCATGTCCTTTTCGGACGGAAATTCCATCCGCGGAACCTTGGCATACTGTGCTTCGAGCTCCGGCGAGGCCGAATCGAAATCGCCGAGCCAAAGTTCCGGCTTGAGCCTTAGCGGCGCTGCATGGGCGATTCCTCCATCGGCAGCAAGCACCCGCGCCCCGGCGACAAGACGCAGGAGACGATCGGTAACACGGACGGCTCCACCAAGAAGGATAACGAACTTGCTCATGGATCGCCCATAGCATGCGTGAGAACAACGGGATAGATGCGCCTGTGAGCCGCATTGAGGTTGGCTACCCTTTTTGTCCGGATGGCAATGCTGCTGTGCGTGGTTCGACAAGCTCACCATGAGGGAGGGTGGGTGGGCTGCACGATAACCTGCAATGTCGCGACAGCCACACGATAACCGGCCGCGTCGCGACAGGCATCAACGGTGCTGTTCCTGGCTCCCTGCAATCAACCCACCTCCCTCATGGTGAGCCTGTCGAAGGGCGCACAGCAGCATTGCCATCCGGCAAATCAAACAGCCTTAAAGGTACCCGCTCGAACCTCCGGACAAAAATAATCGTGGCTGTTTATCCAACACCTTCAAACCTGAGCTATCCTGTTCCCGTCCTTTCCATGGGGAGCTGCTTCCGGAGCCGTTCGAAAGTGGGGAAGGACGGCGTGTCAGCGGGCGGGCAACGGACCCGAGCGCTGGCCGACCTGTTCGTCTTCGGAGGTCAATCTGCGCATTCCAGGCAGATATTGCCTCCATTGTTGACGCCAACGCCAATCGTGCGGACACTGCACCGACGGCGACGATGGGCCCGGACTCCAGGCGTTCATCCACTCGCCCTTCGGAACAAGCAGAAGCTGGCCGGCAGGGGGACAACGTTAGCGGGCGGTCTTCGGATCGCATTACTTATCTACCAAGACGCGCTTCGACGACCGCCCGTCTTCCCACAATGCAAGCAATGGCCAGACTCTGATGAGGGCGTGGCAAGGGAAGCATATCGCTCAGTCGACAAGGCATATTGCTTGCACGGCAAAAGCTTTATCTCTAATCTTTGCAATGCTCTAACGGGGTGCCAGTTCGCAAGGATCGGCTGAGAGGCTTAAAGGAGAAATTCTGCCAACCCGCGGAACCTGATCCGGTTTGTACCGGCGGAGGGATTAGACGCGGCAATAAAGCCGGCGCATCAATCCTTTTGAATTTCAACTCTAGGAGGCGCCGATGCGGCTATTCGACATTATTCTGAAGTCTGTGAGCATGGCGGGCATTCTTGCAATTGCCCTTGCCGGACCGGCAAAAGCCGATGGCAAACTGACGATCTATACCTATGAAAGCTTCACTGCCGAATGGGGTCCGGGGCCGAAAGTCAAGGAAGCCTTTCAAAAGCAATGCAATTGCACTGTGGACTTCGTCGCGGTTACGGACGGCGTCGCTCTGCTCAACCGTCTGAGACTTGAAGGCGCTTCAACCAAAGCCGATGTCGTGCTTGGCCTCGACACAAATCTGACCTATGAGGCGAAGGAAACAGGACTGTTCGCCCCGCACGCAATCGACACAAGTGCTATCAACATTCCCGGCGGCTACGAAGACGATACTTTCGTTCCCTACGACTACGGCTATTTTGCCGTGATCTACGATACGGAAAAGCTCAAGAATCCGCCCACCAGTCTCAAGCAACTGGTCGAGGGTGAACCTAACCAGAAGATCGTCATCGAGGATCCACGGACATCTACACCGGGCCTCGGCCTCTTGCTCTGGGTGAAATCCGTCTATGGCGACAAGGCCGGCGCAGCTTGGGCCAAACTGAAGGATCGCGTGTTGACCGTGACGCCGGGCTGGTCGGAAGCCTACGGCCTGTTCACTAAAGGAGAAGCACCGCTGGTGCTCTCCTATACGACCTCGCCTGCCTATCACGTCATTGCTGAAAAGACCGACCGTTACAAGGCTGCTGCATTCGAAGAGGGCCATTACCTGCAGGTCGAAGTGGCCGCGCAAACGGTGAACGGCGCAAAAAACCCGCTTTCCTCGCAGTTCCTGACTTTCATGACCGGCACGGTATTTCAGGACACCATTCCAGAAAGCAACTGGATGCTTCCGGCGGCGAAGACAAGCGGACCGCTTAACCCTACCTTCGATACCCTGGTAAAGCCGGCAAAAACATTGATTTTTTCACCGGAGGAAGTAGCTAGAAATCGTAAAGCCTGGATCGATGAATGGCTGACGGCCATGAGCTTGTAACACGTTGATATCCTTGAAGCCATTGGCGGGGGCTCTCGCCCTCGCCTTCCTTGCGATGCTGACGGGCGGCGCATGTTTGAGCCTCGCAGTTGAAGCACTGCGTGGCGGCACGGAAGGCTTTGCGGCCTTCGACAGCTATCTGTGGCGAATTGCACGCTTCACATTGTTGCAGGCGCTGCTCTCCATGCTGCTCTCGGTGGGGCTTGCCATCCCGCTCGCTCGCGCCCTCCACGCACATCCGGAATTTCCGGGACGGACTATGATCTTGCGGTTCTTCGCCCTGCCGCTCGCTCTGCCAGCCCTTGTGGCCGTGCTCGGTATCACCAGTATCTATGGACGCAATAGCCTGCTTGCTGTGCTGTTCAGCTGGCTAGGGCTAGACGCCATTCCTAATATTTACGGACTAACCGGCATCCTCATTGCGCATGTGTTTTTCAATTTGCCCCTGGCAACACGACTGCTCCTGTCAAGCATGGACTCCATTCCGGAAGACTATTGGAAACTCTCTTCCCAACTCGGCATGGGAGCGTGGGGGCGGTTCCGGTTGATCGAATGGCCGGTGATACAGCGCAACCTTTCCGGCATTGCCGGGTTGATTTTCATGCTCTGCATTACGTCGTTCACCGTTGTCCTGACGCTCGGCGGCGGACCGCGTGCAACAACGCTTGAGGTTGCGATCTACCAATCGTTGCATTTTGATTTCGATATCGCCCGCGCGGTTTCGCTGACGCTTGTGCAGTTGTGTTTGACCATTGCCGTTCTGTCGGTTCTGAGCCTAAGCGGGCGCCCGACCGAGGAGGGGTTCAGCCTGCACACGACGACGCGCCGCTTTGACCAACCAACGTTAAGGACACGCGTTCTGGACGGAGCCACGATAATCCTCGGTCTCCTTTTCGTCGCGCTCCCCATAGGCGGAACAGTCGTTTCGGGGCTGGCGGCCGATCTTCTCCGGCTACTGGGTGAGAGCCTCGTCTGGCGCGCAATCCTGACCAGCATCGTGCTCGGAGCAAGTGCGGCTGCGCTGTCGCTGGTCATTTCACTGGCGTTGGTGATGGCCCGCGAATATCTTGCAAGCCGGCGTCGCTACGCCTCGCCAAAACTGTTTGAGCGTTCGCTTGATCGCGGTGCAAGTCTTATCATGGTCATACCACCGATCGTCATCGGCTCCGGCTGGTTTATCCTGTCACGCCATTTTGTCGATCCATTCAGCCTCGCACCCTTTATGGTTGTGAGCGTTAACGCCGCGATGGCAATACCTTTTGCGTTTCGCATATTGCGCCCGACATGGGATACGGCCGCAAGCCGCAACAACAGGCTGTGTGCGCAACTGGGCATTACCGGATGGAACCGGCTTAGACTTATCGACTGGCCGGTTCTGAAGCGGCCATCGAGCGTGGCTTTCGCCTTTGCGATGGCCCTGTCGCTTGGCGACCTTGGAACAATCGCTCTCTTCGGAAACAATTCCATCCAGACCCTGCCCTATTTGCTGCTGCAACGCATGGGCAGCTATCGTACACAGGATGCGGCAGGACTGGCGCTGATCCTCGGTGTGCTGTGTTTGCTTCTGATGATCGCAGCTGACAGAGGTGCAGGTACTTTGGCAAAGAGAGAAGTCGCTAACATTGGCTGAGCGTTCCCGAACCAAGACCCGAACCAAGGATGGTGCGGCAATCCGCCTCGATGCGGTCAACTTCGACTATGATGACATGGCGATGCATTTCGACGTGATCATCGAACCGTCGACCATCACCGCGATCATAGGCCCAAGCGGAGCGGGAAAATCCACCCTTCTCAATCTCATTGCTGGATTTGAAACGGCTAAATCCGGCCGCATCGTGATCGCCGGCGCCGATGTGACACATGCTGCACCATCAGAGCGCCCTGTTTCGATGGTCTTTCAGGACAATAATCTATTCGCGCACCTCGATGTTGCCGCCAACGTCGGGCTGGGCCGAAAGCCCAACCTCAGATTGGACGAAACTGACAAGGTAGCCGTTGCCGAGGCGATCGGCAAGGTTGGTCTCTCCGGCAAGGAACATAGAAAGCCGGAGGCTTTGTCCGGCGGCGAGCGTCAGCGCGTGGCGATAGCGCGGGCGCTCGTACGGAATCGGCCGGTGCTCCTGCTGGATGAGGCTTTCGCTTCTCTTGGTCCCGCTTTGCGGCATGAGATGCTCGACCTTGTCGGTGATCTGCAAGAAGAAACTGGCATGACCGTGGTCATGGTGACGCATCATCCGGGCGATGCTTTGCGTCTGCGCTCTGGGCTGGTTTTTCTCGACAACGGAAAAATCGTTGCTTCGGGACTGGCAGCGGACCTGCTCTCAACCAACGCGCCAACGCTGTTGCGGAAATATCTCGGTGCAGAAGAGTCTGAGCTTTGACATATTTTCGACGCGTTGCCACATTCAAGAACACAATGAAATTCTTGCTCACAGCTGTTTGTCGGGCTAGCAAGGGCACGAAAATACGCATCTGCCCGCGCGTGACGACAATGAGGACATGATACTGGCTTCGCACCAATCCCCTAGCTACAACGGATGGCATCCAGCCGCTCGCCGCACGAATCTCGTGTCGGCAACGCTGCTACTTGCTTTCCTGTCGGGGTGTCAGGTTCTTAACGTTACCAAGGAGGACGCGTTAGGACCTTCGTCGAATCCGGTGACAGTCGACAATGTCACCAAGAACGACAGGCTGGCAAAGCTCAGTGCCGAACAGCATCCTCGCATTCTTGCGACCTATGGCGGCGAATACAAGGATGCCAAGCTCGAACGCATGGTCGCCAAAGTCGTCGGTAATCTGACTACGGTTTCCGACAATCCGACGCACACCTATCGCATCACCATTCTCAACTCGCCCAACATCAATGCGTTCGCCCTTCCCGGCGGCTATCTTTATGTGACGCGCGGTCTTCTTGCCCTCGCCAATGACAGTGCGGAACTGGCAGCCGTCATCGCACATGAGATGGGTCATGTGATCGCCAATCACGGCGTCGAACGTCAACAGCGCGAGCAGGAGGCGCAGATTGCCGGTCGCGTCGTTTCGGAAGTCTTGCAGGACGATAGTGCCGGACGCGAAGCGCTGATTCGCGGAAAGCTGCGCATGGCGCAATTTTCGCGAAACCAGGAACTTCAGGCGGATGCCATTGGTATCAAGATGATCGGCGAGGCTGGCTATGATCCGTTCGCTGCCGCCCGCTTCCTGCAATCCATGGCGTCCTATGCGGATTTCCGCAGCGTCTCAGGCGCGACCGATGCGAGCCTCGACTTTCTTGCCAGCCACCCATCAGCGCCACAGCGTATCGAACTCGCGCGCGGGCATGCGCGTCGCATCGGCGCACCGGGTGTAGGCACGACCGACCGAGACTCGTTCTTGCAGGGGATCGACGGTATCCTCTATGG
The DNA here is from genome assembly GCF_025452195.1 of Phyllobacterium zundukense. Taxonomy (NCBI): domain Bacteria; kingdom Pseudomonadati; phylum Pseudomonadota; class Alphaproteobacteria; order Hyphomicrobiales; family Phyllobacteriaceae; genus Phyllobacterium; species Phyllobacterium zundukense. Next base: position 1,512,950 of record NZ_CP104973.1, on the reverse strand, counting down.
CGACACCCCCGAGGAGGGTTACGTTCGAGGGCGCAACTTCGTTCATCCACTGCTCGGCGTAAGCTTCACGGTCCCTGAGGGCTTTACAATCGACAACAGCGCAGACGCGGTCATGGCAACGGGACCGGGCGAAGTGGCCATACGCTTCGACGGCACGCAGGTTTCCGGCAATCCGTCGATGGCGGATTACATGCGCAGCGGCTGGGTTACGGGTCTTGATAGTGCCAGCGTTCAGGCGGTGACTTTCAACGGAATGCCCGCGGCAAGCGCGAAAGCCCGTGCGGATCGTTGGGAATTCGACATATTCGTCGTCAATGCAGGCAACCGGATTTATCGCTTCCTGACCGCTGCTCCAACAGGCAGCACCGCGTTAATGCCGGCTTCACAGACAGTCATCCGGAGCTTCCACCTGCTGACACCGGAGGAGAAAGCAAATACCAAGCCCCTGCGCATCCGGGTCGTCACAGTCAAGCCCGGCGACACACTGGTCAGCCTCTCCAACCAGATCATGGGCACCGATCGAAAGCTCGACCTCTTCCGCCTGATCAATGCACTGCCGCCCGGCGGTACGGTATCCACCGGCGACAAAGTCAAGATTATCAGCGAATAAAAAAGCCCGGCAATGCCGGGCTTCTTTTTTGTACTCGGACGAATCCGTTATTATGCGGCTTCTTCCTGCTCATCTTCAACAACGACATCTGCTTCGATCTCAGCCTCTTCAGCCTTGGCACCGCGCTTCGGTCCCTTGGCGAGATTAACCTCGATAAGGCGCACAGCTTCTGTTTCCGACATCTTGTTGACGGCGGAAATCTCGCGAGCCATACGATCCAGCGCTGCTTCATAAAGCTGACGTTCCGAATATGACTGTTCCGGCTGGTTGTCAGCCCGGAAAAGATCCCGCACAACTTCCGAAATCGAAATCAGGTCGCCGGAATTGATCTTCGCATCATACTCCTGGGCACGGCGGGACCACATGGTCCGCTTAATGCGAGCACGTCCCTGGACAACCTTCAACGCACGATCAACATAGTCTGTCTCTGAAAGTTTGCGCATACCGATAGCTGTTGCCTTGGCGACCGGTACCTTCAAGCGCATTTTGTCTTTCTGAAAATCGATCACGAACAGCTCAAGCTTGTGGCCCGCAACTTCCTGTTCCTCGATATTGACAATTTGCCCTACGCCATGTGCCGGATATACAATAAACTCGCCCGTTTTAAATCCAATACGCTGGGCGGTTTTTTTCTGCTGAACTGCTGTCATGCGCTTAACTACTCCTTGCTGCGCCCGGCAAAACGCACCGGTCAAACCAATCACTGGAAACCGGAACCCGGTTTGTCGGCCGCCAATTGTCACGCGAAAGCAGTCCGGACAAGACAGATTGGTGGGCAAACAAACAACATGCCCTGAACTGCAGAGTCCGAAATAAATCTAGCCGATTGGTGATTTATACTTTAGCGCCACGAAATTTGACGTCCAATGATCAACGTATGCCGGCACAGTATCACGAAAAGTGATTAGAATCAACTTTTTGCTGCGTTTGCGCAAAAGGCGCAATATTGCAAGACATGCCCTGCGATAAAAATTGGCTATTTATTTCTAAACTCGAATAAAATATCAGTCGCCCTCGCCAGGCTCTGGCGAAAAGAATTTTTCAAACTTGCCTTCGATACCATCCATATCCTTGGCATCCGCAGGAGCATCGCGCTTCTGCGAAATATTAGGCCATTTCTCGGCGTACTCAGCATTTATCTGCAGCCAGTTGTCCAAGCCCGGTTCGGTATCGGGTTTGATAGCTTCCGCAGGGCATTCAGGTTCGCAAACGCCGCAATCAATGCACTCGTCCGGATGTATGACGAGCATGTTATCGCCCTCGTAGAAACAGTCGACAGGACAGACCTCAACGCAATCCATATATTTGCAGCGGATGCAATTGTCGGTCACAACATAAGTCATTTACTGGCTCCTGAAGACACCACGTGTCAGCCGTTGAGGTAACGATTCTGATGCCGGGCTGACAAGAGGGAAAAACGGCTGCGGCACCAGAACGCGGTCGGGCTTCCCTTGAATCTAGGGACATCGGCGTTCACGGCGCCATTCATGGCATTGCGACACGCAATCGACAAGCAACGCCTGTCCCATACTGACGCGCTTCGTGGAATAATATCTTAGCTTGCGAGCCACTGGTAGAGAGTATTTCGACACGATAGCCAATATTCGAAATTAAGCTCTGCAGTGCAGGCGTAGCCCACTCCTTGGTACGTACGGAGTTGACAAATGGCGATAGCTGCGCCACCTGAACAGCATATCTGGAGCTTGACGATGTCAGACTATTACTCGCAACCTTTTGGCCGTCGGTCGTCGGTCGGTGTCGATGTGGGCGGCGTCATGGTGGGTGGCGGCGCGCCGGTTGTCGTTCAATCGATGACCAATACGGATACCGCCGATGTGGATGGTACTGTGGCGCAGGTGGCCGCTCTGTCCAGGGCGGGCTCGCAGATCGTCCGCATTACAGTTGACCGTGATGAATCGGCTGCAGCCGTACCGAAGATTCGTGAACGCCTCGACCGGCTGGGTCTCCCGGTCCCGCTGGTGGGTGATTTCCACTATATAGGCCACAAGCTGCTGGCTGACCATCCGGCTTGCGCCGAAGCATTGGCCAAATACCGCATCAATCCGGGCAACGTTGGATTCAAGGACAAAAAGGATGCACAGTTCGGCGCCATCATCGAAATGGCAATCCGCTATGACAAGCCGGTTCGCATCGGTGTAAATTGGGGTTCGCTCGATCAGGAACTGCTGACTGCCCTTATGGACCAGAACCATGCTGCTGGCGCACCCCTGACGGCCGCGGCTGTAACGCGGGAAGCGATTGTGCAATCGGCGCTGATCTCATCGCAACTCGCCGAAGAGATTGGCCTGCCTCGTTCGCAAATCATTCTCTCCGCAAAAGTGAGCCAGGTTCAGGATCTGATTGCGGTCTATGCAGAACTTGCACGACGTTGCGATCACGCCCTGCATCTCGGGCTGACCGAAGCGGGCATGGGCACCAAGGGCATCGTGGCTTCTTCGGCCGCGATGGGTATCCTGTTGCAACAGGGTATCGGCGACACGATCCGTATTTCTTTGACACCTGAGCCGGGCGGCGATCGCACTCGCGAAGTCCAGGTGGCGCAAGAACTCTTGCAAACCATGGGCTTTCGGCAATTTATCCCGATAGTCGCTGCATGTCCTGGCTGCGGGCGCACGACGTCAACGGTGTTTCAGGAACTGGCGCAATCGATTCAGAGCGATATCCGCACCAATATGCCGATCTGGCGCGAAAAATATCCAGGCGTTGAAGCGCTGAACGTCGCCGTCATGGGATGCATAGTCAATGGTCCCGGCGAGTCTAAAATGGCCGATATCGGCATTTCGCTGCCGGGCACCGGCGAAACACCGTCCGCACCTGTATTTGTTGACGGCAAGAAGGTTGCAACCTTGCGTGGCGCCGGTATCGCTCAGGAATTCCAGAAAATGGTGGCAGATTACATCGAGAACCGGTTCGGTCTTGGCGCGGGTTCGCACGCGGCAGAGTAGTAGTTCTAGCTCTGCCTTTCTGCAATAAAGCGCGCCGCATCCTTAAGCAGGGCTGCTTTCTCACCAAAGGGGGCAAGAAGCTCTTCCGCCTGCGCGATCAGACCGACCAACTGGCGCTGGGTCCACTCGATGCCATGCATGGAGACAAGTGTCGCCTTGCCTGCCGCGGCATCTTTGCGCGTCGCCTTGCCCATGTGGCTCGCATCGGCTGTAACATCGAGCAGATCATCGGCAAGTTGGAAGGCGAGGCCAATGGCAGCGCCATATTCCGCCAGCCGCTCGCGGTCCTCTAGGCCGGCGTGGCCGACGATAGCACCCGCCTCGCAGGCAAAACGGATCAGCGCTCCGGTCTTCATCGCCTGCAAGCGGATAATGCCTTGTTCGTCTGGTTTGACCATCTCCGCCTCAAGATCGAGCGCTTGGCCACCCACCATGCCTCCGACTCCTGCGGCTCGGGCGAGCGTCGCGATCAGCGCTATTCTTGCTTGGGGATCAAGCTCGGTTTCCTCGCTGGCAATCAATTCGAAGGCATAGGTCAGAAGGCTATCTCCAGCAAGAATGGCAGTGGCTTCATCGAATTTCCGATGCACCGTCGGTTGGCCGCGCCGCAGGTCATCATTGTCCATGGCTGGCAGATCATCATGGACGAGAGAATAACTGTGAACGCATTCGAGCGCCGCAGCAACGCGCAAAGCGGCAAGATTATCCGCTTTAAAAAGGGCAGCGCTTTCCATAACCAGAAACGGTCGAAGGCGCTTGCCGCCATTCAATACGCTGTGGCGTATCGCAGCCATCAATCGGGGCGGACGACTAATCTCGCCGGTTTGCGGGCGATCCGACAGCAAATTGCCAAGCAGCGCTTCAACCGAAGTTGCGCGCTGCTGTAAGGCAATCTGGAACAACGAAAAATCCCGATCTGTCATCATAATCAGCCAATTGCCGATAAATCCACTTCGGGTCAATGGCCCTAAGCAAACACGATTGCATTTCTGCAGTGGTCCCTATGTGTACGGCTCAGAAAATTTTAGAAAGAATTCCCTTCTGCCACTCTTTGCTTTATGTCCGACGGGAATATTCAAATGGAAGATATGTGTGGCAAGACTTCTCGTCAAAAACAAACGGGGCAAAGGTTATCTGGTTAATCCTGGCCGTTCGCCCGTCGGGCGCGCCATGCGCTACCTGGTTCTACTGGTTGTCGTGCTCGTAATGTTGCCGATCATCCTGCTCAGTCTTTACCGATTGCCTTTCATCCATCCGATTTCCACGCTGATGGTCAAAGATCTCGTGACATTTTCTGGCTATGACCGCCGCTGGGTACCACTCGACCAGATATCTCCATCACTCGTCAATTCGGTCATGATGTCTGAAGATGCGAGGTTTTGTTTCCATAACGGCGTGGATTGGGATGCATTGAATTCGGTCGTTTCGGATACGATTGATGGCGAACAGACGCGTGGCGCGTCGACGATTCCGATGCAGACAGCCAAAAACCTGTTCCTGTGGACTAGCCGCTCATTCATCCGCAAAGGACTGGAAGTACCTCTGGCTGTACTGACGGATCTTATTTTACCCAAGCAGCGGCTGCTGGAAATCTACCTGAACATCGCTGAATGGGGCCCGGGTGTCTACGGTATCGAGGCCGCGTCGCAATATCATTTCAAGACGAGCGCAGCAAAGCTTTCGCCACGTCAGGCCGCTTATCTGGCGGTGACGTTGCCTAACCCAATCGTGCGCAACCCTGCGCGGCCTGGCCGTGGCATGCAGACGTTGGCACGGGTCAACGAACGCAGAGCACGGGGCGCCGGGGCCTATATCGGATGTGTGAATTAGGTGAATCTGCCGATAAAAGCCTTGGCGACAAAAAATATGCGAGTCCTGCTGGTCAAAAGCCCTCAGGACGTGTATAGCCCCACCGAACTTTCCGGAATTTTGTCCATTGCGACAGGCTCAATCGGGCCAGTGCCGGATTTTGACTGATTACTGGAGCTGGAACAATGGCTGTACCTAAACGAAAAACTTCTCCGTCGAAGCGCGGCATGCGCCGTTCCGCTGACGCGCTGAAGGCACCGACTTACGTCGAAGATAAGAATTCAGGCGAACTGCGCCGTCCGCATCACGTCGATCTGAAGACCGGCATGTACCGTGGCCGTCAGGTTCTGACGCCGAAGGAAGGCTAATCCTCTTTCGAATTCGTATGAAAAGACCGGCCGTTGTGCCGGTCTTTTTTGTTTGTGTGCAGCACTTGAGCTATTTCAGCTCGATCTCGATAAAAGCATATTCACCATCATTGGCGTTAACGACATCATGCTCGACGCCCTCAGTCCGGAAATAGGGAACGCCCTTTTTCATTTCCGCAAATGATTCACCGTCCTTCGTCACCAGCTTGACCCGTCCATCCATCAGCGGGACGACAACATAATCACGCGCGTGCCTGTGCCAACCCGTGTTCTCTCCGACAGCAAAACGATATTCTGTAACGACAACGCGCTCATTGTCGATGAATACAGTTGCTTTGGCCGCTGCCATACCGAGTACTCCGCCGTTAATGGTTCGCTCTATCCCCAGCAATTATTATTTATCAAGGGAGTCGAGTTTGCGCTGCATAGCGGCAATCTGCTCCTTCAACTCATCGAGCCCCGTATCCTTTGCGGGCTTCTCGGGCGCGTGCGCATCATCGGGCTCAGAAGGAGCGGTGGTCTTGTTCAAGGGAAAAGGCGTGAACATGCGCATGGCATGCTGCAACATTTCCGTGTTGCGACGCACCTGCTCTTCGACCAGTTTGAGCGGGGCGCTAACGTTCATCATGTCCATCGGCGTCTTGCCGAAGGCCGCCGTCAGTTGCTCGCGCATGCGCTCCTGCTCCTTTGCAAAGGCCGACATAGACTGTTCAAGGAACGTTGGAAGCACAACCTGCATCTGATCACCATAATAGGCAATCAATTGGCGCAAGAACGGGATAGGCAGCATGTTCTGCCCGTCCTTGTTCTCAAGCTCGAAAATAATCTGGGTCAGGACTGAGTGAGTAATGTCCTCGCCAGTCTTTGCGTCCTGAACGGTAAAGTCCTCGTTGCGTTTTACCATCTCGGCCAGGTCTTCCAACGTCACGTAAGTACTTGTTCCGGTGTTGTACAGACGCCGGTTGGCGTATTTTTTTATGACGATCTCCCCGGTTTTCGCAGCCATTACTCAACTCCCCAAAACTTCGTTTCCTCCGCCGAATTTTGCGTGCCGGCTTATGGATGGACTTGAGAGGATAGGGGCAAAGCGCGCCAATTCAAAGCGTTTTGTGCATTGCATTCAACGCAGTGCATTGTGCCCAATGCTGCACTGCGATCGGTGATATTTGCGTCTCATACTTAAATGGGCCTTGTCAAACTGTTGCAGGCAGCTAATTTTGATCGATATATGCTTTATGAATTCAGAATGACAAATATGAGGAAACGTTATGACCCAATCCATCGTCATCGCCAGTGCCGCCCGGACCCCCGTTGGATCGTTCAACGGGGCATTTGCAAATGTTCCGGCACATGAGCTGGGCGCCGCCGTCATCAAGGAAGTTCTGAGTCGCGCCGGTGTCGACGGTGCGGATGTCGATGAGGTGATCATGGGACAGGTGCTCGGCGCTGGCGAAGGCCAGAACCCGGCGAGACAGGCAGCGATGGCCGCCGGTATTCCGCAGGAAGCGACCGCCTGGGGGCTGAACCAGGTTTGCGGTTCCGGATTGCGTGCGGTTGCTCTTGGCATGCAGCAGATCGCCATGGGTGATGCCACTATCGTTGTTGCCGGAGGTCAGGAATCGATGTCCTTGTCACCCCATTGCGCGCATCTCCGCAGTGGTACCAAAATGGGCGACATGAAGCTGATCGATACGATGATCAAGGATGGTTTGACCGATGCCTTCCACGGTTATCACATGGGTATTACAGCCGAAAACATCGCCACCAAGTGGCAGTTGACCCGCGAGGAACAGGACAAGTTCGCGCTTGGCTCACAGAACAAAGCCGAGGCAGCTCAAAAGGCTGGCAAGTTCAAGGATGAAATCGTGCCGTTTACGGTCAAAACGCGCAAAGGCGACGTCGTGGTCGCCGACGATGAATATATCCGACACGGAGCAACACTGGACTCACTGGCAAAATTGCGACCGGCTTTTGACAAGGACGGCACTGTGACTGCAGGCAACGCATCGGGTCTCAATGACGGAGCCGCCGCGGTGGTGCTGATGAGCGAGGAAGAAGCCAAGCGCCGCGGCATCAAGCCACTGGCAAGGATCGCATCCTGGGCGACAGCCGGTGTTGATCCATCCATCATGGGGACGGGGCCGATCCCGGCCTCGCGAAAAGCCCTTGAAAAGGCCGGTTGGACGGCCGAAGATCTTGATCTCGTCGAGGCAAACGAAGCGTTTGCGGCTCAGGCCTGCGCCGTCAACAAGGATCTCGGGTTCAACCCGGAGATAGTCAATGTGAATGGTGGCGCAATTGCTATCGGCCATCCAATCGGTGCCTCTGGTGCTCGTGTTCTCAATACCTTGTTGTTCGAGCTGAAGCGTCGCAACGGCACAAAGGGCCTCGTCACGCTTTGCATAGGTGGCGGCATGGGAGTCGCGCTTTGTGTAGAGCGCATCAAGGACTAACAAGTTTCAACCGGCTCAATATTATTGGGCCGGTTTTTATATCGATGGCCGCTGTTGCTACCAACAAGCCGTTTCATTTTCATTGTCGCACAGCGTTATACGAGATCAGTTTCAGGGAGGGATGATAAATGACAAAAACAGCAATCGTAACGGGTGGAACGCGCGGTATAGGCGCAGCAATATGCGTCGCTTTGAAAGCCGCAGGCTACAAGGTTGCGGCTAACTACGCTGGCAATGATGACGCCGCCAAAGAATTCGGAAAAAAGACCGGAATCGCGACCTATAAGTGGGATGTCTCCAATTATGAGGAATGTGCGGCTGGTATAGCAAGGATCGAAGCAGATCTCGGTCCCGTCGCTGTACTGGTAAATAACGCCGGCATCACTCGCGATGCGATGTTCCATAAGATGACACCGGGCCAATGGAGTGACGTAATCAACACCAATCTTACCGGCCTGTTCAACATGACCCATCCAGTATGGAGCGGTATGCGCGACCGCAAATTTGGCCGGGTGATCAACATTTCTTCGATCAACGGACAAAAGGGCCAAGCCGGCCAAGCCAACTATTCGGCTTCAAAGGCAGGTGATATTGGCTTTACGAAGGCTCTGGCTCAAGAGGGCGCGCGTGCCGGTATTACGGTCAATGCCATCTGCCCCGGCTACATAGGCACCGAGATGGTGCGGGCAATCGATGAGAAGGTGCTCAATGAGCGGATAATTCCGCAAATTCCGGTCGGACGCCTTGGCGAACCGGAAGAAGTAGCGCGCTGTGTGGTGTTTCTGGCATCTGACGATGCGGGTTTCATTACCGGGTCTACACTCACGGCCAACGGTGGACAGTATTCGACCTGAACGTAACGGAGGATACGTGGCGCCAACATGGTGTTCTTCCGCAGTATGAGCGCCTGAATCTTGTCCTATAAAAGCTTGTGAATCGTTGCGCGTTGTGCGGTTTTTGTTGCTGCAGCATCCAACTGTGTGTGGTGAACAAAACGGAAATCCCGCGAGACGCCGGTTCGTTTCGGCTCGACCGGAATGGCAATAACACTAGTTGGGGACACGCGCGCATTGATCAGGTAACCATAAGAAATCATTTGTCTTTGGTGCTGAAAAACTCGGTCACAATCATGGGTTGACACGCGCCACTCTAAGAAATGCAGTGTGGAGGGACTTATTTTTAGTGATTCAGCATGTAGTACGAATTAGCGCGGAAAAGCTAAATATGGCCGTGAACAAATCAGGAATCACGTCCTAGAGCCGTTTCGTAGCTGATTCGTTCGCCTCGCGTTCTATTTCGTTACGGTACACTCCGTGAATCGTTCGCGATTGTTTATCTGTTTAGCCCCGCCTACCTTTGTGTCGGACGCTTAAAATGCTAATCGAAAACGCATGCCCGGCTTTTACCGCCTCGTGGCCGGTATTGGATTGTAGTTGATGAACCTTATGCCCAACCCCGAAGTCCCCCTGGTCTTGACTGGCCGCGATGTTACAGCCGTCCTGGGGCCTACAAATACAGGGAAAACCCATCTAGCGATCGAGCGGATGCTTGCCCATCATACCGGAATGATTGGCTTGCCACTTCGTCTGCTTGCCCGGGAGGTTTATCATCGTGTGGCAGACAGGGTGGGGCTGGCAAATGTTGCGCTGATTACCGGTGAGGAAAAGATCAATCCACATGGAGCGCGCTATTCGGTCTGCACGGTTGAAGCGATGCCCCGCCAAACCGATGTGGATTTTGTCGCCATCGATGAAGTGCAACTCGCCAATGATCTTGAACGTGGTCATATTTTTACCGATCGCATTCTGCATCTTCGCGGTCGTCAGGAAACGTTGTTGCTTGGTGCTGCAACCATGCGGGGGATACTGGAGAAGCTGTTGCGTGGCGTTTCGGTCGTCACGCGGCCACGACTTTCAAATCTCGCCTATGCAGGATCCAAGAAAATAACTCGCCTGCCGCCCCGCTCCGCGATAGTCGCCTTCGCGGCCGAGGAGGTTTACTCCATCGCCGAGCTCATAAGGCGCCAGACTGGTGGCGCAGCGGTGGTCATGGGTGCGCTCAGCCCGCGTACCCGCAACGCGCAGGTCGATCTATATCAATCTGGTGATGTCGATTATCTGATCGCCACAGACGCCATTGGCATGGGTCTCAATCTTGATGTTGATCATGTGGCCTTCGCTCAGGACCGCAAATTCGATGGCTATCAATTTCGTAATCTCTCCCCGGGCGAGATAGGGCAGATAGCTGGCCGCGCCGGCAGGCATTTGCGCGACGGCACGTTCGGCGTGACGGGCCAAGTGTCGGGGTTCTCGGAGGAACTCGTACAGAGAGTGGAATCCCATTCCTTCGACGCTGTCAAGATTCTGCAGTGGCGCACGGCTCGCTTTGACTATTCCAGCCTGGACGCGCTGAAGAGATCCATTGATATGCCCGCTCCTATCGAAGGATTGACGCGTGCTCTCCCTGCGGTCGATCAACAGGCGCTAGAATATTTGTCCAACGACCCGGATGTCGCGCCACTGGCCACTACGCCTGAACGTGTGGCTCTTTTGTGGGATGCTTGCGCGCTGCCCGACTATCGCAAGATTGCGCCAGCCCAGCACGCCGATATTATCGCATCGATCTACACCGACCTTGCGGATAAGGGCCATGTGAACGAGAATTATATGGCCGAAGAGGTTCGCCGCGCCGATTCCACGGATGGCGATATCGACGCGCTTTCACGGCGGATCGCCCAGATCAGAACCTGGACTTTTGTGTCTCACAGGCCTGGATGGCTTGCAGATCAGGCACATTGGCAAGAAAAGACGCGTGAAATTGAGGACAGACTATCAGATGCACTGCATGAAAGGTTGACGAAACGCTTCGTAGACCGCAGGACAAGCGTGCTTATGAGGCGCCTGAGAGAGAATACAATGCTAGAAGCCGAAATTAGCCCTGCCGGGGACGTTGTTGTCGAGGGGCATCATGTTGGACGTTTGGATGGGTTCCGTTTCACTACGGACGCTCAAGTCGATGGAACGGACGCGAAGGCCGTCAAGGCTGCAGCGCAGAAAGCGCTTGCGACGGAATTCGAGAATCGCGTCGAGCGGTTCTCCGCTTCGGCCAATGGCGATTTCGCCCTCGGCTCAGACGGGACTTTGCGATGGATCGGCGCGCCGGTCGCCTCGGTCGTCTCAGGTGAGCAAGCGCTGAAGCCGCGTGCTGTTCTGCTTGCCGACGAGCAATTGACAGGCCCGGCGCGGGACAAGGTTGCGGCCCGCGTCGATCGCTTTCTCGCTCATCACATCGAGACGATACTGAAGCCACTTGTCGATCTTGCCAATGCCGATGCGCTGGTTGGTATCACCAAGGGCCTTGCTTTCCAGCTTGTCGAGAATTTCGGCGTCCTTCAGCGCCGGGATGTGGCCGAAGACGTACGTGGCCTCGATCAGGATTCACGAGCCGCTCTTCGCCGTCTTGGTGTCCGCTTCGGGGCTTACCACGTATTCCTGCCCGCTCTGCTCAAGCCTGCACCAGCCGGTCTGCTCACGCTTTTGTGGGCCCTCAAGGAAGATGCCAAGGATCGCCCCGGCTATGGAGATGTAGTGCAGGTCTTATCTGCAGGACGCACATCTGTGGTTACTGATCCCACCTTTGATCCAACCTTCTATCGGCTTGGGGGCTACCGTCTCCTCGGCCGGCGCGCAGTGCGAATCGACATTCTTGAGCGCCTCGCCGATCTTATCCGGCCTGCACTTGGCTGGAAGCCTGGAATGGGCACACGGCCGGACGGCGCGTATGATGGAACTCGCTTTGTGGTGACTCCGTCGATGATGTCGATCCTCGGCGCTACCGCCGACGATATGGAAGAAATTCTCAAAAGTCTTGGCTATCGTCCTGAATCGGTCGCAGCAGCAATTGTTGCTGCCAAACTGATAGAACTTGATACCGTGCCACTGCCTGCCGACCCAGCGGCTGTGGTTGCTGCCACGTCGGGCCCAGCGGTCGCTGAAGATGAGAACGTCACACCTACGGAAGCAGCCGTCAATTCCACTGAACCGTCTGCCGACGGAGAGCTCCAGCCGGAATCGGTTGCAGAAGTCAGTGCATCCGCTGACGAGCCTGCCCCGACTGTTGTGCAAACTGTGGCTGAAGAAGCGCCGAAGCCAATTCTGCTCTGGCGCCAGGCGCGTTTTGACGGCCGCAACAATCGCGGGCACCAAGAGAAACGCGAGCATCATCGCGGCGGACAGGCGCGCAGTGTCCAAGGCGAACAGCGCCCCCCTCGGAATGAACGCGACGCAAATCAGCAGAACGAACAGGGTGCGCGCAAGGAACAATTCCGCGGTAAAGGCAAGCCCAACGGCAAGGATCGTTTTAAGCAAGGCGACAGTGGAAAGATTGCCGCCAAGCCGCCTCTCCATGCGAAGCGCCAGGAACGTGAAGATCGTCCGGTCAAGATCGACATGGATTCTCCCTTTGCGAAACTGCTTGCACTGAAGGAACAAATGAAGAAATAGGCATGGTGGGCTCAGCCTCAAATCATGGAAGTACAAGGCAGCGCATTGACAAATGGCTATTCTTCGCCCGAGTGGTCAGATCCCGGGCCCTCGCAGCCAAGCTTGTCTCTGGCGGCAATGTGCGGTCGAACAAAGACAAAATTGATCAGCCATCGCACGGCGTGAAGCCCGGGGATGTCCTGACGATCACACTTGATCGGCGTATTCTCGTCTACAAAGTGGTCTCTGGTGGAACACGCCGGGGTCCGGCCGAAGAAGCGCGGACGTTGTACGAGGACATCTCGCCGCCACCTCCAGCCAAAGACGGCATCACTGCTCTTGACGGATTACCCAAGCGCGATGCGGGCAGCGGCCGCCCGACAAAACGTGAACGCCGGCAGGTTGACCGGTTGATGCAGAGCGACGACGACAATTCCGGGTGAATGATGTTGTATGACAAAGTGTTCATACTGCACATCTAGCAATTTTGCTGCAATGCAATATATTCTGTCGGCCTTCTGCACGCACGGTTGATCAATCAAAGGAAATAATCATGGCCAAAAAGACCGCAGTCGTTACAGGCTCGAATTCCGGCATTGGGCTCGGTTCCGCGCATGCTCTTGCAGCAGCAGGATACAATGTTGTGATCAACTCATTCACTGACCGGCCCGAAGATCATGCACTTGCCAGGGAAATTGCCGAGAAGTACGGCGTAGAGGTAGCCTATATCAAGGCAGACATGTCGAACGGTACCGAGTGCCGGACCCTGATTGAAAAGGCCGCCCAAACCTTTGGCAATGTCGATGTCCTGGTCAACAATGCCGGAATTCAGTTCGTTGCGCCTGTCGATGAGTTCCCGACGGAAAAGTGGGACGCAATCATCACCATCAATCTGACATCGGCGTTTCATACGACTGCTGCTGCCCTTCCATACATGAAGAAAGCCGGGTGGGGACGCATCATAAATATTGCGTCAGCACATGGGCTTAGGGCCTCGCCATTCAAATCCGCCTATGTCGCGGCCAAGCATGGCGTCCTTGGCTTTACCAAGGCTGTTGCGCTGGAAGTTGCAGAGCATCACATCACGAGTAATGCAATCTGTCCCGGTTACGTGCTTACGCCGCTCGTCGAGGCGCAGATACCTGATCAGATGAAAGCGCATGATATGGATCGTGAGACCGTTATCCGCGAGGTCATGCTCGACAAGCAGGCTACCAAGGAGTTTGCGACTGTGGATCAGATTGGCGCAACCGTCGTATTCCTCGCCAGCGACGCCGCCGCGCAGATCACCGGAACCTCCATATCCGTCGATGGTGGCTGGACAGCGCAGTGACAAAGGTAAAATCGAAGACAATCAACATCGCCCTGCAAGGCGGTGGTTCGCACGGTGCCTTCACTTGGGGCGTTCTCGACCGCATCCTCGAGGATAGCCGACTGACAATCGAAGGCATATCCGGCACCAGCGCAGGTGCAATGAACGCCGTAGCTCTCGCCGACGGTTGGTCACATAACGGCGCTGAAGGTGCCCGTGCAAAGTTGCACGAATTCTGGCGAGCCGTGGGGCGAACAGGGCAATTCAGCCCGGTTCAGCGCACGCCATGGGATCGATTCTTCGGCAACTGGTCAGTTGAACATGGCCTCGGCTACAACCTGTTTGAACAGTTTTCGCGACTGTTTTCTCCCTACGAGTTCAATCCGTTCAATCTTAACCCCCTAAGGGACGTGGTTGAAAAGGAAATCGATTTCAAACGGGTACGGGCCTGTTCTCAATTCAAGCTCTTCGTTTCCGCGACCAACGTAGAGAGCGGGCGGCTGCGTGTCTTCTCGCAATCGGAACTTAATGCAGACGTGGTCATGGCCTCAGCCTGCCTTCCCTATATTTTTCAGGCAGTGGAAATCGATGGCGAACCCTATTGGGATGGCGGCTATGGCGGCAATCCGGCGCTATACCCGTTCTTCTATTCGAGCGAGAGCGAAGACGTCCTCTTGGTCCAGATCAATCCGATCGAAAGACGCGGCACCCCCAAGACGGCACGCGAAATAACCGATCGTATCGATGAGATTACCTTCAACGCTGCGCTTTTGCGCGAGTTCCGTTCGATTGCATTCGTCAATTCGCTGATTAAAGCCGGGAGGCTGGAGCATGGCGAATACCGCAACATTCGAATGCACCGCATCGACGCCGACGAAGCGCTCGAGGGCCTGTCTTCGTCGTCCAAAATCAACGCCGAATGGGCGTTCCTTGAATATCTGCGCGATCTTGGTCGAGCAGCCGCAGGCGATTGGCTGGAGGAAAATTTCGATGCTGTTGGCGAACACGCTACGCTCGATCTGACCGGCGAGTTGACACCGGAAATGAGCGTCGGACTGAAGTCTCACAAGCCCGGAAAACGCGTGAGCGATTTTCTCATGCAACGGAAAAAGCCCGCCGTCGTCGCCCGGCGCGCTTAATCAAACACTTCCGGTTTTCTTCGAATCGCGGAATTGTTCCAACTCTTTATTTTTACGCAATTCCGGACGGAAAACCGGTTCCCACTTTTCCTGGAATTGCTCCATTATCGGTCAACATCAGCGCTCTTTGCCAGATTGGACATCAGGAACACAACGATAAGCAATCCGGCGAGCACCATATAGATCGGTCCGAATCCGGTTCTGCCTCCGACAAAACCTATGGCCGATGGAGCGACAAGAATACCCGAATAGCCCATGAGCGTCACCATGCTGAGCGCCACCCCGGAAGACGTCCCTTTTTGATTTCCTGCTGCCGAGAAGGCGATTGGGACCATATTTGCGATACCAAGTCCAGCGAATGCAAATGCAAGTATCGCAATCCAGGAATTGGGAGCGACACTGGCTATCAACATGCCGGTTGCGCCGATAAGTGCCGAATAGCGCAATGTTTTCACTGCACCGAAGCGGTTGCGAACGCCATCGCCGAGAAAGCGCATGATCGACATTGTTCCGGAAAAAGCGGCGAAGGCGAAACCGGCGGTTGCAATGTCTGCGCCACGCTCCTGCTGAAGATAGAGCGCCGCCCAATCGAGCACCGAACCCTCGGGTACCATGGAAAACAACGCCATCAATCCGATGAGATAGATCAATGGATTGGTCGGGAACTCAAGTTTGTGCTTTTCCTGTACCGCAGGCGAGTCTTCGGTGATCATATAGCCGAAGGTTGCCATGCTTAGCACGATGGCGATCAGCGTAACCACCAGCGCATGAGCCAAGTGGCCATGCGCTTCGATCACCAATCCGCCCAGTGCACCGCCGGCAAACCCGCCAAGGCTCCAAAATCCGTGTGATGACGACATTACCGCCCGCGAAAGTTTTTTCTCCACCTCCACTGCATTAGCGTTCATCGCGACGTCCATGCCGCCAATCACAGCACCGAAAAGAAACAGCGCTGGAGCAGCTGTCGAGACGTTTGGAGCGAGAGCGACGAGCAATAGCGAGAAGGAGCAGAACACCGCAAAGGCCTTCACGACCGCCCGTGATCCAAATCGGCTGATCAGGTAACCACACCACGGCATCGCAGCGAGCGCGCCTACACCAAAAACCAGGATGAGCAAACCGAGCGTGAATTCACTGATCCCGAGACGCACCATAAATACGGGAATTTGCGGCGCCCAGCTGCCGACGAGGAAGCCGTTGAAGAAAAACGCGCAGGCGACGGCCCACCGGCCATAGACGGCTTTCCTGAGGTAGACAGAGGCATCCATTGGATCATCACCTGTTGTGGGCTGATACTGCGAAGACATTCCGGTCACCCGAGTTGATCGTCTGCGACGATCACTTCGACACCCATCCCGCTTATTCGCTCCAGAATCGACCGATCTGCAGTCCGGTCGGTTATAAGGGTGGATACGAGCGATATCGGTCCAATGGCAAAGGGAGCCTGCTTAACAAGCTTTTCGCTTGTTGCAAGGAGAATGATCTCATTGCAAGCCTGACCAAGGGCAAGTTTCATGCGTGCATCATCGTAGTTCTCGGCACGTAGCATCAACTCTTCATCGACGGCGCATGCACCGAGAACACAATAGTCAACACGCATCGATTGGACTTCGGCCAGCGTGGATTGCCCGATGGCACTGCGCGTCAGCCGGTTTAGGCTTCCACCCAGAAGAATAACCTCGCAGCAGGGATGGTCGAGCGCCGCCGAAGCGATATCCGGGGAACCGGTGATGATGCATGCCTGAAGGTCTCTAGGGAGTGCATGAACAAACTCCAGCACCGTTGTACTGGAGTCGAGAAGCATCGTGGTGTTCGCCGGGATGCGGGCGGCGGCGGCGGCGGCGATTGCCTTCTTGCCGGCGGTCTCATCGCGAGCACGCTGCTGAAAGCTTCGGGGACCTGATCTGCTTCTGGCAGCGCCTCCGTGGAAACGCTGGACGAGGCCCTGTTCGGACAATTCCCGAAGATCGCGGCGTATGGAGTCTTCTGAAACACCAAATTCCGATGCAACCGCATTCGCCAGCACGCGGCCAGACTCATTGATCCTTTGAAGGATCATACTTTTTCTTTCGTCCGGCGATAAATCCTTCAGCATCGAACACCCCGCACCTGTAGCGAGCATAACGGCATTTGCCTATATCGGCAAGATAGGATGCGTATATTTGCATGAATAAGAATTTTGAACCCGATTCGGCATCAAAAAAGGCCGATATGGGCCTTTTCATGCTTGCGGATATAGTCCACAAACCTATTCGTAAACGACGAGAAGATCCTTTGCGTCTATCTGATCGCCGGCACGCACATGCACTTCCACAATTGTGCCATCTCGTTCGGCTCGCAAGGCAGTCTCCATCTTCATAGCCTCGATAGACAACAAGACATCTCCCGCGTTGACTTTCTGTCCACTCGCAATGCCTACAGTTGAGATAATGCCCGGCATGGGCGCTCCCACCTGCTTGTCATTTCCAAGCTCCGCCTTGCGCCTCACGCCAGCGCCACTGCCAGCCCGTGCGCGATCCGGCACCTTCACACGGCGCGGCTGACCATTCATCTCGAAAAAGACGGTACACATTCCTTTATCATCGGGTTCGCCCACTGCTTGGTTGCGCACGACGAGTGTCTTGCCGCGTTCGATATCGAGAAACACTTCCTCCTCCTGCGCCAGTCCGTAAAAGTAGACATGCGTCGGCAGTACACTCGTCGGTCCATATGTATTGTGCGTTATGGCAAAATCCGTGAACACTTTGGGGTACATGAGATACGAAGCGAATTCCTGATCGCTGATCTTCCGTTCCAGTTTGGTCTCGATTTCTTTGCGCTCGGCATCAAGATTTGCGGGCCCCAGAAGTGCACCCGGCCGCTCGGTGAATGGCTTTTCGCCTTTCAGAATCTTCGTCTGGATGTCTTTCGGCCAACCTTTCGGCGGTTGTCCGAGATCACCCCGCATCATCGACACCACCGAATCCGGAAATGCGATATCCTTATCGGGGTTTTTCACATCGGCGACGGACAGATCCTGGCTTACCATCATTAGCGCCATATCCCCGACAACCTTGGAGGACGGAGTGACCTTGACGATATCACCGAACATCTGGTTCACGTCCGCATAGGTCTGCGCAACTTCGTGCCAACGCGTCTCAAGTCCGAGGGAGCGTGCTTGTTCCTTGAGATTGGTAAACTGCCCCCCGGGCATTTCGTGAAGGTAGACCTCGGAGGCCGGCCCCTTCAGATCGCTCTCGAAAGCCGCGTATTGGGTTCGTACAGCCTCCCAGTAGAAAGAAATCCGGCGAATCCATTCGGGATCAAGGCCGGGATCGCGCTCCGTACCTTTCAACGCCTCAACGATTGAACCGAGGCATGGCTGCGAGGTATTGCCGGAGAGCGCATCCATTGCAGCGTCAACCACGTCAACACCAGCATCCACCGCTGCAAGAACCGTTGCTGCGGCAATGCCCGACGTGTCGTGTGTGTGGAAATGCAGCGGCAGGTCGGTTGCTTCGCGCAATGCCTTGAACAAAACCTTCGCAGCATTTGGCTTCAGAAGACCCGCCATGTCCTTGAGGGCAATGATATGTGCCCCAGCCTTCTCCACCTGCTGTGCCAGGTCGACGTAATATTTCAGATCGTATTTTGGCCGCGCCGAGTTGAGGATGTCGCCCGTATAGCAGATGGCTGCTTCGCACAGCTTGTTCTCTTCGACCACCGCATCCATGGTGACGCGCATGTTCTCAACCCAGTTCAAACTGTCGAACACGCGGAAAACATCCACACCACCCTTTGCCGCCTGGCGTACGAAATATTTGACGACATTGTCCGGATAGCTTTTGTAACCAACGCCGTTTGCGCCACGCAGCAGCATTTGCAGAAGGATATTTGGCGCCCCCTCGCGGATTTCAGCGAGGCGCTCCCACGGGTCTTCCGTCAGGAATCGCATGGCCACATCAAAAGTAGCACCACCCCAGCATTCCAGCGAGAAAAGTTGTGGCAGGGCGCGTGCATAAGTGCCGGCAACGCGAGCAATATCATAGGTCCGCATTCGCGTAGCCAAGAGTGATTGGTGCCCGTCACGCATCGTAGTGTCCGTAAACAGCACGCGCTTTTCGTTGCGCATCCACTCGGCAAACTTTTGCGGTCCGAGTTGATCAAGCAGTTGCTTGGTCCCATCGGGGATGGGCGTTTCGACGAAAGGAACGCGCGGCAGTGCCGCATCTTTGGAGGGCATAGCCCTGCCCTTGGTCTCCGGATGACCATTGACGGTCACGTCGGCAAGATAGGTCAAAAGTTTGGTTGCACGGTCTTGGCGCTTCACCTGTTCAAAGAGTTCGGGCGTCGTATCGATGAACTTGGTCGTATAGGAATTATCGAGAAACTTCGGGTGTGTGATGATCGCTTCAAGGAAGGTCAGGTTTGTGGCGACACCGCGGATACGGAACTCGCGCAGCGCACGATGCATCCTGTGGATCGTTTCTTCGGCTGTTGGCGACCAGGCTGTAATCTTTTCCAACAGCGGATCGTAAAAGCGTGTTATCACGGCGCCGGAATAAGCCGTACCACCATCAAGTCTGATACCGAAACCCGTAGCGCCCCGATAGGCAGTGATGCGACCATAATCCGGAATGAAATTCTGTTCCGGATCCTCCGTGGTGATGCGGCACTGCAAGGCGTGGCCGTTGAGCTTGATATCTTTTTGCGCGGGTACGCCCGATTCCGGCGTGCCAATGGCCGCACCTTCAAGAATGCGAATCTGCGCCTTGACGATGTCGATACCAGTCACCTCTTCGGTGACAGTGTGCTCGACCTGGATTCGTGGGTTCACTTCGATGAAGTAGAACTCATTGGTATCGGCATCCATCAGGAACTCGATGGTGCCCGCGCCGATATAGCTGGTTTCCTTAGCAATCTTCAGGCCGTAGTCGCATATTTCCTTGCGTTGGCTGTCCGTGAGGTAAGGCGCTGGAGCGCGTTCGACTACCTTCTGGTTCCGTCGCTGAATCGAGCAATCGCGCTCAAAAAGGTGCACCGCATTGCGGTGCGTGTCGCCAAGAATCTGTACTTCAACGTGACGGGCGCGTTGCACGAGCTTTTCAAGATAAACCTCATCCTTGCCAAAAGCGGCCTTGGCTTCGCGCTTACCCTCGGTGACTTCGCGGGCAAGGTCGTCCGGCGAAAAAATTGCACGCATGCCGCGTCCGCCGCCACCCCATGACGCCTTCAGCATCACCGGATAGCCGATCTCCACGGCCATCGCTTTCACGGCTTCCATGTCGTCCGGCAAGGGCTCGGTGGCCGGCACCACTGGAACGCCTATGTCAATTGCCAGATTGCGCGCGGCAACCTTGTTACCAAGGCGTCGCATGGTCTCCGGCTTTGGACCGATGAAGATAATACCAGCCTCGCCACACGCTTCGGCAAATTCGGGGCTTTCTGACAGAAGACCGTAGCCTGGATGGATAGCATCGGCGCCCGAGAGCTTCGCGACCCGGATGATCTCCTCGATTGAGAGATAACTTTCGATGGGCCCCATGTCCTTGGCCAGATGCGGACCACGACCCACCTGATACGACTCGTCCGCCTTGAAGCGGTGCAACGCAAGCTTGTCTTCTTCCGCCCAGATCGCCACGGTTTTCATGCCAAGTTCGTTGGCCGCACGGAAAACGCGAATGGCAATCTCTGATCGATTGGCGACAAGTATTTTCTTGATAGGCAAGGCGAAAACTCCAGACAGCGAAACCGCTTTAAAATGGATTGGTCTGCATCAACATTTCTCAGGATTGCTGCAGTGCAAACAATACATATTGAACATAAGAACCTCAAATGTCCAATAGCAAAATGCCCGGCGCTGCGCCGGGCATTTTATGTAACCTATCAGTTAATCAGCTTACTGCTGGAAATAACCGATCTTGCCGTCGGGGCCCTTTTTCCATTCATACATGACGTAGCCCGGGAATTTTGGATCGCCCTTCTCATCAAACGCCAGATCACCTAGCACCGTCTTGAACGGCCCCTTTTCTTTCAATGATTTGGATATCAACTCCGGATCGTTTGTTTCTGCGACGTTTGCCGCGGCGGCGATGGCCTGAAGCGCGCCATAGGCATACAACGTGAATGCTTCCGGCTCAAAACCGTCCGCCCTGAACTTCTCGATCAGTTCCTTGTTCGCCGGGTTATTGCGTGGATCCGGACCAAATGTATTGAGCGTACCAATGACGGCATCGCCTGCTATCGAAGCCAGCTCATTTGAGACGATCGCCGCACCTGAGATGAATTGTACTTTAAGGCCCTGATCCGCCAATTGACGCATGATCAGGCCCGCTTCCGTGTGTACACCGCCCCAATAGAATACGGTAACACCGGCTTCCTTCACTTTGCTGATCAGCGCCGAGAAATCCTTGTCACCGGTATGGACCCCCTCGTTGAGCACTTCGGTGATGCCTTGGGCGTTCAGTGCTTTCTTGGTTTCATCGGCGAGACCCTGGCCGTAGGGCGTCTTGTCATTGACGATGGCGATCTTCGCGTCCTTGAAATGATCGGCGATATATGCCCCGGCGACTTTCCCTTGCTGGTCATC
The DNA here is from genome assembly GCF_025452195.1 of Phyllobacterium zundukense. NCBI lineage: Bacteria > Pseudomonadati > Pseudomonadota > Alphaproteobacteria > Hyphomicrobiales > Phyllobacteriaceae > Phyllobacterium > Phyllobacterium zundukense. Next base: position 1,491,244 of record NZ_CP104973.1, on the reverse strand, counting down.
GCGGCCACAGGTTCGGAACGTGTTCCAGAGACCCCGCTCGGTATATTTCGGATTGGTCGACGCCGGGGTTACCTGCAGGATGCCATTCTCCGCATAAACTTCCGATGCTGGTATCGATACGCCCGAATTATAGTGACCAATAACGATCTTCGCGCCATCGGCCACGAATTTGTTTGCAACGGAAATACCTTGCTTCGGATCGGAAACATCATCGCCGAAGGCTAGATCGATCTTCTCACCATTGATACCGCCGGCATCGTTGATGGCAGCGGTAGCAGCCTCTACCCCTCGCTTGATCTGCGCACCCATGGCCGCATTCGGTCCAGTGAGTGGAGCCCCAATGCCGACGAGTATGTCGGCGCCAGCGGAACCGGTGAATATGAGCATTGTTGCTGCAACCATACAGGGGAAAAGTAGCTTCGTCATGCAAAACTCCATTCTAAAATGACGTCGAAAAATTGGTGGGGCTATATTACCACATCCGGAGCTTGATCACCGGCATAGGTTTGGGCGGATAAACGAAAGGCTTGCTGTAAAAATTGCTGGTATTTTACGCGGGCTAATAAGCGCCGCCGAAACACGACAAACGCGCTGGTTATCAATGTGAATGCCCAGCATCGGGCCGGGCATTCACTGATTGTCTCAAACGGAAGGCTTATTGCTGGAAATAGCTGTACTTGCCGTCTTCGCCCTTCTTCCATTCGTACATGACGTAGCCTGGAAGCTTGGGATCGCCCTTTTCATCAAAAGCGATATCGCCAAGAACGGTCTTGAAGGGACCCTTTTCCTTCATCGTTTTTGCAACGGTCTCAGGATCGTTCGATCCCGCGGCTTTCGCTGCGTCTGCGATGACCTGTGCTGCTGCATAGGCGTAGAGCGTATAGGCTTCCGGCTCGAAGCCCTGTGCGCGGAACTTTTCAACGAGTTCCTTGTTGGCTGGGTTCTTGCTCGGATCCGGGCCGAACGTGTTCAACGTACCCGCAACCGCATCGCCAGCGATCGAAGCAAGTTCATTCGAAACGATGCCATCTCCGGAGATGAACGTGACTTTCAGACCCTGATCAGCAAGCTGACGGATAATCAGGCCAGCTTCCGTATGCAGACCACCCCAATAGAGAACCGTAACACCGGCTTGCTTGGCCTTGGCGATCAGAGCGGAGAAGTCTTTATCGCCGACGTTAACGCCTTCGTACATTGCTTCCTTCATGCCCTTGGCATTCAGCGTCTTCTTGGTTTCGTCCGCGAGGCCCTGGCCATATGGTGTCTTGTCATGGACAACCGCGATCTTGGCGTCCTTGAACTTCTCTGCAATGTACGTACCAGCTACGACACCCTGCTGATCGTCCCGTCCGCAAGTGCGGAAAGTGTTCCACAATTTGCGCTCTGTGAAGACCGGGTTGGTCGCAGCAGGCGTGATTTCCAGAATGCCGTTTTCAGCATAGACTTCAGATGCCGGGATCGAAACGCCGGAATTGAAGTGGCCGATAACGAACTTCACACCGTCAGCAACAAACTTGTTGGCAACGGAAATGCCCTGTTTTGGATCCGAAACGTCATCGCCAAGTGACAGTTTGACCTGCTCACCATTAATACCGCCAGCTGCGTTGATCTCAGCGATAGCTGCTTCTGCACCCTTCTGCAATTGTGCACCAAAAGCGGCATTCGGTCCGGTCAACGGTCCACCGACACCGATCAAAAGATCGGCATAGGCGTTGCCGCTCAAGGCGAGCATTGCAGCAAGTGCAACGCCCGATAATAGTGACTTCTTCATTTGAAAACTCCCATTTTCTAGGTACTTACCAAACCCCTCGCGACGGCTTGTTTTTCGTCGCTTGAAGATTACATTTGCCGATTTCCCGGCGGTTGTCACGCTGATTCATTTCGCATCAGCGAGATAGGTTAAGCTCTCATTCTTTCTTTCCAGGCGAATGGAGAACTTTTTTCATAGAGCCAATGATACTGCCGCACCATCTGGTTGGTGCGGGTATAGCGATAGCCGAGAATTCCGATGATGGTCAGCACAATCGTATCCACGATGTAGTAGTGAAGCGTGAACATCGTTCCACCAAAAAGAGCAAAGTGGATGAACCGGACGGCGATGCCTAACAGCAGCATATAGAATATGACGAACACCAAGGGGCGCCATGTTTTGGCGCACGCTCGTCCTGCCATCCACGCGGCCCAGCCGCCCATGAGGCAGGTAACCAGTATGAACAGCCAGATTGAAGGTTCTTCGTATAAGATGCCCTGCATGGCAATATTCCCCTTGAGGCCTTTCTCCAGTTAGTGCCGACCGCCTTCAAGATAGGCAGCGCGCACTTCCGGATTCGCAAGAAGTTCCGCGCTCGATCCGCTCATCGTCACAATTCCGTTCACCATTACATAGCCGCGATCGGCAAGCTTCAGAGCGCCGAACGCGTTCTGCTCAACAAGGAAGACCGTCAATCCGGTGGTCTTGTTCAACTCTTTGATTGCTTCGAAAATGTGCTTGATGATCAGTGGCGCGAGACCCAATGAAGGCTCGTCCAGCAGTAGCAGACGCGGACGTGCCATAAGCGCCCGCCCGATTGCCAACATTTGCTGCTCGCCCCCAGAAAGGGTGCCGCCGCGCTGATTGATGCGTTCCTTCAATCGCGGGAAAAGATCGAACACCATGCGCGAATCTTCATCGAAGAACTCAAGCTTGTCGAGGCTCGCACCCATTTGCAGATTTTCCTGCACGGTCATGCGGGGAAAAATGCGGCGGCCTTCAGGTGATTGTGCAATCCGCAGCCGCGCGATCTCATGCGTCGGCAATTGCGTGATGTCCTTGCCGTCAAACACGACACGTCCGGTACGCGCGCGAGGCATCCCAAAGATCGTCATCATCAGGGTGGATTTTCCGGCGCCATTGGCACCGATCAAAGCGACAATCTCACCCGGATCCGCATGGACTGTCACACCACTCAAGGCACGAATATTGCCGTAATAGGTTTCAACGCCTTCAACGCTGAGAAGGGCTTGCTTTTCTGACATTATTTAGCCCCTCCGGTCTTTTTGGGCGCCGGGGTTACCTGGCTCTGCTTTGCCAGTTTCTTGGCTTGTCCAATCCAGTCTTCACGCGCGATCCGCCCATCAAAAGCAAGATAGGCCTCAGCGGCAATGATGTCGGCTTTCTTCCAGGCAGCGATCTGGTCGAAGTGGAATATTCCGTGTTCGTTGAGTTTGCGCTCGTTGACCGGTCCGATGCCCTTGATAACGATAAGTTTGTCTGCCTTGCCGCCACGCGGCTCTGCAAGTGCGTTCGCCGTTGCACCGGGTTTGATCGCCACCGGCGACTTTGCGGCCGGGTTGGCCGGCTTCGATTTCACGGTACTCGCTGCTGCCGGCTTGGCGGCACTTTTGTCTGTGGCGGACTTTACAACGGGCTTATTTGCAGCCGTAGCTCTGGCCCGCCTGACCTTGGCAGGAGCGGAAGGAATAAGTGCGGCCGGAGCCATCTCCGGATGAGCTTCCTCAATCTCGTGTAGCGCCTCGGTCGAAAGCAGGTCTACCGCCGCGGTAATATCATCAAGACCAGCAGCTTCCACCTGTTCGATCAGTTCGACCACTTCTTCGTCCTCGACGCCAAGATAAGCAGCGATGACCTTTGGATCGTTTTTCACGGTCTCAGGTGTGCCATCCGAGATCTTCGTGCCGTATTCGAGAACAACAACGTGATCGGAGATTTCCATCACTACGGACATGTCATGTTCGATGAGGAGGATCGAAGTCCCGGTCTCATCGCGAATATCGAGCAGGAGCTTGTTGAGTTCAGCGGACTCCCGAGCATTGAGTCCTGCAGCAGGTTCATCAAGGCAGAGCAATTCAGGATCCGTACACATTGCACGAGCGATCTCAAGGCGCCGCTGCGCGCCATAGGGCAGATCACCAGCTGGATCGTCGGCGCGCTCCACCAGATTGATCTTCTCCAGCCAGAAACGGGCCTTCTCGATCGCATCCGAAGCCGCCTTCTTGTAAGTAGGAAAGCCCAGCAAGCCGAGAATGGTAAAACCAGACGACAACATCAGTGGGTTGTGCTGAGCGACGAGCAGGTTTTCCAGAACGGTCAACCCCGAGAACAGTCGAATATTCTGGAACGTACGCGCGACCTTGGCCTTCTTGGTGATGACGAAATCGGCCATCCGTTCCAAAAGATACTCCTCACCATTCTGACGGGTCATCGTCAGCATACCTTCGGTCGGCTTGTAAAAGCCGGTTATGCAATTGAAGACCGTGGTCTTGCCTGCACCGTTGGGGCCGATAAGGGCAGTAATCGCGCCGCGCCTGGCTTCGAAGTTCAGGTCGTTGATCGCGATGAGGCCACCAAATTTCATCGAGAGCCGTTCAACGCGCAAGATTGCAGTGGGATTGTTTTGCACTTCCGAAACCATCAGCCGTGGCCTTCTTTGGTAAACTCGCTGGACACCATCTTGCGTTTATGCAGGAAGGCACTCGGTTCTCGATTGCCGACAAAACCGCGCGGCTTCCAGACCATGACCACGATCATCGCAAGACCGAACAAGAGCATACGATACAGTTCGGGAGTGAAATCCGGTCCAAAGATGCGCTTTAGGAATTCCAACTCGCGCAAGAGTTCAGTGCCGCCGATCATCACTGCCGCAGCGATAGCGATGCCGACCAGTGATCCCATACCCCCTAGAACCACGATTGCAAGAATGATAGCGGACTCGAGGAACACGAAGGATTCCGGGCTGACAAATCCCTGCCGTGCCGCGAAGAAGGAACCAGCAAATCCGCCAAACATTGCGCCGGTGGCGAACGCTGTCAGTTTGGTCGTCGTCGTATTGATGCCGAGCGAGCGGCAGGCGATCTCATCCTCACGCAAAGCCTCCCACGCGCGACCGATCGGCATACGGCGCAGACGAATCGTGACCCACGCAGTCAGGAGCGCAAGGAGCAGAATAAGATAGTAGAGAAAAATCTTGTAGTAGACGCCGGAATTGGGAAGACCAAGCAGCGCTGCGAAACCGGTTGGTCCAGGGGTGAAAGGAATGCCAAACAAGGTTGCTTTGGCGATACCCGAAATACCGAACGTGCCCTTGGTAACGACGGTCCAGTTGATCAACACCAAACGAATGATTTCACCGAAAGCGAGGGTAACAATCGCCAGATAGTCGCCACGTAGGCGCAAAACCGGGAAGCCTAGCATAATGCCCCAGAGGGCGGCGAAAATGCCCGCCATGGGCAGCAACAGCCAGAACGATAAGCCGAAATGGGTTGAGAGCAATGCGTAGGAATAGGCACCAACAGCGTAGAAGGCGACATAACCGAGATCGAGCAATCCGGCGAGACCGACCACAATATTCAGACCCCAGGCGAGCATCACATAGATCAGAATCTGAATGCCGAAATTATCGACATATTTCAGCGAACCTTGCAGCCCGCCCATTATCGAACCGTTATAGGCCCAGAGGATCAAAATCACGAGGAACGGATAAACGAGAAGGAGACCCAAACCGATCTTCGGAAAACTCTTACGAAAGGTCGATTGTTCTTTCTCGACTGCAGCACGCTTGTTCTTGCTGCGTGCTTCATTCCAGGGTGTTATGTAAGCGGTCAGCAAGAACCGCCCTATACCTGCGACAAGCACGAAGATTGCCAGCAGTCCCCAACGCTGGTTGAGAACAAGCTCATTCCGGATATTCTGATCGGTGCGGAAACCGACGATCAGAAAGAACAATCCGAAAGCGAGGGCACTGGCGAGGAGCCCTTCCTTCACAGCTTTTGCGAAGACGGAATCCGGTTCTATTTTTTGGACAGCCATACGCTTAAACCTTTTCGACTTCGGGCCGACCAAGAATACCGGAAGGCAGGAAGATCAGAACGATTGCCAAGATCGAGAATGCGGCAACGTCCTTGTAGTCGATGGAGAAATAGGCGGACCAAAGAGCCTCGATCAGACCGATCAGCAGACCGCCGACCACCGCGCCAGGGAGAGAGCCGATACCACCCAGCACCGCGGCAGTGAAAGCTTTGACGCCTGGGGTAAAACCATCGGTGAAGGAAATGACGCCGTAGAACATGAGATAAAGCGTGCCGGCGACTGCCGCGAGCATGGCACCCATAACGAACGTCATGGAAATGGTCTTGTCCACGTCGATCCCGAGCAGAGCCGCCATCTTGCGGTCTTGTTCACAGGAGCGCTGCGCCCTTCCGAGCGTAGTTTTGTTGACAAGATACCAGAACGCGGCAAGCAGGATCACTGTCACGATGATAATGACCATCTGTTTGTAGGCGATGGTGATGTTCGTGCCGTAAATGGTAATGCCACCATTGACGAGCGGCGGGATCGGCTTGTTGCGTGGACCCTGTGTGACCTGCACGAAATTCGACAACGCGATCGACATGCCGATCGCTGTAATCAACGGTGCGAGACGGAACGAGCCGCGCAAGGGACGGTAGGCCAGGCGCTCGATCGTCCAGCTCCACAACCCCGTCAGCAGCATGGCCACGATCATCATCAGGAGCAGTGCCAGTACGACCGGCACACCACCAATGAAAGTAGTCAAGGCAAGGAAAACAATCATCGCCATAAAGGCGCCGAGCATGAAAACGTCGCCATGGGCGAAGTTGATCATACCGATAATTCCGTAAACCATCGTATAGCCGATGGCGATCAGTCCATAGATCGAACCAAGCGTCAATCCATTGATCGATTGCTGGATGAAGTACTCCATCGCAACGATACCCCTCATTTTATTGGGAAGTTTTTTATCCGGTTTTTTTATCCGGTTCCCATTACCCCAATGTCTTTACACCTAGCGTCTGCGTTAGAGAAAGCAACTGCTTTTTTGGCTGACACAACAACGTTACATTTGCTGACATATATTCGCTGGAAATTTTCACCAAATTTAACATCCAATGCAACAGAAATTCCGGCCTTTATGCCCCTGTTAGACGAATTGACTAGTCGTGCCTTAATTCTCCAGTGATCCAAAAGGGCCTATTTGACCACAAAGCCGTGAGCAAAGGGATCGCGGTCGTCTATGAAGATGGTGTTATATCCGGTCATGCGCGCCCACCCTGCAATCGACGGAATGATTGCCGGCTTTCCTGCCACGCTGATGGCCTCTTCGACCCTGCCATGAAACAGCGAGCCGATTATTGATTCGTGCACGAAATCATCGCCTGGTTTCAGCTTCCCCTTGGCCGCTAATTGCGCCATACGGGCGGACGTCCCGGTTCCACATGGCGAACGATCGATAGCCTTATCCCCATAGAAAACCGCGTTGCGTGCGTGTGCTTCTGGTTGCGTCGCTGCGCCGGTCCAAAGGATATGGCTGAGGGTATTGATATCGTGCTTTTCCGGATGCTGAAACGAATAGCGCTCGTTGAGGCGCTCTCGGAGTGTCGGACTCCAGCCCATAAGATCGAGCGCTCGATAGTCGGCAATATCCGTGAAATTCTCCTGGGGATCGACGATCGCATAGAAGTTCCCGCCATAGGCAATATCGACGAACAACGTTCCTAGATCCGGACATTCGACTTCCAGCTTCTCGGCATAGAGAAATGCGGGAACATTCGTAATCCGCACACTGGAGACGTACTGGCCGTCTAGTTCGTACTCCGCGACCACAAGCCCGGCGGGTGTATCGAGCTTGAGGATACCTGGTGTCTTCGGTGTTATCAGGCCGTGTTCGATCGCCATCGTCACGGTACCGATCGTACCATGGCCGCACATGGGCAGGCAGCCAGACGTTTCGATGAAAAGCACCGCCACATCGCAATCGTCACGGGTGGGTGGATAAAGGATTGAGCCGGACATCATGTCATGCCCCCGCGGCTCGAACATCAGTCCTGTACGGATCCAGTCGAATTCCGCCAGGAAATGTGCCCGCTTTTCCATCATCGTCGAACCGGAAAGATTGGGGCCGCCACCGGCCACCAAACGCACTGGATTGCCGCAAGTATGACCATCGACACAGAAAAAGGAATGGCGCGCCATGATACTCCTTAGAAACGTTGCGGGCTGAATGGTCCGATCGGAATTGAAGGCTTCGCTCCAACAATAAGATCCATGATCAAGCGTCCTGTCGCTGCCGACTGTGTCAGTCCAAGATGACCATGGCCAAAAGCATAGAGAACATTCTTGCTGGTTCTTGCATAGCCGATAACCGGTAATGAATCCGGCGCGGACGGCCGATATCCCATCCACCGCCTGCCGCCCGAAGTATCGAGGTCGGGCATAAATATTTTCGCCTTCGTCAACATCGCGTCGGATCGTTTATAGTTAGGTGGCAGATCCAGTCCACCAAATTCGACTGCGCCGCCGATGCGGATACCGGTTTGGAGTGGCGTTACCACAAAGCCGTGGCCCGAAAAAATTAGCTGGCGCTTGAGATCGAACGCCCCCACGGGCAAAGTTGTATTGTAGCCGCGCTCGGTCTCCAGAGGAATTGCATCACCCAAACCCTTTGCCAGCTGGTGCGACCATGCGCCGGCGGCAACAATCACTTTTGCAGCTTCAATACTTATGCCGTCTGCCAGCTGGATCGTCGCACCTTTTTCGCTTGCCGTAACAGCCCTGACCTCGGCTTGCAGAAATTCAGCGCCAAAACGAGCTGCGTAAGCCCACAAACCCTTACCCACATGTTGGGGATCACTAACCGTCTTCCATCCAGGCACAAAGGTGCCCGCGACAAAGCGCGATGCGAGACCAGGTTGGCTTGTGGCAAGCTCCCCGCCGCGCAGATGCTCAAAGGCAATGCCGGCTCTCTTTCGGGCATTCCAGCCCGGCAAGGCTGCGTTCAGTTCTTCTTCGCTTTCATAGAGTTCAAGTGAGCCATCCTCACGTACCATGCCGCTAATACCCGCCCGCTCCATCAGACCGAGCATTTCCGGCTTGGCAAGCCGCATGAGTGCGCCCTGCGCCTGAACGGTCCGCTCCAGTGCATTAGCACGGCTGGCGCGCCAGAACCGGTAGAGCCACGGTGCGAGCTTCGGCAGATATGATGGGCGAATTGAGAATGGTCCGAGGGGGTCGATAAGCCAACCCGGCACCTTGGCAAGAATGCCCTTCGAAGCCATGGGAAGAATATCGGAAAATGCCAATGCCCCGGCGTTGCCGGAGCTTGTCCCTTCACAGATACCCTGCCTGTCGATGACAAGCACCTTGTGTCCCATTTCGGCGAGATAGGCAGCAACGACGATGCCGACAATGCCGGCACCTATGATAACAATTTCCTTTGTGTCCGAACGTTGGCCCATCAATCGGCCGACTGGCTCAGAGCGCAGGGAGTTTCGGGCGGGATGCGATCGCGTCCATGACGGTCTTCTCGACAGCAGCGCGGCGTTCGCCGCGAAGCGGCTGACGCGGCAGGCGGACTCGATCATTGGTGCCGATTTCATGCACTTCCGCCAATTTAATGTTCTGGACGAGGTATGTGGAAACATCGAGGTCGAGAAGCGGGCGGAACCAGCGATAAATTTCCAGCGCTTCCGCATAGCGTTCAGCCATGACCAGTTTGTATATAGCAACAGTTTCCTTCGGAAAAGCGGTGACCAGGCCAGCAACCCAACCGATCGCGCCTGCGGTCAGCGCTTCAAACGCGAGATTGTCTACACCGGTAAAGAGGTCATACCGGGTACCGAACATGTTGATGATATCTGTCGTGCGGCGAACGTCATCAGAGGATTCCTTGATCGCGACGAAATGCTGATCCGACGCAAGTTCCGTCAGGATTTCACTCGTTACGTCGACGCGGTAAGCGATGCGATTGGAATAGATCATCACAGGCAAGCCGCCCGCCGCCGCCACGGCTTTCAGCGTCGTCACTGTTTCTTCGGGGTCTGTGTGGTAGATCGGGCTTGGAACGAGCATCAGGCCGTCTGCACCAGCTTTGGCAGCACGTTTTGCCAGCGCGGCACCATCACGCGTTGCCGCTTCATTGATGGTCAGGAGCACGGGCTTGCCCTTGGCAACGCTCTGCGCAGTCTTCAAAACCTCAAGTTTCTCATCATGGCTCAGCATCGGCCCTTCGCCGAGAGACCCTGCCACAATCAATCCGTCGCAGCCTGCATCCATCAGTAGTGCAAAGCAGCGTTCCATTTCACCATGATCGAGACTATCATTCTCCGTGAATTTGCTGGTAACTGCCGGAAATACACCTGACCACATGACGCTTGCTCCTTCTTGATATATCACAAATATATCTATAACCTTTATGGCTGTCAATCCGAGAGAACGACTTATGTATCAAACGACCATCCACACGGTTGCACAAACGGGCGAGAGCCTGGCGGAACTCGCCTATCGCCAGTTGGAAGAGATGATCGTAACACTGAAATTGGAGCCCGGCTCGATCGTCAACGAAAGGGCGCTGACGGATATCACAGGGATGGGTCGCACTCCGGTGCGTGAGGCAGTACAAAAGCTTGCTTGGGAAGGCCTCATGGAAATCCGGCCCCGTTCCGGCATCGCCATCGCCCCGCTCAATTTGCAGGATTTTGGTAAAATATTGGACACCCGAGAGGGGGTCGAACGCGTCCTCGCCCGTGATGCCGCCCGCTATGGTGCAGCTCTCCACCACAAGCGATTGAAGGAGGCCGCCGACGCCATGAGCACCGCTCTTGCATCTGACGATGTCGGTCGATTCCTTATAGCAGACAAAATTTTCGATACTGTGCTTGGCCAAGCAGCTGAAAACCCTTTTGCTGCCCGGCTTGCATCACCGCTTCAAACCCATAGCCGGCGTTTTTGGTTCCGTTTGCAGAGACCCGGAAGCCTCCAGCAATCAGGAGGCGCTCACAAGGCATTGATAGAAGCAATCATTGCCGGCGCACCCGATCGAGCGTCTGAAGAGGCCACCAAACTTATTGACCATTTACGTACCCTGGCACCTTAGACAAAAAATGCCGCCGGAGACCGGCGGCATTCTTGTTTCATTTCATCGTAGGAATAACGAACTCGGCACCGTCCTTGACGCCGGAAGGCCAGCGAGACGTGACCGTCTTGGTCTTGGTGTAGAAGCGGAACGCATCCGGTCCGTGCTGGTTGAGATCGCCGAAACCAGAGCCTTTCCAGCCGCCGAAGGTATAATAGGCAATCGGAACCGGGATCGGCACATTGATACCGACCATTCCCACCTGAACCCGAGAGGCGAAGTCGCGAGCCGCGTCGCCATCACGCGTGAAAATTGCAACGCCATTGCCGTATTCATGTTCGTTTGGCAGACGGATCGCGTCCTCGTAAGTGTCGGCTCGAACGATACCCAAAACCGGCCCGAAGATTTCTTCTTTATAGATCCGCATGTTTGGCGTCACGTGATCGAACAGGCAGCCGCCCATGTAGAAACCGTTCTCATAGCCTTGCATCGTGAAACCACGACCATCGACCACGAGTTTGGCACCTTCTTCCACGCCGAGATTCACATACCCCTGGATGCGCTCCAGCGCCTGTTTGGTGACAACCGGACCATAATCGGCCGATGTGTCAGTCGATGGGCCAACCTTGAGGCTTTCCACACGCGGGATCAGCCGCTCGACAAGGCGATCAGCCGTGTCCTTGCCAACTGGTACCGCCACGGAAATGGCCATACACCGCTCGCCGGCAGAACCATATCCAGCACCAATCAGTGCATCGACGGTCTGGTCCATATCGGCATCCGGCATAATGATCATGTGATTCTTGGCGCCGCCAAAGCACTGGGCGCGCTTGCCATTCGCCGTCGCGCGAGTGTAAATGTACTGAGCAATCGGGGTTGAGCCGACAAAGCCCACAGCCTTGATATCCGGGTCGTCAAGGATCGCATCGACCGCTTCCTTGTCGCCATTCACGACGTTGAAGATGCCCGCGGGAAGTCCCGCCTCGATGAAAAGCTCTGCAAGACGCATAGGTACGCCCGGATCGCGTTCCGAAGGCTTCAGAATAAAGGCGTTACCAGACACGATTGCGGGGCCAGCTTTCCATAGCGGGATCATTGCAGGAAAATTGAACGGGGTGATGCCGGCAACTACCCCGAGAGGCTGTCGCATTGAATAGACGTCGATACCGGTTCCGGCGCTGTCGGAAAACTCGCCCTTTAGCATATGCGCCGCACCGAGGCACACCTCGACCACTTCCAGACCGCGCTGGATATCACCCTTGGCATCAGGGATTGTCTTGCCATGCTCGCGCGCCAGAAGTTCGGCCAAAGAGTCATATTCGGCTTCCACCAATTCGAGGAACTTGCGCATGACACGCACCCGGCGCTGCGGGTTGGTTGCAGCCCAGGCGGGCTGCGCAGCTTTCGCATTCTCAACGGCGGCGCGGACTTCCGCCGGTGTCGCAAGTGCAACGCGGCCCTGAACAGTTCCATCCATTGGTTGGAAAATCTCGGTCGTGCGACCACTGGTTCCGGCGACATGCTTGCCACCGATAAAATGTCCTACCTCACGCATAACGAACCTCCCTGCAAATAGTTGATTTCTGTTGTAGCCATCATCGCGCTTCAAAAACTTTATTGCAAGCCAAGCAAAAGCGTATCCGTTGTGCAAAAATTGAAGTAGGACTCTAGGCGGGGGGCTTTTATGAATTGGGACGACGTACGTATTTTCTTGGCTGTTGCACGGTCCGGACAGATTCTCGGGGCGGCAAAACGTCTAGGGCTTAACCACGCGACAGTTGCGCGCCGGCTGACAGCACTGGAGAACGATCTTAATACAAAGCTTCTCACCCGGCGGACCAATGGATGTGAACTCACGCACGCAGGCGAGGAGTTTCTGTTGTCTGCAGAACGTATGGAAGCGGAAATGCTATCCGTCCGCTCTTCACTCGGCGATGCTGACGTCGCCATCTCCGGGTCAGTTCGGATTGGAGCGCCGGATGGGTTTGGCGTTACCTTCCTGGCACCGAGATTGGCGTTGCTCACAGCCCGCTATCCAGATCTGAAAATACAGTTGGTGCCGGTTCCCCGATCGTTCTCGCTTTCCCGGCGCGAAGCCGACATCGCAATCACGGTCGATCGCCCCGATCAGGGACGCCTCGTAGCGCGCAAGCTGGTCGATTACCGCCTCGGCCTCTACGCCAGCCGTTCCTACCTGGCCGAGCGCAAGGCGCCGCAGACGGTGGAGGAACTCTCGGCGCATCGCCTTGTGGGATACGTCGATGACCTCGTCATCAGTCCGTCACTGAACTACGCGTCTGAAATCACGCGTGACTGGAAAGCAGCCTTTGAAATTTCAAGCGCGCTTGGACAGGTCGAGGCGGTGCGGGCTGGCGCAGGCATCGGAATACTTCACATGTTCATTGCCCGCGAGCACGACGATCTCGTGCCGGTCCTGCCGGAACGCACCATTCACCGATCTTATTGGTTGGCCTACCACGAATCCGTCCGTACGCTTCGCCGCATCGCTGCGGTCTCCAATTTCATTTCCGATATGGTGAACCATGAAAACGCGAGCTTCTCCTGAACAAGGAACAGTTTCATCGATCAAATAATGATTAACCACCGCGGAACAAAAGTCGCCAACTCGACTTTAAAATCGTACACCATAATGGTGAGTCGAAACGGTATCGGAGAGGGAAAAATGTACCGATATATCCTGGCGTTTGCTGTAGTCTTTGGCGGCGCGCAATTCTTGCCTGTGTCGCCTGCACAGGCGCAAGATTCCGTCAGATGCGAATCGCGTAAGTTCAGATACAGGGAATGCGATGCCGACATGCGCCGTCCGCGCATTGCAAAGCAGATTTCCAAGAGACCTTGTATAGCTGGCGACAGCTGGGGCTACAATCGCGGCGCTATCTGGGTAGATAAGGGTTGCGCTGCGGTCTTCACTGATTCCAGACGCGGCCGAGACAGGTACCGGGAAGATGACCGATACGACGACCGGTACCCTCGCCGCCGGCGTGACAATGGCGTCGAACTTGAACTCGACTTTTAGGCGTTTACTCTGAGCTGAGTGCTACTGCCGGCTGAAGCCGCGAGGCGTTCCTGGCCGGCAGGTACCCGAAGACGAGCCCCGTCAAGAATGAACAGGCAAAAGCTAGCGCCACCGGCCCGATCGTGAAGCTGATCGGCGCACCGAGAAGCTTTGCCAGCACCCCAGTTCCGATGCCTGCCGCGACGCCAATCGCCCCACCGATCGCGGAAACCACAAGTGCCTCTATTATGAACTGCAGCAGAATATCGCGACGCCGCGCACCCGTTGCCATGCGAACGCCGATCTCGCGAGTGCGCTCTGTGACACTTACTAACATGATGTTCATGACCCCGATTCCGCCGACGAGGAGCGAAATTGCCGCAACAGCGCCAAGAAACAGCTTCAGCGTATTTGATGTCTCGGTGACGGCTTCGCGAATGGACGCCATATTGGTAATGAGGGTGTCCTGTCTCTGGTGACGCTTGTCCAAAAGCGACTGGATCGTCTCCTGCGTGGCGTCGATCGCCGAGCCGTCCTTTACCTGCACCGTAATCGTCCGCACGTTGCGCTGGCCGAAAAGCCGCATGCTTCCAGTCGTCAGGGGAACCAGAACCGTATCGTCCTGATCGTTGCCGCCCATGCCTGCGCCCATTTCGCTCATCACGCCGATGATCTGGAATGGAATTTTGTTGACGAGCACATACTTGCCAATCGGGTCCGTGCCATCGGCAAAGAGCGTCTTGACCACGGTTTGACCAAGCACTGCTACCGGGGCGTAATTGGTCATGTCATCCTGATTGATGAACTCGCCCTTACCCACAGTCCAGGATTTCGCCTGCGTAAACTGCGGAACCGTACCATTGGCCGTCGTCTGATAATCGACATTCCCATAACGTACCGTCACCGTGCTCGTCATTTCCGGAACAGCGAAAGCAACATTTGGCTGTTCGAGGATGGCATCCGCATCGGCCGGAATCAGGGTTACGACGCTACCACCCGTACCACCGCGGAAATTAGTCATGTTCGGGCGGATCACCAAAAGATCAGATCCCATCGAGGAAATCCGGTCGAGTACAGAGTTCTGCGCACCCGTGCCGATAGCGAGCATGGCCACAACAGAACCGACGCCGATGACGATCCCGAGCAATGTGAGAATCGTGCGGAACAGGTTGGCCCGCAATGCACGGAAGGCCATTTTGATAGCTTCGGAAATATCGGCGATTGCGGCAACACCCTCAAAAGCCCTTTGCTTGAGTCCTGTTGCGGCCTCGGGATTGCTGCGACCCTTTTTGGTCCGGTCCGAGATAATACGGCCGTCGCGCAATTCGATAAGTCGGTCGGCCTGTTCTGCAACTTCGCGTGAATGGGTAATGACGATGATCGTGTGACCACTCTCGTTCATGCTACGAAGCAGCGCCATGACTTCGTCGCCGCTCTGGCTGTCGAGCGCGCCGGTCGGTTCGTCCGCAAGGATGACCCGACCGCCATTCATCAAAGCCCGGGCGATAGAGACACGTTGCTGCTGACCGCCGGAAAGCTGGTTCGGACGGTGATCGAGCCGGTCGCCAAGCTTCAGTGAGCTAAGCAGTGCCTCTGCCCGGTCATGCCTGTCGCGAGCTGACGCGCCTGCATAGACCGCTGGGACTTCGACGTTCTCCTGCGCACTGGCGGTCGGGATAAGATTATAACTTTGGAAGACAAAGCCAAACGTGCGCCTGCGCAATCCGGCAAGTTCATCAGGTTCAAAGCCAGAAACGTGTTCGCCATCGAGCAGATAATCACCGCTCGTAGGCTGGTCGAGACAGCCGAGAATATTCATCAGCGTCGACTTGCCCGAACCGGATTGGCCAATGATTGCGACAAACTCGCCCGCCTCGATATCAAGCGATATACCATGAAGAACCTCAACGGCAAGGTCGCCATTGTGATATGTTTTGCTGATGTCTCTCAGCGAGATGAGGGCGGTCATCGTCAGAACATCGGCGGCATACGCATGCCGCGCTGCGAGCGATTGCCGGAATTACGGCTCGTGCTTGCGCCGTTGCTTTCGCCTCCCTGGCCGACGACCACAAGTTCCCCTTCCCTCAGCCCGCTCTTGATCTCGGCAATGACGCGGTTGCGGACACCTACCTCTACCTCGCGAGTTTCCTGGGTGCCTGAGCTCGTCACGACCGTAATCTCAGCCTTGCGCTCGTCACTGTTTCCCGCACGACGCGATCCTTCGGAAGGACTAACTGCCGAACTTGGCACCACAAGCACGTTGTTTGCGGCCGACTGCACAAAAAATACCTGCGCACTCATTGAAATCATAAGATCGCCATCAGGGTTCGGAACATCAAACAAAGCATAGTAGAGCACGACATTGTTCTGGATATCCGGGGTCGGCTGGATCTGCCGCAATTTTCCCTTGTAACGCTTGCCTGGCTGGCCCAGCAAAGTGAAGTAGGCGTCCATGCCGATCTTGAGCTTGCTGACATCAGCCTCCGAGACTTGAGCCTTCACCGTCATCGTCGACAAATCCGCAATCGTTGCGATCGTCGGCGCAGTTTGGCTAGCATTCAGAGTCTGGCCCTCTTTAACCGGGACAGCAGCGATCGTGCCAGCCATGGGCGCATATATCTTCGTGTAACCGAGATCGACCTGATCGCCTGCCAATGTCGCCTGCTGTTTGCGTATCTGTGCTGCCAGGGCATTCACATCCGCCTCGGCCGCCGCGAGGTCGGCGATAGCTTGATCCAGCGTAGATTGTGAAACGCTGCGGGTCGCCACCAGATTGCGCTGGCGCTCGATATTGGCCTGCTTCAGCACCAGCTGCGCGTTCTTCGAAATCAGCTGCGCCTGCAGATTGGCTAGCTCCGCCTGATCGATTTCAATCCTGTTTTGTATGGTGGCAGGATCGATCTCGCCAATAAGCTGATTTTGGGTGACCGTATCGCCAATCTCGACGTGCAGCACCTTGAGCTGTCCGGACACCTGAGCGCCGGCATCGACCGACTTGATTGAATCGAGCGTGCCGACGGCGGTGACTGCATTCTCGATGTCACCCCGTACGACCGCTTGCGTGATAACGCCAGTACTCGCCGTTGATGCGCTGTAGTTTGCCCACGCGTAGTAACCTGTCCCCGCAATGGCGAGGACAACAGGCAGCCATATCCACAGGCGGGACGGCTTCTTTTTTCGATCCGGCTTTAGAGTGGCCGGAATGAAGGTCACGTTCGACTCGGCAGGAGATGCCTTGCCTTGCTTGGCTATTTTGCTCATCAACCGTCCACCTTGTTGCGCCGACGAACGACACTTTTCCCGATCCATCTTAGCAAGAAATGGAGATGAGCGGTTCGCCTGAAAAGTATTGAGATCATTATATTTTCGTAATGATCACTGGAGCGCCATTATGAGTTGTGGGCATGAATGCGAGCTGAATGGGTTTCAGATGCGATGGTAGGGATGACCCGCGAGGATTGTCGTTGCCCGGTAAAGTTGTTCTGCGACAAGAATGCGAACGATCTGGTGCGGCCACGTCATCGCGCCAAGTGCCAAAACGATATCGGCACGATCCCTCAGTGAAGCGTCGTGTCCGTCAGGACCGCCAATCGCCACGAGGAGCTGGCGCTTGCCATCATCACGAAACCGCGCAACCGATGCCGCAAAGGCCTCTGAGGGCATCGTCTTCCCGCGCTCGTCCAGCAGAATGAGGACGCCGCCTTGGTCGAGTGCCTCCAGAACTTTCGCAGACTCTTCCTGCTTGCGCAGTTCCGCCTGCGGCGCTCTGCTTTCGGCAACTTCGACAACGGATGTGAATTCCAGCCCGAGCGGAACACCCGTCTTTTTCAAGCGGTCCAAATAGCGATCTGCCAACTCCCGTTCGGGGCCAGACTTCATCCGGCCCACGGCAAAGACAGTAATTCGCATTATACACTCCTGCCTTCAGGCCTATAGTTGGGCCGAAAGCACTCCTCCGGTCTGCGACCGGTGATGTCTATCAACCGTTCAGAGCGTCGTGTTGGTCGACACTCCGATCCGCCTGCTAGTGAACGGTCTCTCCGTCGAGTTCGGGAGCCTGCCACATCTTTTCGAGATTGTAGAACTCACGTACTTCGGGACGGAAAATATGGATGATGATGTCGCCTGTGTCGATCAACACCCAATCGCCGCCAGAAAGACCTTCGATTTTGGCATTGTTGCCATGCCCGCTCTCTTTCAGAGCACGCAAAAGTTGGTCTGCAACCGCCGCTACATGACGATGCGAACGTCCCGATGCGATGATCATATGATCAGCAATGACGGACTTGCCTCGAAGGTCGATGGGGATAATATTTTCAGCCTTTGCGTCTTCAAGACTGGCAAGGACCGATTGAAGGGCAAGAGATACGGAATTGATACCGTTCATCTCTGCCGGTGAAGGTGCCAAAGCATCCTTCTTCTGAAATGCTGTTCTCAGTGTATTTCCTTTCCCTTAAGAACAACGCAACGCAGTTTTGTACCCATACTGCACACCAATAAGATAGGCAGAGTCGCATGACAGTTTCAAGACGTCATATCGAACTAACTCGCTGCTACTGTCATGCTCCAAATTAGGGCCACATCGCTGAAACGTTGCTTCACGTCTTTGGTTTCATCACGCCGTTGCGAATGGCCGTCGATGATAGCAGTGACCTCGGCCCATGAATGAAAGTCCATGCTGGCGCGTGTGAACGGGCCAGGATCGACGCATCATCTTCATCAATACGGGCATAACCGAACGTTTTGGCCACACGGGATGAAAGGAAAGCCAAAGTGGATCCCGGACGATCGATAACCGCAATCGGAAATGTCAAAGCGATCTTTTGCCAGCGCTGCCAGAGGTGGAAGTCCGCAAGATTGTCCGCGCCCATGATCCAGACAAAATGCACGCCGGCGTTGCGACCTTTGATCATAGCCAGCGCGTCGGCCGTGTAGCGGATATTGTGGGCGGCTTCGAATGCCGTAATTTTGACGCGGGAGTCGTGGATCAGTTCTTCACAGCGTTCCAGGCGCTCTGCCAATGGCGCCAGATGGCGCGTATCCTTCAACGGATTGCCCGGCGTGACAATCCACCAGAGCTGGTCGAGCTTCAGGCGGCGCAGTGCAATTTCAGTCACCAGCGCGTGACCTGCGTGTGGCGGATTGAAGGAACCGCCAAACAGCCCCACCGTCATACCCTTTTCAACGAACGGCATGCGCAGATGCGCTTCACTGACGCCTGGAAAGGTCTTTTGCAAGCTTGCCTTTATTGTCACGAACGAATCTGGCCGTTACCGCGCACACGGTATTTGAACGAGGTCAATTGCTCGACCCCCACTGGACCTCTGGCATGCATCTTGCCGGTTGCAATTCCGATTTCGGCGCCCATGCCGAATTCACCACCGTCAGCAAACTGCGTAGAGGCATTATGCAAAAGAATGGCCGAGTCGATCTCGTTGAAAAACCGCTCCACGACGCGAGGGTCTTCGGCAACGACAGCTTCGGTATGATGCGAGGAGTAACGATTGATATGCTGTATCGCGCCGTCCACACCATCAACCAGCTTCACCGAAATGATGGCATCGAGATATTCCGTGGACCAATCTTCTTCGGTCGCAAGCTTTACATTGGCAAAAAACTTTCTGACAGCACCATCTCCGCGCACTTCGCAGCCCGCAGTTTGTAGATCTTCCAACAGTGGCACTAGATGGGTTGGTGCAACAAGCCTGTCGACAAGCAGCGTCTCGGCCGAACCACATACACCGGTACGGCGCATCTTGGCGTTGATGACAATCTTGCGCGCCATTGCCAAATCAGCAGAGGCATCGATGTAGAGATGGCAAAGTCCCTCAAGATGGGCAAACACCGGCACGCGCGCTTCAGCTTGCACCCGGGCAACCAGGCTTTTGCCGCCGCGCGGAATGATCACGTCGAGATTTCCATCGAGACCTTTGAGCATTTCGCCAACGGCAGCACGATCGGTGGTCGGCACCAATTGGACCGCAGCCTCCGGAAGGCCAGCAGCTGCTAGTCCTTCGAGCAAGGCTTCATGGATAGCCTTTGATGAATGCGCGGAATCCGACCCGCCGCGCAAGATAACAGCGTTACCGGATTTGAGGCATAGCGCACCTGCATCCGCAGTTACATTCGGTCGGCTCTCGTAGATCACGCCAATAACGCCGAGGGGAGTGCGGACGCGTTCGATATGCAGGCCATTCGGGCGATCCCATTCGGCAATGACGTCTCCAACCGGATCCCTGAGACCGGCTATTGCACGAATGCTCGCGGAAATCCCGGCAACCCGGCTATGGTCAAGCTTGAGCCGGTCCAATAACGCCGATGACATGCCCGCTTTTTTGCCGTTCTCGATATCGCGGTCATTGGCTTCGAGAATACCGGTCGCACGCCTATCAACTGCGTTTGCCATTGCTGCGAGCGCTTCGGTCTTCTTGTCAGGAGACGCAGTGGCAAGAGATTGCGCGGCGGCGCGTGCCTTGCGGCCGATTTCGGCCATCAATTCGGCAACCGGCAGGTCTTTATCCACTCGTCGCAACATCTCTTACTCCTTGGCCGTCGCAGCGCGCTTTGCGGCACGCACCACCAGATCATCGCGATGGATCATCGCGGAACGGGCATCATAACCGAGAATCGTGCCAATCTCATTGGTCTTGCGCCCCGCAATCTTTACGGCATCGGCAGCGTCGTAGGCAACAAGTCCGCGAGCAGCCTCACGACCATCGGGTCCGAACACAGCGACTGTATCGCCCCGTGTGAACTGGCCCGCAACTTCGCGAACACCGGCAGCAAGCAATGACTTGCCGGATTTGAGAGCGACAAGCGCACCCTCGTCGATCACCAGCCGCCCGGATGGTTCAAGATTGCCGGATATCCAGGTTTTCCAGGCATTGACCGGCGTCAAGCTGGCTTTGAACATCGTTGACCGTTCACCTCGGTCGATGGCGGCCAGCGGGTTTAGCCGCGTGCCCGATGCGATGATCATGGCCGTTCCCGCGGCATTCGCGATCTTGCCCGCATCCAGCTTGGTTTTCATGCCGCCGCGCGAATATTCCGATGCAGCTGCACCAGCCATCGCTTCGACATCGGGCGTAATCGCCTCGACGACAGGTAAAAATTGCGCATGCGGATCCTGGTGCGGTGGCGCAGTATAGAGCCCATCGATATCTGAAAGCAGGATCAGGAGGTCCGCGCCCATCATGGTCGCAACCCGTGCAGCAAGCCGGTCGTTGTCGCCATAGCGGATTTCGGTGGTCGCAACCGTGTCATTTTCGTTGATGACAGGAACTGCCTTCAATCGCAACAAAGTCCCTACTGTCGCGCGCGCATTGAGATAGCGGCGGCGTTCTTCAGTATCGGCAAGGGTTAAGAGAATCTGGCCGGCACGCAATTTGTGGTGGCTCAAGACCTCGGCATAAGCTTTGGCCAATTCGATCTGGCCGGCGGCAGCTGCGGCCTGGCTTTCTTCGAGCCGCAATGCGCCCTTGGGCAACCCTAGCACCGTCCGGCCAAGCGCGATCGCACCGGAGGATACAATCAGCATCTCGACGCCCGATGCGCTTAACGCCGCAACGTCGGTGCCAAGGCTCTCAAGCCAATCACGCTTGAGGCCGGTGACACGATCAACGAGCAAGGCCGAGCCAATCTTGACAACTATCCGGCGATAGGACGCAAGCTTCGGTAGTGAATTCACTTGCTCTTCGCCATCTCGAAGTTGGACTGATTCCACGGACATTTTACGACTCAATATTTGAAGCGGTTATCGGCCTCGACAGGAGTTTCCGACTGACGCGATTCAAGAATGATTGCAGACAGCGCGCGCATCACTGGTTCAACGCCCTCGCGACTGACGGATGACAACAGCATCGGCTCTCGGCCGGCCGCCTTCTTGAGCGCTGCAACCTTTTTCTTGCGCGCCGCAGTGTCAAGCGTATCGATCTGACTGAGCGCCACGATCTCCAGCTTGTCGGCTAGTCCCGCTCCATAGGCTTCGAGTTCCGTCCGGACGGTATTATAGGCTTCCGCGACATTCTCTTCTTGTGCCGAAACAAGGTGTAGAAGGACGCGAGTACGCTCGACATGCCCAAGGAACCGGTCACCAATCCCCACCCCTTCATGAGCGCCCTCGATCAGGCCAGGAATATCTGCGATGACAAATTCTCTGGCATCGATGCGCGCAACGCCCAGATTGGGATGGAGCGTTGTAAACGGATAATCGGCAATCTTTGGTTTGGCAGCAGTGACGCTGGCCAAGAACGTTGATTTCCCGGCATTGGGCTTGCCAAGAAGCCCGGCATCGGCGATCAGCTTCAACCTAAGCCAAAGATTGCGCTCCTCGCCTTCGAGGCCGGGATTGGCGCGGCGAGGCGCCTGGTTGGTCGATGTCTTGAAATGCGCGTTGCCGAAGCCGCCATTGCCACCCTTTGCAAGACGAAATCGCTGGCCGACAATAGTGAAATCGCAGATCAGAGTTTCGTTGTCGTTTTCGAATATTTGCGTTCCAACCGGTACCTTCAGAACAACATCGGCACCTTTGCCGCCGGTCATGTTGCGCCCCATGCCGTGCATGCCGGTTTTGGCCTTGAAGTGCTGCTGATAGCGATAATCTATCAACGTGTTGAGGCCATCGACTGCTTCTGCCCAGACATCGCCACCACGTCCGCCATCGCCACCGTCGGGACCGCCGAACTCGAGAAACTTCTCGCGCCGAAACGACACCGAACCGGCACCACCGTCGCCGGAACGGATATAGACTTTCGCCTGATCAAGGAATTTCATGAAAGTTCAGTCCTTTTGATGCTCCGAGGCATTACAGTAAAATCCTCGAAATGAAAACTGGTCGTCTCGATGTTGGAGACGACCAGTAAGAAATCATGATGTCCAGCTGCGCAGACCAATCCACGTCCTCCGGTCAAGCATATAACGCTCGACAGGAACGTTCCCGGCAGTAATCGAATCCATCATACCCGTGTTGGTATACTGGAAACCACTTTTATAGATTACCCGGCGTGATGCTATATTGGAGACGCGGCAGGACGCATAGAGCTTTTCGACCTGTGTTGCCCTGAACACCAGATCGACCAGCGCATGCGCGGCTTCGGTTGCATAACCCTTGCCCCAGTAGGATTCGCCCAGCCAGTAGCCGATCTCCAACTCTTCCTTGCGGTAAGGCGCATGTTCATCCTTGTTGCGACGATAATTTATACCGCAGCAACCAATGAACGTGCCCGATTGCGCCAATGTAATGGCATAGACGCATTTGCCGATCTCGCCCGCATTGGCGCGCCGTACGAAATCTACCGCATGTTCCTTCGTGTAGGGGTGCGGCATGCGGGAAAGCATTTCGGCTACGTGAAGATTATCGGCGAGACGGGCAATTGCATCGACGTCCTCGTTACGTGGCGCTCGCAGAACGAGACGTTCCGTAACGAGAACGGGACAGTCTATCAGATCCAGCCGTTCCTCATCGTCTTCCAGTATTTCAGCAACCATTTGTCTATCCTCCAGACACGAAAGGGGAGATGGGTGGTTATCCCATCTCCCCTTTGATCTTTTGGCAGTTGCCATACACCGGGTCCGATGGGACGCCGGTGCTTCAAGCAGGACCGGCTATTCTGCTGCTTCGGCGATCGGGTTGACGATCGACACGTAGCTACGGCCGTTGGCTTTGGTGCGGAAGGAAACAGTGCCTGCTTCAAGTGCAAACAGGGTGTGATCCTTGCCCAGGCCAACGTTGACGCCGGGATGCCATTTGGTTCCGCGTTGACGCACGAGAATGTTGCCAGCAAGAACCTTCTCGCCACCAAACTTCTTCACGCCAAGGCGCTTGGATTCGGAATCACGACCGTTGCGTGACGAACCACCAGCTTTTTTATGTGCCATCGGATTGCTCCTCTAAATCTTGTTCTTATTCGCCCGATGCGGGCTTCTCAGTCTTGGCAGCAGCCTTCTTCGGCGCAGCTTTGGCCTTTGGGGCGGCTTTCGTCTCGTTTGCGTCCGCAGCAGCAGCTTCAGCCTTCGGAGCAGCTTCCTTCTTCGCCGGCTTTTCAGCAGCTTTCTTGGAAGGCTTCGCGCCATCGGTCAGGATTTCCGAGATACGGATCGTCGTCAACTCCTGACGATGACCGCGCGTACGCTTGGAATTCTGGCGACGACGCTTCTTGAAGGCGATGACCTTGCGTGCGCGGCCCTGCTCGACGACTTCGGCTGTAACCAGCGCACCACCGACAACAGGAGCACCGATAGTTGCATCAGCTCCGATGCCAACCATCAGAACTTCGGCGAATTCAACGATATCACCGGCGTTGCCGGCAACTTTCTCGACCTTCAACAGGTCATTGGCGGCAACGCGATACTGCTTACCACCGGTCTTGATGACTGCGAACATTTTTTCCCTTTCGGAGTTCGGTTCGGTTTAGTGCCGTTTTTCGGCAATAACCGTCTTTTTGTCAGTCGTGACAGATTGATCGAAAGGCACTCTTACGCATACGAATAAAGGCGCCCGAATTCAAAAACAAACGGCGCGGAGAATCCCCCACGCCAGTTGACGGGCGCTTATAGGATCAGGTTCGGCGCTGAGTCAAGAAATTTAACGCAAATTACTCTTGTATCCTGAAGCTTTGCCCGCTATCTAGCCGGTCGCACGCTCAAGCCGAGCCCTTCGGGGCATCGCGGCATCAGCCGGGTTCCACATCCGGCAAATGGATCGGGGATATC
The DNA here is from genome assembly GCF_025452195.1 of Phyllobacterium zundukense. NCBI lineage: Bacteria > Pseudomonadati > Pseudomonadota > Alphaproteobacteria > Hyphomicrobiales > Phyllobacteriaceae > Phyllobacterium > Phyllobacterium zundukense. The sequence goes on along the minus strand of NZ_CP104973.1, from coordinate 1,466,653 downwards.
ATATCCCTCACGCGGAGAGGTGGCTGAGTGGTTGAAAGCACCGCACTCGAAATGCGGCATGGGGGCAACTCCATCGGGGGTTCAAATCCCTCCCTCTCCGCCATCACTTGCCACGAATTCGCTGTCCGCCCACCGATTTCGGTGTAGAATACTTTCTATGAGTGAAGCTCAGCCTTTGTTCGCAATGCTCCGTCAATCGGCCACGCCCCGCGTTGTCGATGCCCTGGAACGGCTCGTGCGCGAAGCGCCGGATCGCAAGCTAAGCCGCATCAATGCGCTGGCCTTCGCAGCCAGCGAACAACTTGACGAAGAGCAGACGATCAGCGCCTTCCTGCAGGCATCACGTCTCGGCCTGTTCGAAATGTCGTGGAATGTTCTTTGCCCTGGCTGCGGCGGCGTTCTTGATGCAAATACCTCGCTCAAGACCGTGCAAAGCGATGAATACACCTGTGCGCTCTGTGCTGCAGGCTACGAGCCGACGCTCGACGAAATGGTAGAAGTTACCTTCACCGTAACGCCGCGTATACGCCATATCGAGGCCCACAATCCCCACCAACTGCCCGTCGTAGAATATTTCCGTCAGGTGTACTGGGGCTCGGGAGTCGATTTACCGGACGACGATTTTGAGGAAAAAGTCGACGAGTTCATTGTTGAGTCGCTTGAGCTGCCCCCCGGAGAAAAGGCGGTTATATCGCTGCATTTGCCACGAGCCTTCATTATCGTCTTTGAACCGGTAACCCACGCCGCTCAATTTTTGGACTTGACGGGCGAACCGACCAAAGAGCGGCAGACCGTATCGCTGGTATTTGACCGCGCGCATCGTCACAGCGAGACCATCACCTTGCGGCCGGGCCCCTTGCGGATATCAGTCGAGAATCATACCGACGTTCGCACGCTCCCATCGGTGTGCCTGGCCAATGATGCTCTTCACACAATGCTGGGCAAACGCCGCCCCTTCCTTACCGCCAAGTCTCTACTTTCGAATCAGACATTCCGCGATATTTATCGCACCGATACCATCGACGTCGACCAGAAGCTTCGTATTACCAGCCTGACGTTCCTTTTCACAGATCTTCGCGGTTCGACCGAGCTCTATGAGAGGGTGGGCGACCTGGCTGCCTTCGATCTTGTGAAGGCCCATTTTGGCGTACTCAACGAGATTGTCGGCGCAGAGGCAGGTGCTGTTGTAAAGACGATCGGCGACGCCGTAATGGCGACCTTTCCAACACCCGACCGGGCATTGGTAGCGGCGATGCGGATGCGCGATGCCATGCTGCGACTAAACAAGGAACGTGACAGCGAAGACCTGCTCTTGAAAATCGGCATTCACGAAGGGCCGTGCATAGCTGTCAGCCTCAACGAGCGCCAGGATTATTTCGGGCAAACTGTTAACATTGCTTCGCGGGTCCAGCACCTTGCAACCTCGCACGAGATATTCGCCACTGGTTCGGTTCTCAACGATCCGCGTGTTTCCCATGTCCTTATGGATCGTGGTCTCAAGCCGATGTCGCAAACCGTTACTCTTCGCGGCATCACGGATCAGATCAGTATCTTTACGATTCCCTGAACCCAATGCTCATATCCGCTTGCCATGTCACCGGCTGTGGGCGACGACATAGGAAGATTTGACGCAATCCCTGTCAGTTCCCGCCACCTCCTTATTTCAATGCTTTCAGGCCATCGATTTTGGTTAGTCCCAATTGTTTAAGGACAGAACGGCCAAATAAGTGCCTAATACAGCCACAAAAGCCGCAAAGGCAAAGTGAGGGCATAATCATGGGTTCAATATCGATCGCGTTGGTCGACGACCATCCGCTGTTGCTGGCAGGCGTGGTCAATCTCTTTGAAGTGAATGACGATTTTACGGTCGTCGCCAAGGGGGCAACTGCCGATGATGCGCTTCAAATAAACAAAAAGCTGCGTCCGGACGTTATGGTCCTCGACCTGTTCATGCCCGGCAACGTCTTTGATGTAATTACCGAGATCGTCACGAAATCAGGCGGCACGAAAGTGGTGGCGTTCACCGCCATGACTGCAAGCGACTATGCAGTGCGGGCTCTCAACGCCGGTGCCAGCGGTTATATCTTGAAGGGCAGCAGCGCCGAAGAACTCATTCAAGGCGTAAGGGCGGCCCATAGTGGCGAAACCTACATCACTCCAAGTTTTGCCTGCAAGGTCGTCGAGGCCTTGAGAATTGCTTCTTTGCGACGGATGTCTGCGGGTCCCATCAAGTTGAGCATACGTGAGGAGCAGATCGTTCGCCTACTGCTGCGAGGGTTTACAAATCGCGAAATTGCCGTTGGGCTGGGCATCGGAGAGAAGACCGTCAAGAATTACATGACAATTCTGATGCAGAAACTGCATGCCCGAAATCGGCTGGAAGTTCTCATTGCCGCCCAGAAGCTCGAGGTCGGCGGCCAAAGGGAACCAATGTCGCGCCACTAGAACGTTCTTAGGCCGAGTTGCTTTCCAGCGGGACAGATACGATCAACTGCGTGCCATCACCGCCGCGCTGCTGGAACTGCACCGAACCGCCAAAAGCTTCCACGCGGTTACGAATACCCTGAAGCCCCAGAGGATGTCTGCGTCCCATTGTCTTGATATCTTGTTTTGCACTTGGTCCCGCATCACTGACAATAACGGTAATTACATTGTCCTCGGCCGAAGCAGTTACACGCTGTTCACGTGCCCCAGCATGCCGGAACGCGTTATTCAGCCCCTCCTGAACAACACGGTAGAGGCAAATCTTCAATGGATGCGCGACGTTTTCAGGCAGGCCATCATAGCTCGCGCTGACGACGGAACCGGTCGTATACTCGTGACGTTCCACAGCAACACGAAGCGCCGCTTCGAGCGGCATATTCTCGATCTCTGGCAGAACAAGTCCCGTCGAGAGTTCGCGCAGCTCCATAAGCACTTGGCTCGCCAGCCGTGAGGGATGAAGTTCCTGAGGCGTACTTTTCGGCAAATCCGAACCTTTCCCCGGGCCGGAAGAACTGCCTCCAAGCCTGAGGATCAAAAGACTGAGCAGTTGAACCGGTCCGTCGTGCAGATCAGAGCCAATGCGGTTGAGTAGCGTCTCATTGGATTTGGTCGCGTCCATACGGGCGTGGTCGGCAGCCTTTCGAAGTTTTGTGTTCTGTTCAGCCAATGCTTGCGCGTTGGCCAACTGGGACTTCAGCGTTATTCGCTGGCTTTCGATGACATTGCTCGCGCGCCTGACTATGAGAAAAAGCAGACCCATGATTGCGAGGGTAGTCGCACCGACAATAGCCCAGGTATGGCGCTGAGCCCGGTTGCGCTGAACAATAAACTCTTCAGCTTCTTCATAGAGTTCCCCTACTGCAATCACCTCGCGTGAGCCTGCGCGATAAATGGGAGCGTAGATCTCGATCAACGAGCGATCACCGCTGTGCTCAATATCTCCCGCATCATTGTGTCCAACTTCGAGTTGCGAAACGACTGTCCCGGCAAACGCCTTGTCGATGTCGGCCGATGGTAGCCGCTTTCCCATAAGCGATTTGTCTGTGCTGTAGATAATTGTGCCGTCCTGACGCCAGATCCTGAAACCTTCGACACGCTTGGCCAGCTCTGTCCCGATCAGCAAGTCATCGAGTTCCTTTTGGCGATCTGAGGATACATTTAATCCAGCGGGACCCTCTTCCACATGGCGGGCAAGGAAGCCTTCTACGTAGAGAGCACCCGCTTCTGCCCGGCTTCGAAGCTGGCTCGCGGCGATCTGCGAGCTTAGCCACTCACCCAGTACCGCCATCGATCCACAGACGATGAGCGCCGCCACAATAAGAAATTGTGCTGTCAAACCCAGGCTGTGCCAATATCGGAACAGGGTGTTGGATTTTGAAGGACTACCTTCATCCTTGGGGCCATAGGTCACATTTTGACTCGGGCCCAAAGTCCCACCTTTCCGCCGACGAAAGTCTGTGTTTTTGACTGGACCTTCCGAACTATCAAGTTTGCCTCCCCCTTGACATCATCCGACTATCGAAACTCGTGCCGAAGTTATTTTGAACCAGTTTGTTCCATTGTTCTGCGAACGGTCAAGAGAAACCAAGTTGAGGGTCAAAGTAAATGCGTCGGCATGAGCAGACGTAAAGCGGAAACATCGCCCGACGCGGCGATTTCTTGTGTCTAATGGGAGAGTAACATGGTCAGCTATATTCGTTCGGATCTGGATTTCATCCTGGCGCAGATCAAAATTGCAGAGGCCCATGCTGCGGGGACACCGCTGTACGGCCCAGGCGGCCTGATCCCCACCTATAATCTGGCCTGGGGACTGCGGACCGTCGACGGCAGCTACAACCATCTGTTGCCGGGTCAGGAACAGTGGGGTGCCGCCGACCAGGAGTTCCTCGAGCTGCTTGCCCCGCAATACCGGACCGTGATGGTCGATCCTGATGGCGCGGGACCATCGGGACCAATTCCTATCACCTATACCCCGGGCAACGATGTCGATGGTCCGGGAACATTTGCCGATCCGGGCGACGTCATCGATCCTGAAGTTCGCACGATCTCCAACCTGATAGTCGACCAGACGCTCGGCAATCCTGCGGCGATCCTGACGGCGCTTCAGCGCGCCGGCAACAATGATCCCGGCATGGTAATCACCGCGACGATCTCGGCGGCCTATGCTCCCCTTCAAGACGAATTCAGGGCAGTTGCCGATGCCCAGCGCGTTGAAGCCGCCGCAGCGGCCGCTGCAGCCGCTAACCCCGGGAATACTGGGTTGCAGACGGCGGCCGCCGACGCGGCCGCAGCGCTCGCGGCTGCGCAGGCAACCCTCGATGCCGCAGCCGGCGGGACCGGTGGGCTGTACGAACTGCTCGCAGCCAATGGCATCGAGTTGGACGGCGCCAACGTCCATCTTCCCAATATTGCGCCGGACGAGGGTCTATCGGCTCCATTCAACTCCTGGTTCACACTATTCGGCCAGTTCTTCGATCACGGTCTCGACCTTGTCAACAAGGGCGGCAACGGCGCGGTGATGATCCCGTTGCAGCCGGACGACCCGCTCTATGTGACACCGACTGCGGAGAACCCGAATCCGCCGAACTTCATGATTCTAACGCGCGCCACGACCTCACCCGGAGCTGACGGTTTCCTCGGTGACAACCCTGCGACCGTCGGCGTGGACGAGAGCCTCGACGACGGCCGTCCCGTCAATACGACTACCTCCTATGTCGACCAGAACCAGACCTATACGTCGCATTCCTCGCATCAGGTGTTCATCCGGCAATATGAAACCAGCGCCGCGACCGGACGGACGGTTGCGACTGGCAACCTGATCGAGGGCGGCAATGGCGGCATGGCTACCTGGGCCGAAGTCAAGGCCCAGGCGCGCACAATGCTCGGCATCGACTTGACTGACGCCGATGTCGGCAGCGTTCCGCTGCTCAGGACCGATCAATACGGCAACTTCATTCCCGATCCGGCAACAGGCTTCGCGCAGGTGATCACCGGCATCGGAGCTGACGGAATTCCTAATACCTCGGATGACATCGTGATCTCGGGTACGCCGGCCGCTCCGGTCAGCTTGGCAACCGCCATTCGCACGAATCACGCGTTCCTTGCCGATATCGCTCACGGCGCGGCGCCGGAAGGCCTTGCCGATGGCGATACCGAAATCGGCGGCAACATTCCTATCGACGGGGAGTACGACAACGAACTGCTCGACGCGCACTTCATCGCCGGCGACGGCCGCGTCAACGAAAATATCGGCCTGACCGCCGTCCACCATGTCTTCCATGCCGAGCACAACCGGCTGGTCGAACATACCAAAGAAGTTACCCTTGCCGACGCCCAGGCCATTCTCGATGGCGGCGGGTCGGAGGCCGAGGCAGTGGCCTTCCTCAACGAATGGCTTGCAGTCGATGTGACGAGTGTTCCGGCAGACGCAACTGGACTGATTTGGGATGGCGCACGCCTGTTCCAGGCTGCCAAGTTTGGCACCGAGATGCAGTACCAGCACCTCGTGTTCGAAGAATTCGCCCGCAAGATCCAGCCCAATATCAACGTCTTCCTGGTTCCGGATGGCTTCGACACCACGCTCAATCCGTCGATCGTGGCCGAATTCGCCCACGTGGTCTACCGCTTCGGCCACTCGATGCTGACCGAGTCGATCGACCAGTTCGACCCGACCTTCACGCCCGATCACATCAGTCTGATCCAGGGCTTCCTTAACCCGACCGCGTTTAACGGGCCGGGGGGCACGATCGACGACGGGGTCGCTGCCGGCTCGATCATCCGCGGCATGACCCGCCAGGTCGGCAACCAGATCGACGAGTTCGTCACCAGCGCGTTGCGCAACAACCTGCTCGGGCTGCCGCTCGACCTCGCGACTATCAATCTGGCACGCGGCCGTGATACCGGCGTACCGTCGCTGAATACTGCCCGCGCTGAATTCTACGAGGCAAGCAACCAGAACGTCCTGCTCAAGCCCTATGAGAGCTGGGTCGATTTTGCCGGGCACCTCAAGAATGAAGCCTCGATCATTAACTTCATCGCCTCTTACGGCACGCATACGCTGATTACAACCGCCGACACGCTCCAGGAGAAGCGCGACGCAGCGCTTACCATCATCACCGGCGTGTCAGTCGGCGGCATGGCGGTTCCCGCTGACGCTCTCGATTTCCTCAACGCCACAGGCGCCTATGCCGGTGGCTCGCTCGGCGGCCTCAACAATGTCGATCTCTGGATCGGTGGCCTGGCCGAAGAGACCATGCCGTTCGGCGGCATGCTTGGCTCGACCTTCAACTTCGTCTTCGAAGTGCAGATGGAGAACCTGCAGAGCGGTGACCGCTTCTACTACCTGCAGCGGCTAGATGGCCTGCATCTGTTCGGTGAGATGGAGAACAACTCCTTCGCCGCCATGATCATGCGCAATACCGACGCGACGCATCTGCCTTCGGACGTATTCTCGACGCCAGGCCTCATCCTTGAGGTTGACCGGACCAAGCAATACAATCCTGACCTTGGCGAGGACGCAGGTCTCGACGGCATATTGCAGGACGACCCCGGCACGGCGGTGGATGAAAGCGCCGACAACCGTGGCCTCGACCCGGTCGGCAGTGGCATCCTCACGCAGCTCGTCATCCGGAACAACCCGGCTACGCCCGGAGCCGACACCAACTACCTCCGCTACACCGGCGACGACCATGTGGTGCTTGGTGGCACTGACGGGGCAGATTTCTTGATTGCAGGCATCGGCGACGACACGTTGTTCGGCGATGGCGGCAATGACAACATGGACGGTGGCTTCGGAAACGACATCATCAATGGTGGCGATGGCGACGACATCATCAAGGACTCCGGCGGCGACGACAACATCAAGGCCGGCAAGGGAAATGACGTGGTGCACGCCGGGCCAGGCCTCGACCTGGTGATGGGTAATGACGGCCAGGACTTTATCTTCCTTGGGACCGATGCGGGCTCGGAAGTGTTCGCTGGCACCGGCAACGACTTCATCTACGGCAACAAGAATGCCGAACGCATCCTCGGCAACGAGGGGGACGACTGGATCGAAACCGGCACCTTCGATGGTGCCCCCGGCGACAACTTCGACGAGATTTTCGCCCATGACGGCATCGATGGGAACGACGTGTTCCTCGGCGATGGCGGCTTCGACGAGTATATCGGCGAGGGTGGCGACGACGTCATGGTCGGCAGCGCCGGCCGCGGCAAGATGGTGGGCATGTCCGGCTTCGATTGGGCGACCTACAAGGATAATCTGGTCGGGGTGAACGCCGACCTGTCCATCCCGATCATCTTTGACGAAGCACCGACCCTCCCACAGAACGCGGCGCTGGACGAGTACGAGTCGATGGAAGGACTCTCCGGCACGAGGTTCAATGACGTACTGAAGGGCACGCAAGACGTGGCCGCGGATCGTGCACCGCTGGCTAACGGCGGCACCACGGGTTATCGCGGCAGTGTGCTGGATGCAGAGGGCATCGCCCTTATCCAGGGCCTGCAGGAGGTTCTCGGCGCCGGCGTGACGACCTTTGATGGTGGCGACATCATCCTCGGCGGTGACGGCAGCGATGCCATCACCGGCAATGCCGGCGACGACATCATCGACGGCGACAAGTATCTCGACGTCCAGATCGCCGTCTACGCCGCCGGCGATACCGAGCACGCGGGTACGCCGATCGCTCTGCACAAGTCGATGACGACACTTGCCGCCAGCATGTTCAACGGCTCGATCAATCCGGGCCAGCTGGGCATCGTTCGAATGATCAAGAACAGTAATGACGATCCCGACAGCGACGGCATTGCCGATGTCGATCGTGCGGTGTTTTCTGGCGCGAGAGACGAATACGATATCGACTTCAATACCGATGGAACCATCACGGTGGCCCATACCGGCGGTCTTGCGACCGACGGCACCGATACCATCCGTAATGTCGAGATTCTGGACTTCACCGATCAGGACATCTCGCTACAAGCACCGACGCTGGATCTTCACGGCGATGTCACCACGACGACAACCGTATCCGTTCCTAATGCATATCGTGATTTCTTCGATACAGCAGCCTTCAACAACAGCAACGGCACCGTGAACTGGGCGGGAACGCCTTGGGTGGAGGCTGATGACAGTGGCGGCGTGACTGCCGGCCAGATCCAGTTGGATGCCGGTGCATTTGGCGGTTCTAACGAACTGCGCTTCCTCAGCGGCGACGGGGCGTCGATTGCACGAACGGTCAATCTCAGCGGCCTGACGACTGCGACACTATCGTTTGACTATGATCGGCTGAACAACGGTAACAGTATCGACGCCGGCGAGACGATTGAGGTGCAGTTCTCAGCATCAGGGTCGTTTGCGCCTGGAAATTTCACGGTGCTGCAAACGATAGGCAGCAACTCCGGGAATCCATTCACCGGTGCGGGATCGAGCAGTTTGAACCTGAATCTCACGGGAGCGGGGGCGAACTCGGCCATCCGATTTGTTTCCTCTGCGATCAACACGGTGGGCGAAGAAGTTCGGATCAACAACTTCAATATAGCAACTACCACAAGCACAACCACGACCGTCCCCGGCACTCCGGGTAACAACTACCAAGCGAGCTACGCGGAAAACGGGCTCGGCGTCGCCATCGCAGCTGGCGCACTGATCACCGATGACGGTACGACTATGGCTTCGGCCCAGGTCGTTCTGACCAATGCCAGTGCTGGTGATGTCCTGTCGGTGCTCGGCGGCCTTCCGGGTGGCATTACCTCATCGGTGGACTCATCCGTACCAGGTCAGATCACTCTGAACCTCTCGGGTACAGCCTCCATCGCCAACTACCGGACGGCGATCCAGCAAGTACGGTATGCGAACTCTTCGGATAACCCGACTCCTGGCGCTAGAATTATTCAGGTTACAGTCAATGACGGGCTATTGAACAGCAACGTCGCCACGGCGACGGTCACCGTCACCGCCACGAACGATGCGCCGGTCGGAAACAACGACACTGTTATTACCAATGTCGCTGCCGGGAATTTTTCCATCGCCCTGTCGGCGCTTCTCGCCAATGACACGGACCCCGAAGGTTCTCCGGTGACAATCACGTCCGTGGGCGGCCAGAACGGTCTCAACGCGCCCACACTTGGAGCTACTGCGGTGACGGTTTCCAATACCGGCGGACCCGGAGGCAGTTTCAACTACGTAGCCAGTGATGGTGCGCTGACCGATCCGACAACGACGGTAACGGTCACTCAGGTGACGGGCACCATCAATGGCGGCGCCGGCAGCGAAATCATCGTCGGTGACCTCAATGGGACGACCATCAATGGCGGTGGTGGCAACGATAACATCAATGCCGGTGACGGCGGCGATACGATCAGCGGCGGCACGGGCGACGACATCATCCTCGCTGGCACCGGTAACGATACCATCATCTGGAATGCGGCGGGTGCTACCGATGGCTTCGACATGGTCAACGGCGAAGCCGGTGGCATCGACACCTTTATCGTGAACGGGGTGGTCGGAACGGCCGAGACATTCCGGATCTACGCAAGGGCCGAAGCTATCTTGGCCGGTATCGCGGTGTCCGGAGCCAACACTGAGATCATCATTACCCGCACCGTCGGGCTAACGACGACCATCATTGCCGAACTCGATAATATCGAAGAAATCTCCGTGAACACCCTCAATACCACTGCCAACAACGGCAACAATCCGAATACGCCGGATGGAGGGGTGAACAACGGCGACACGATCCAGGTTATCGGCAACTTCAATACGCCGTTTACGAGCCTGAACTTCAGCACCATCACCATCGATGGGAACACAGGCGATGACACGGTCGACATCTCGGCCTTGAGTTCGGCACACCGCATCGTCTTCAGGTCCAACGGAGGCAACGACACGATCGTCGGCAACCTCCGTCCTCAGGACGTGATCGAACTGCCAAACGGGGCGACCATCGCAGACTATGAAGCAACGATAGAAGATGGCGTCACGACACTGACCAGCAGTGAACAAACCATCAAGTTCACTGCGCCCGATGGCATGCCCCAGATCGGCGGGGATCCGGTGGATGATGATGACGATGTTCCAGCTCCAGGTTCGGACTCACCAGGTGCTCCGGTTGTAGGTACAGCCAATGCGGACGTTCTGCTTGGCACTGCCAATGGCGAAACGATCATCGCGCTTGGCGGCACCGACACAGTAATGGGTGGTGCGGGAGCAGATGTCATCCGCGGCGATGAAGGTGACGACTTCATCAGTGCACAGGACGGGGATGACATGGCTTTCGGCGGTGCTGGCAGCGATGATGTTCTCGGCGGGGCTGGCAACGATATGCTCTACGGCGATGCCGGATCAGACCGCATCTTCGGCGATGCTGGAAACGATCTGATCAATACCGGTTCCGGCAACGACACCGCGCATGGTGGAGATGGCAACGACATGTTCGTCGCTGAAGCCAGCGACGGGAATGACAACTACTACGGCGATGCCGGCAGCGATACGCTCGACATGGCAGCGATCACAGCCAACCTCACAGTCGACCTCGGAACGGGCTTTGCCGGCCGGGGAAGCGCATTGGGCAGTCAATCGGGCAATGACACACTGTGGAATGTCGAAAATGTCGTGACCGGGTCCGGCAACGATACGATCACTGCAAGCAGTGCCGTCAATGTCATCGACGGCGGCGCAGGCAATGACACCTTCCGCTTCCTCTCCGCAGGTGATGCAGACGGAGATACGATCGCGGGCTTCCAACCAGGAGACAAGCTCGATCTTGGCGGTATCGATGCCAATGGCGGCGCCGGCGGGAACCAGTCCTTCACGCTGGTTGCAGGCTCGACGTTAAGCGGTGCCGCACAACTAGTTGTCACGCATGAAACCCGCGAGGACGGCGAATATACGATCGTCCAGGGCAGCGTCGATGGCGATAGCGGGGCAGAGTTGCGTTTGAGCATTAAGGGCAACCACGACCTGACCAACTCGGACTTCCATCTGTAGTCCGTGAACTGACGGCGAGCCGCAATAACCGGCTCGCCGCCCTATACAAATAACAAAAGGGGGGTCACGAGAATGCGTTCAAGATCTGATTTTGCCAACCCTGCGAGCAACGTGGCTCGCCATAGGCCGTTCAAGCATCGCAATGCCGGCGTTCTGGGCGCGGCTAGCCTGATAAAGACGCTGCATCTGCCCTGGCTCCCTCTCTATCTCCTCGCAGTCTGTGCGTACCCGTCAGTTCTTGGCCCGATTGCTGCGTTGGTCATGGCGGTCATAACGATTGCTGCGGAAGTATTGATGAGGCGCCTCGCGACTAGGGCGTCCAAGAAGTGGCGGGGCGTCAAACGACAGGCAGGCCCAGCATATTGGATTTGAACTGGCGAGCGCGGTCCACCCATGGCCGCTCCGCCTAAAGCCTCAACAAGAAACGGTAAGAAAAAATGCGCTCGAAAACCCCATTGACTGGCACCAAGCGGAAAAATGCCGAGAAGCTGACGCAAGGCTTTCGCGGGATATTCGTGTTTCTCTTCACCACCTCCGGCGTCATCAACATTCTCGCCCTGACCGGCTCCTTCTACATGCTGCAGATTTACGATCGCGCCCTGACGAGCGGCAGCGTTCCAACGCTTCTCGCCTTGTCGGCTCTGGCCATCGGTCTTTATCTGTTCCAGGGCATGTTCGATATTATCCGCTCGCAGGTGCTGGTGCGTATTGGCGCACGTCTCGACAGCAGGATCGCTCCGATGGCGCATCAAGTGGCTATCGATATGCCCCGCTTTGGTTTTTCCACGGCCGAGGCACTGGAGCGTGGCCGCGATGTCGATACGGTACGCGGCTTCCTCGGCAGCCAGGGTCCGGTTGCGCTGTTCGACCTGCCGTGGATGCCGCTCTACCTAATTTTTGTTTACATGCTTCATCCCTATCTCGGCGCTCTCACCTTTGCCGGAGCCTTCGTCCTGTCGATGCTGACAATTGCTACCGAGCTGATGACACGCCGCTTGGCAAGCGCAACCCATCAGGCCGCCATTGCCCGCAACGGGATCGCCGATTCAAACGCCCGCAACGCCGATATTCTGAAGGCGATGGGTTTTGCCGGAAGGGCGGTTGATCGCTTCAATCAAGCCAATCAGGATCACCTCGAACTTCAGACACGCACAAACGACATCACTGGAACATTTGGAGCGATCTCTCGTGTACTTCGCATGATCCTGCAATCTGCAGTGCTTGGCCTGGGCGCGTGGCTCACGATCCAGGGTGAGTTGTCCGCTGGCGCAATTATCGCCGCGTCGGTTGCTTCAGCCCGCGCTCTCGCGCCCGTCGATCTCGCGATTGGTAACTGGAAGAGTGTCGTCGCTGCGCGCACGGCATTTGGCAGGCTCAAGGAAACCGTCGTCGCACTATCTTCTATCGAGGCACCGATGGACCTGCCGGCTCCTATTAGATCGTTGAAGGTTGAAAAGATCACGGTAGCCGCACCCGGGTCTGGCCGCGTGCTTCTGAGCGATGTGAGCTTTGAGATCAATGCGGGCCAGGCGCTAGGCATCATCGGACCGAGCGGCGGCGGCAAGACGACGCTTGCCCGGGCTTTGACCGGTATCTGGCCGACGCTACGCGGCAGCGTGCGACTGGATGACGCCGAACTGACCCAGTGGTCGGACAGCAAGCTTGGCCAATACATGGGCTATCTTCCGCAGGATGTAGCCTTGCTGGATGCCACCGTCGAAGAGAATATCTCGCGCCTGGAACCCAAGGTGGATGCACGGGCGATCGTCGAAGCGGCCCAGATCACCGGGATTCATGAGATGATCGTGCGCATGCCGGACGGCTATCGTACGGCACTTGGTCCGCAGGGCGCTTCACTTTCCGCTGGCCAGCGGCAGCGCATCGGCTTGGCACGTGCCCTCTACCGCAATCCTTTCATCGTGGTCATGGACGAGCCAAATTCCAATCTTGATGGTGAAGGCGAAATGGCCTTGACCCAGACGATCAAGGCCATACGCGAACGCGGCGGCATAGCCGTCGTTATAGCGCACCGGCCAAGCGCTTTGGCCGCAGTCGACATGGTCGCCGTCATACAGAACGGCAAGATGGTGGCTTTCGGACCAAAAGACGAGATTCTCAAATCATCCGCACCCGCAGAAACAGTCAACCGACCCGCGCCTGCCGCACAAAATGCGCCGCGCGTCACATCGAGGGTTTCAGCATGATAATCGATGTCAAAGGTACCAAAACAACCAAGCCGGAAACGGACGAGTCACATGAACATTATGCCCTGAAGAACCAGGACAAACGGTCCAATGCACCGCTGTTCTTTACGGTGTTTCTCACCGGGCTTGCACTTTACCTGAAAAGCGCGTTCCCGCGGCTCGGAAGTGGCGACACGCAAGAAGAAGCTAAATCTCAAGCACCCGAGCAGTCCGGGTCGCCTGAGGTTTCAGCAGCTGGCGCTCCCGAAGTGATGACGGAAGTCGAAGAACCAGCAAAGGAGAAGCCAGGTTCCGGTGGCCGATTGTTCGGTAGCGGAGACTGGCGCTATGAGCTTTCCGATTCCCCGATGATCGAGTTTCAAAAGCTCAACCTGCCAAACTCGGCTCTCTTGAAGAAGTTCGGCGGGGTATCGTTCTCCTTCCATGCGGCAAACGACAATGCCTGGCGCGGTGGCCGGGTATCAAATATTGGCAGCGGCGGTGTGGGTGGGGGTGGCGCAAACGTTCAGGTTGCGCCGGTGCACGACGTCGATCCTTACGAGGATATCGATGAAGACGAGGATGACGATACGGACGAGGAGAAAGCGGTCAATCGCGCGCCCAAGGTCAACGGGCCGGTCTATCTGGCGGATGTCTTTGGTTGTGCCGTCGCCCTGATCGGGCTTTCCGATCTCCTGCGCGGTGCATCTGATCCGGATGGCGATGCGCTCCGCATCGAGAATGTTTCCGTGTCGTCGGGGACACTGACGCAAACGCCGAGCGGCTGGTATTTCGATGCGGCGATGCTCGGTCCCGTGACCGTCACCTATCAGATCAGCGACGGCAAGGTGTCGATTCTGCAGACGGCCCAGTTCTCCGTGCTGAAGGCACCGCCCATTATCGGTACCCAAGGCGACGATATCCTCATCGGAACAAGCTGCGCTGACGACATCGACGGGCGTGACGGCAATGACAATATAGACAGCCGGGGCGGCAACGACACGGTCAATGGCGGCAATGGCAATGACCATATCATCACCGGCAGCGGTAATGATCTCATCTTTGCAGGCGCTGGCGACGACATCGTTTTGGCCGGCCTCGGTGACGATCAGGTCTTCGGCGGCAGCGGCAACGACCGGCTGTTCGGCGAGGAAGGTCGCGACACCATCTTCGGCGAAAGTGGCGATGATACGATCAGCGGCGGAGAGGATGACGACCTGCTGTTTGGTGGTGAGGGCAATGACAGCGTTGCCGGTGATCTCGGCCGCGATACGATCCATGGCGATGCAGGCGATGACCGCCTGGATGGCGGCGGCGGCAATGATAACATTTTTGGCCAGGCCGGTGCCGACGTTCTTGACGGTGGCCTCGACGATGATGTTCTCAGTGGTGGCCCTGGCAAGGACATTGTGCGCGGCGACGATGGCAACGATACCGTCTTGGTTGATACCGATCAGGTGCCCGACGTTTATGACGGCGGCCCTGGCGTCGATACGCTCGATTATACCGCAGTCCTGTACGGAAGCACGATCGATGTCGACGAAGGTACTGCATCCAGCGCCGAGATTGGTGAGGACACGATTTCGAACTTCGAGGTTTTGCTGGCTGGGGCGGGACAGGATGACATCCAAGGCAGCGATGCGGCCGAGGAGATCCACGGCAATGGTGGCGATGATGTGATCGATGGCCGGGGTGGCGCCGACATTGTGTCTGGCGGCAAGGGCAATGATCACCTGTCTGATGGCGCGGGGCAAGACTCTGTAAGCGGCGGTGCCGGTAATGACACGGTCACAGCCGCCCTGGATATAGTCGATGATGCCTATGACGGCGGGGAAGGCATCGACACGCTCGATTATTCGGCCGCCCTGATGACCGTGGTCATCGATGTCGTTGCCGCCAACGCCAGCGGCGCGGAAATCGGTACGGACAGCATTACCAATTTTGAGGTGATCAATGCGGGTGCGGGAGCCGACGAAATCAACGGCAGCACGGCCAGCGAAAGCATCTTCGGAAACGCAGGCGACGATATGATTTCTGGAGGAAGCGGTAATGATACCTTATCGGGTGGTGCTGGCAACGACGTGATCGCAGACGGCGAAGGGGCGGATTGCGTGTTGGCTGGCACCGGCGACGATATAGTACAAGCGGCGGCTGATGGCAGCAATGACATCTACTCAGGTCAGGCTGGATCCGACACGCTCGACTACTCGCAGTCGGCGCAAGGCGTGCTCATCGATCTGGATTCGGGCGCGGCGACAGGCTTCGATATCGGGCACGATGTGATTTCCGGCTTCGAACAGGTGGTCGGGAGCACAGGCAACGATCAGGTGATCGTCGGAACCACCGCCATGGTGCTTGAGGGCGGCGGTGGCGCCGACACTTTTGAATTCCATATCCCGGAAGGGAGTTCCAGTGCCGAAGTCATTCACCAGATTCTCGACTTCATGGTTGGCGATCGCATCGAGATGTCCAGGTATGAGATCTTCGAAGATGTCATCGACAGTCTGGAAGATCGATTCGAGGATACCTACGGCGCGGAGGCCGACGCGCAACCCTTACCGATCCGCGTTCGTCACGAAGGGACGGATGAACTGCAAAAAACGCTGATAGAGGTCGATATGGACCGCGATGAATACTATGAAATGACTATCAATCTGACTGGTCATCACATGTTGATGATCGTCGAAAACCCTTGAGTAAAGACGTCGTTGTGACGCGAGTGGGGAGTAAAAGATGTTCGGGCGACAAAAACAAAAAGACATAGGCCAGGGACCTCAGATCGATGCTGGAAACAGTTTCGCCGTGGGCCCTCGGGTCTTTGCGGGCGTTACTCTTGGATTGATGCTTTTCGTCGGTGCGGGCGGCTGGGCGGCAACCGCACAGCTGACAGGGGCGATCATCGCACCCGGCATGGTCAAGGTCGATCAGAACCTGAAGTCGATCCAGCACCGCGACGGCGGGATCATCAGCGAGATTGCGGTCAGGGAAGGTGACTTTGTCACGAAGGGTCAAATCATGCTGCGGTTGGATGACGCCGAAACGCGCGCGGAACTTTCGATTGTTCGCACGCAGCTGGTCGAACTAATGGCGAAACAGGCCCGGCTGATGGCCGAGCGCGACAATCTCGACGCCATCATGATGTCGGCGGAACTGAGCGCGCGAACCGGGGACTTTCCACATGTGTTCTTTGGTGAAAAGCGCATGTTTGACGGCAATCGCCAGAATCGGGAGAGTCAGAAGGAGCAGTTGGTCCTCGGCATCGACCAGCTCGGCGAGGAAATCAAGGGGCTTGAATCGCAGCGCGACGCCAAGATCGACGAGATTGCGTTGGTCAAGACCGAACACGGCAAGATCAAGGGCTTGACAGACAAACGCCTCATCGAGACCTCGCGCAAATATATAATAGACCGCGAAATGGCGAAGCTCCTCGGCGAACGGGGCGAGGTTGAAGCCAATATCGCGCGCGCCAAAGCCCGCATGGGCGAAATCCGCCTGCAGATTATAGCCATCGATGAAACCGCACGCACCGAAGCACAGCGTGAACTGAGCGCAATCGAGCCAAAGCTCTCCGAACTCAAGGAACGCCGGGTGGCGATCGAGGACCGGCTGGCGCGCGCCGATATCCGCGCACCGTTGTCGGGTACTGTAAACGAACTCGCAGTTCACACCATCGGTGGCGTGATTACCCCCGCGGAGAAGCTGGTGACGCTTGTCCCCGCAGATGCCGCGCTGAAGATAGAGGCGAAACTGTCACCGACCGATATCGACCAGGTTTTCGTCGGACAGCCGGCCAAACTGCGCTTTTCGGCCTTCAACCAGCGCACAACACCGGAACTGCATGGCCGAATCGCCTATGTTTCCGCGGCGACCAGCAGCGATCCGTCGACCGGTCAGGTCTATTATCTGGCCGACGTCGTCGTGCCATCAGACGAGCTTGAAAAGCTCGGTGACAGCAAGCTTTTGCCTGGTATGCCCGTGGAAGTCTTTGTTTCGACAGAAGAGCGTACAGCGATGTCCTTCCTGTCCAAGCCGCTCGCCGATCAGTTTAACCGGGCCTTCCGTGAGCAATGATGAGGCCTGGTGATTCAGGTGGCATTCGCGAGATCCGTTTTTCCATCGCGGGCGCCTCTTGTTAACGGCATATTCGATTGCTAAACCCCTTCAAAAAGGGATTCACTATGCCACCAATCAACCTAGCAATTGTCGGCGTTGGTAAAATTGCCCGCGATCAGCACCTGCCTTCAATTGCCGGCAATACAGACTTGCAGCTTGTCGCTACGACGAGCCGTAACAGCGCGGTCGACGGTATTCCGAATTTTCCGACGATAGAGGCGATGCTGGCCGCAGTCCCCTTCATCGACGCAGTTTCGTTATGCATGCCTCCTCAGGCCCGCTACGATGCTGCCTACAAGGCGATCTGCGCAGGCAAGCATGTATTTCTCGAAAAGCCGCCTGGGGCAACGCTGAGCGAGGTCACTGACCTCGAAGCTCTTGCCATTGAGAAGGGGATCTCACTTTTCGCCAGCTGGCATTCCCGATATGCTGCTGCCGTTGAAGCTGCAAAGTCTTTTCTGGCATCAACGAATGTCCAAAGCGTCCACGTCATCTGGAAAGAAGATGTCCGCCACTGGCATCCCAATCAGGATTGGATATGGCAAGCCGGCGGTCTCGGCGTCTTCGACCCCGGCATAAATGCGCTATCGATTATAACGCATATCTTGCCGACGGGCATTTTTCTCAGGAATGCGACGTTGGAATTTCCGGAAAACAAGCATGCGCCTATCGCAGCCGACCTTAATTTCACGAACAGTGACAATATTCCTGTTCACGCGGAATTCGATTGGCGGCAACTCGGTGAACAAACGTGGGACATTATTGCCGAAACGTCTGCCGGAAAGATGGTGCTGGCTGAAGGTGGTTCAAAGCTCACGATCAACGACACGGTTGTTCCAGTTTCGTCGGAGACGGAATACGCAGCACTTTACCGTCAATTCGCCAGTCTGATCAAAAATGGGGAATCCGATGTCGATCTTGCGCCGCTTCGGCATGTCGCCGACTCTTTCATGCTCGGCAAACGTGTCTTCGTTGCACCCTTCCACGATTAGCATCAGACGCAATTTGTCCAATACCGCGTGGAGCTGATCCACGCAGCAACCGATTACGCGTGGCAAATGCGAGGGCCTTGAGCGATCGTTGCTGCTCTCATGCGGCGCGAACAAAATCAAACCATATTTCAGCGGGATTTTATCATTCAGCCCATGAACATTTTCATGGTCAGCGCATTTCAATTCGTACCTGGCGAACAGGCGCCGAGCAAGGATTGGCAACCATGAAGAAATTCGTTACCGCAGCCATTATCTGTGCCGCCTTTTCAAGTGCAGCATATGCCGTTGATGACAAAACGCGGGATGCCATTCAGGCGCTTAAATTTACGAAGGCAAACGCCTATGCCAAAGCCATCGACCAGTATTGCTTTGCCGATCATCCATTTGCCAC
The DNA here is from genome assembly GCF_025452195.1 of Phyllobacterium zundukense. Taxonomy (NCBI): domain Bacteria; kingdom Pseudomonadati; phylum Pseudomonadota; class Alphaproteobacteria; order Hyphomicrobiales; family Phyllobacteriaceae; genus Phyllobacterium; species Phyllobacterium zundukense. The sequence goes on along the minus strand of NZ_CP104973.1, from coordinate 1,447,507 downwards.
TCGGCCCCTCGCCGATGCCGCCACGCAAGAGGCGGAATTCCGCCAGGAAATGAATGGGAACGAACAAGCTACGGATATTATCGCAGACGCCGATCGCTCTGCAGCGGAACATTTGAAAGTCGATCAATCAGCCTGCGCGCCGGCCGCTACATTCGTCGATGGTGTAGTAGCGACGATTGAGGACTCAAAACAGCACATGGCGGCCATCAAGCAGACGTTCGCCGATGCGAAGGCGGCCGAGGAAAAGGCTGCGCAGGCCGAAAAGCGGTCCGCTACTTGCCACGATCTGCAGTCGAGCGCCGACGCTGCCGGCCTTGAGGACCTGGTATCCAAACGGATGGCGCTCCTTGACTGTGCCGACGTGCTTGGTGTCGATAATATTGCCAAGGTTGACGCGCGCATCGAAAAACTGCGCGCGGACCAAAAAACCGCTGACGACGCAAAGCAGAAGCAAGCCGCCGATGCAAAGGCAACGGCCGCGGACGCCGACGCGAAAAGAGCTGCCGAAGTTGCAGCGAACATGGCAAAGCCTGCCATCAAGCCAGCGGTCAAACCCGCAGTGGAGATGACTTTCGTCGGCAGGTGGGATCAGATTGACGGTAGCTGCCGAGGCAGACTCTGGGATTTCAATACAAGGACATATGACGGAACGCCTATCAGGAATGTCCAACGAAATGGCAACAGCTACCGGGTGGAACTGAGCGACGGCTATGCCTTCGAGCTCCGGGATGTGACAAAAAGAAACCTCACCTGGTATTCGCTCGAAAGCGGCGACAGCTTTCGCTTGAAACGCTGCAGATAAGTCTGGTTAGCAATCACGCCTCGTATTGTGGCTTGGGCGCAATCCTGCATTTTCCCAAAAGTTGGAACTCCGCCCCTTGGTGAACGTTAACCTTATCAAATGGGCGGGATATTTGATTTGAAAAAAGGAACACTGTTATGTTGAAAAAACTGCTTATAGTAGGAGCAACAGCGCTAGCCGCCATGACATCGGCTCCTTCCTTTGCTCAGTCCATTCAGATTGGCCCTGACGGTGTTCGGCTGCAAGAGCCACGGCCGGAACGGGATTATCGCCGTTTTTCGGACATCAGTGAGCGCGAAGCGGTGCGTATCGCCAGAAGCGAAGGTCTTCGCGACGTTGACGACGTAAGACGCACGAGGTCAAGATTTGTCGTTGAGGGTATAGATCGGCGCGGAAACGATATCCGCGTCAGTGTGGATCGCCGTACTGGCGACGTTATTTCTGTGCAATAAGCTGAACATAACGAGAGCCCGCCGCCGCAAGTGGCGGGCTTTGCCATATTCTACAGTCAGTCGCTCAGTAGGCTGATGTATCGCCATAGTCTTCAGTGAGATCATATAGACGCGACAGTTCCAGCTCGACTGCAGTGAAGAATGCTCCAACCTGTTCATCCTGCTCGTCCTCCGGAACGCCAATCCGCTCAAGGTGCCGAAACAGGGTATCGGCAATTTGGTTACGATAGGCTTCCGCCTGCCGATCCGTAGTCTTTTCCATGAGCTTCGCCGCCACGTCGCGTATTTTCGCCATACGCTTCGTCAGTGGGAACGCAATGATCTGGCAGGAGATCGGGGATTCAGCTTCGAACATACTCATACTCTTCCCAAGTTCGGCAACGCCGCGCTTACAATTGATTCGCTCAACGATAAGGCGAAGGTTCCTAACAATGTGTTCAGCTGTGCGGCCCGTCATGCCGTGCGAACTCCCTATGATTGGTTACGTAACAAGTTATGTAACAAGCCAGCGAACAGATTGTGTGTAACAAAACCATAATGTTGCCCGCTACGGCACGCATGCCTATTCAACTTCATGTAAAGTGATTCGCATTCATTACGGCATCGACCATGGCACTGAGTAATGCAGAACGGCAGAGACGGCACCGCGAACGGCAGAAGCAAAAGCTTGCTGTGGCTGCACCGGATCTCTCCATGCAGTACGAGAATGTCGGCGCTAACCTTCGTGACAAACTATATGCGCTGATCGACGCTGAAAATGTCCGGCGCGAACGTGCCGTAACACTTGTCGGGCCGACGGATTTCCGCAGGGTCATTCTCGATATTGCTCTCAACGAAAATCGCTCGGGTATCGCCGACAGCGCGCGAATGGTCCTGCTCAAGGCTCTCTGTATGGGCGAAAGTTCCGAAAAGGAAATTCTCGAGGCGCGCCGGCAAAAGGATGCTTCCGCCGAGCGAAAGGCAGACTTACGCGACAAGGAACAGGTGACGCCGCTTGCGCATTATCTGCGTGTTCCAAATTTCGGCTAATTGTTACACTTCTGTTCTCATGTTTCGTTAGCTTGGCGCGCTAGCGCTACCTAACGATAAAGGACGAATTCCATGGCACATCCTGCCTTTTCACCTTCCCATGTAGCCGTAGTCACAGGAGGCGCGTCTGGCATCGGCCTTGCGGCTGCAAAGCGCTTCGCCACGATGGGTTTAAAGGTTGCCATTGCTGATCTTGCCGGTGAAAAACTCGACCATGCCTATGCGGCGGTATCTGAACTCGCCAACACTGGCGATGTGGTGGCCGTCGCCACGGACGTAACCAATGTCGAGGAGCTGCGCAAACTACAGCAGACGGTCAATGACGGATTCGGCGGCGTTGACGTCCTCTTGAACAATGCAGGCATCCAGCCTGGCAGCAGTATTTTCGAGCCAGACAATTGGGACAGGATCATCGCCGTAAACCTTTTCGGCATCATCCGTGGCAGCCAGGTTTTTGGCCCGGACATGATCCGGCAAGGCAAACCGGGCCTCATCATCAATACCGGCTCCAAGCAGGGCATAACCACTCCGCCAGGCGATCCTGCTTACAATGTCTCGAAATCGGGCGTAAAGACCTTCACTGAAGCCTTGCAACATGAATTACGTAACACAAAGGACTGCCACGTAACGGCTCATCTCTTTATTCCTGGTTTTGTCTATACGCCCTTGACTGCAGGAGATCGCACAGAAAAGCCAGCTGGCGCATGGACGCCGGAACAAACGGTCGATTTCATGCTGGAGCGTGTGTCAGCCGGCGATTTTTATATCCTTTGCCCGGACAACGATGTAGCCCGTAGCCTCGATGAGCGGCGCATCCTCTGGGCAGCCAACGATATTATCAAGAACCGTCCACCTTTGTCGCGCTGGCATCCAGACTATCAGAGCGAATTCGCTGATTTTCTCAATCAGGATATCTGACACGCTAATTCTGGGACACAGTTTCGGATATTGTGGACCCATCAAATGCGAAAGAGCAATTTCCAGATCGGTCGCTTGATACCGGGACTGATCCGGTTCTATGCTGACGAGAACCTTTCATTGACCAGGTTGGATCCATAATGACCTCATCTCCCAAAATCCCCGCCGTCGATCGCGTCAAGCTCGATCGCCTGGCAGAAGTAGCTATCAAAATTGGCTTGCAGTTGCAGCCTGGACAGGATCTCCTGATCACCGCCCCGCTTGCCGCTGTGCCTCTGGTGCGGCGGATAACAGAACATGCCTACAAGGCGGGAGCGGGTCTCGTGACATCGCTATACAGCGACGAAGAAGCCACTCTTATGCGCTATCGCAACGCGCCAGACGAAAGTTTCGATCGCGCCACAGGCTGGCTGTTTGAGGGCATGGCGAAAGCCTTTTCTGCCAATACAGCCCGGCTTGCAGTTGCCGGCGACAATCCGATGCTGCTCTCGTCGGAGGATCCGGAGAAGGTCTCTCGTGCGAACCGGGCGCAATCCCGCGCTTACCAGCCCGCGCTGGAAAAGATCACCAATTTCGAAGTCAACTGGAACATCGTTTCGTACCCGAATCCATCCTGGGCAAAGCAGGTATTTCCAGACCAGGACCCTGAAGTAGCCATAACCATGCTCGCCGACGCAATTTTTGCAGCATCACGCGTCGATCTGGACGATCCTGTCAGCGCTTGGCGTGATCACAATGCCGCCTTGCATAAGCGGACAAAATGGCTAAATGAGCGCACCTTCTCGGCACTGCATTTCAAGGGACCAGGCGCGGATCTCACTGTCGGGCTGGCCGATGAACATGAATGGCACGGTGGTGCTTCGATCGCAAAGAACGGCATAACCTGCAACCCGAACATTCCCACCGAAGAAGTTTTCACGACACCCCACGCACTGCGGGTCGATGGCCATGTTTCGAGCACCAAGCCACTTTCTCACCAGGGGACGCTCATCGAAAATATCCAGGTTCGCTTCGAGGGTGGCAGGATTGTCGAAGCCAAGGCGACGCGAGGCGAGGAAGTCTTCAACAAGGTGCTTGGCACTGACGAGGGTGCGCGCCGTCTCGGCGAAGTCGCGCTTGTCCCTCATTCCTCTCCGATTTCAGCATCGGGCCTGTTGTTCTTCAACACTCTTTTCGATGAAAACGCTGCAAGCCACATCGCGCTCGGCCAATGCTATTCGAAATGCTTCATCAATGGCGGCAACCTGACGCCCGAAGAAGTTGCGGAGCGAGGTGGCAACAAGAGCCTCATTCACATCGACTGGATGATAGGCTCTGGCGAGATCGACGTGGACGGCATCAACAAGGACGGTTCGGCTATCCCCGTGATGCGCAAGGGCGAATGGGTCTGATCATTGAGTTCATAATAGCAAAAAGGCCACCCAAGGTGGCCTTTTTGTTTCTGGGTTAGGCAACCAGCCGTCCAGCTGATTCCGCCTGCGCATAGGCCTTACCGAAACGATTTGCGAGAAACGCGTCGAGCGCAATATCTTCCTGCTTGAGGAAGCCTTGCTGCGGCAAGGCGCCGTTCGCAAGCATGTCAAGCACGGCGCAAATGGCCGACGCCGTCGTGATCTGTATCCCGCTATATAGCTGCGACCCGATATGGCCGCTATAGACCTTGTTGGCATAGGTTTCCTGAAGAAGGCGGCCCTTCTTGCGGCCGCTGACCGTAACGAAAATCACGACGACATCCTGGAGGGTAGATGGCAAGGCGTTTTCAAGGATATCCTTGAAAACGTCACGGCGGTCACGCAGTCCAAGGTCGTTGAGCAGCGCCTTCATGATGGCCGCGTGCCCCGGATAGCGGATGGTGCGATAGTTGAGTGTTCGCACCTTGCCGAGGAGCGTTTCGCACAATGTGCCAAGGCCGCCTGACGTATTGAACGCCTCATAGGTCACCCCGTCGAGCGAGAATTCCTCGCGCTCTTCAAGCGGCGGCACCTCAGTCAACTCGCCATCGACAATCGCTTCGCACGGTTCGCAATACTCGTTGATGACCCCGTCCGTGCTCCATGTCAGATTGTAGTTCAGCGCATTGGATGGATATTGCGGCAGTGCGCCGACGCGCATGCGCACGCTTTCCAGCGTATCGAAGCGCTTAGCCAGATCGTTGGCTACAATCGAGATGAAACCCGGAGCAAGGCCGCATTGGGGAATGAAAGCGGTCTTGGCAGTCATTGCCAGCTGCTTGACGATGCGCGTGCTGGCCACGTCTTCGGTCAGATCGAGATAATGCACGCCCGATTTGGCGGCAGCTTCTGCTATGCGCGTGGTCAGATGGAACGGGGCTGCACTCAGCACGGCGAATTTGCCATTGAGAACGCTTTCAAGCGCTCCGGCTTCAGCAATCTCGATGCAGGCGGTTTCAACGAGCGGCGATACGTCCAAAGCATCAAGCTGGGCGTGTGACCGGTCGACGACCGTTACGCGATAATCTCCCGTACCAGCCAGAAGATTGGCGATGGTCCCGCCGATTTTCCCTGCTCCAACGACAACGATCTCTTTCATGTGATTCCCCTCGCATATAAAAACTTTATATGAATTTCGCATATTGCTCGGCGAAATGAAGTCTGTAAACTGACGAAACAACGCCATAATTTTGGCGATATGCCGATGGGATTTGTCAATATGCTGTCAGAAGCCGATCATGCCCTGCTTTCATTGCTGCGCGAGAATGCGAGAGCCTCGACTGCCGAGCTTGCCCGCAAGCTGCGCGTATCACGCACCACTGTGCAAAGCCGCATCGAGCGGTTGGAAAAACGCGGTATGATAAGGCGGTATAGCGTTCAGCTTTCCCCCGAATACGAACAGAACCTGGTCAAGGCGCATGTGCTGGTGACGGCCTTGCCGAAACTGGCTGTGAAGGTTGAGGCGGCCTTGCGGAAAATCGCCTGGGTCAGAACGCTTCATTCTGTTAGCGGTCAATTCGATATGATCGTTATCGTTGAAGCACCTTCGATACAGGAACTGGACAAATTGCTCGACGAGATCGGCGCTCTTGAAGGTGTCGAACGCACCATGTCGTCGATTATTCTCTCCACCCGTATCGATCGATAATGGCGCACCCACAACCTGACACATGCCGCTTGACTCTTGCTGTCATCGGATTCCATAATAGAACATATCATGAACATTGAAAGGCTACCGTAGTGACAACCGTCGATCTTACGGCGTTGAGACGCGACATAGCCTCTCTTGGAGAAAGGAATGCGCATGCTGCGCAGCGCTCCACCTTTGACCTTGGGGACAATGAAATCGACCGCGTATTCCACGAGGGTATGCAGCGTGGTGCCGTGCATGAAATCTTCGCAGAAGAAGCTGGCGACGCAGGTGCGGCGACCGGTTTCGCCATTGCCCTTGTCCTGCGCGCTTCCCCGGATCAAAGCCCTATTCTATGGTTGGAAGAAGATTTTGCAGCGCAAGAGAATGGCTTCCCATATGCTCCCGGCTTGCAAAATATCGGGCTTGATCCGCAACGCCTCATTATCGTGCGATGCGCCTCCCCGCAGGATGTTTTGAAAGCTGCTTCGGACAGTCTCGGTATTCGTGGCACGGGTGCCGTCATTATTGCGCCTTGGAGCAACCCGAAGTGTCTGGATCTGACCGCCTCACGCAAACTGCTGCTGACTGCGCAACAAACCGATGTGCCGGCTTTTCTTCTACGATTGGGTGCATACCCCAGCGAAAATGCTGCCATCACACGCTGGTTGATCAGGGCCGCACCTTCACAATCAAGTGGCGCCAATGCACCAGGCCATCCGGTTTTCGACGCCACGCTCATACGCAACAGACAGGGAATGACAGGCCATTGGATCCTGCAATGGGAAAGTGATGATCATGTTTTCAGACAGATCGAGCCGGTTTCTGGCACTATGGTTTCCGCACCTTCCTACCGACCGCCTCAAACGCGAAAATCCGGGACGCGCCCATACTGATCAACACCAGATCGTGGTGGACAAACTTGCCAATGCCTTGCGGCTGACGGCTGTCGATGAAAAGGCAGCCAAGGCGGGGCTCTACAAGGGCATGGCTCTGACAGATGCACGCGCGCAATTTGAAAAGCTGGATATCGCTTTCGCCTCACCGCGCAAGGATGTTGCCCTGCTTGAAAAACTGGCCGATTGGTGTGATCGCTATACACCGCTTGTGGCACTTGATGAGCCTCATGGCCTCCTTCTCGACCTGACCGGCTGCATTCATCTTTTTGGCGATGAAAGCCAGCTTATTGAAGATATCCATAAGCGTCTTCAGCGCAATGGCGTGATCGTCCGGACTGCGCTTGCAAGCAATCCCGCTGCAGCACGTGCTCTTGCGCGGCACTCGCCCGGCGGCATCGTCGACCGGAATGACGAGACGCGCCGATTATACGCCTTGCCTCTTATCAGTCTCGATATCGAAGAGAAACATCTCGCCGGTCTCAAGCGTGCAGGCTTACGCAGCGTGGGTGATATCGATGTCTTGCCCCGAGCTGCACTCACGGCGCGTTTTGGCGCAAATCTTGTCAGTCGTCTCGATGCATTGTTCGGTCGTCAGGACGAACCTATTACCCCTCGCCGTATCGTCCCTGTCTGCATGGTCGAGCGGCGTATGGCGGAATCCCTCATCGCCATGGAATCCGTGGAACACGTTCTTCTGTCTTTGAGCGACGAACTTTTCCGTCGCCTGCAACAAAGAGTTGAGGGTGCCCGCGAGATCGAAGCCAGCTTCTTTCGCGCCGATGGCAATGTACGCCGCATCAGTATTCACGCCGGACACCCCATTACCGAAACAAAAAGCATGTTTCGACTATTGAAAGAGCGGCTTTCCACACTTAGCGATCCGCTCGATGCCGGTTATGGTTTTGATATCATCCGGCTTGCCGCTATTCGTGTGGAACAGAGCCAAGCGATCCAAAAAAGCCTCGACAACAGGGCGCAGGAAACAGAAGAGATCAACACGCTTGTCGATCGGCTTTCCATCCGTCTTGGCAATTCCCGTGTGCTGCGCCCGCTGCCTGTCGACACATATATTCCCGAACGGGCGGTTTCACTGGAATCTGCCGCTTCCTCAAGACAGGACGTAGTATTTGAACGGGCATCAGAACATAATCCTGGCAATCCTCCAGAGCGGCCAATCCGATTGTTTCAGCCACCCGAGCGGATTGATGCGACGTTTGAAGTCCCTGATGCCGCCCCGGCACGATTCACCTGGCGCCTGGTTCAGCATATTATCATCTTGGCAGAGGGACCGGAACGCATCGCCCCCGAGTGGTGGCGCGAACATGCCGGCGCGCTGACGCGGGATTATTACCGCCTCGAAGACAATAGAGGCCGTCGTTTCTGGGTGTTTCGCGAAGGCTTGTACGAGCGTGGCGATCCCACACCGCGCTGGTTTCTGCACGGGATTTTCGCCTGATGCCACCTTACACGGAACTTGCTGTCACCAGTAATTTTTCCTTTCTTGAGGGCGCCTCGCAACCGCATGAACTGGTGCAGGCTGCAGCCATACTCGGGCTCGATGGTATAGGCATCGCTGACCGCAACACACTGGCAGGTGTGGTGCGGGCCTATAAGGCTCATAATGAGCTCAAGGAAAAAGCAGGAATACGATTGAATCTCTTTATTGGATGCAGGTTGGTCTTTATCGACGACACGCCAGATCTGCTCGTCTACCCACGCGACCGCGCCGCCTATGGTCAGCTCTGCCGTCTTTTGAGTGAAGGCAAGGAACGGGCGAAAATCAAGGGTGAGTGCCATCTGGTATTTGCGGATTTTATCTTCCGTGCAGGGGGCTTCCAAATAGCGGTCATTCCTCCAGATCACTCTGATAGGAAATTTGCTGATTTCCTCAAGATAATTTCAATGGCAGCACCAGACTCAGTCTGGCTTGGTCTTGCCATGCCGCATCAAGGTGCAGACCGGCGGTATGGTGAAAAGCTGGCGCGTATTGCAGCTGAGGTCAAAGTTCCCTTGCTGGCGATCAATAATGTGCTTTATCACACCGCTGCACGGCGGCCGTTGCAGGATGTGCTGACCTGCATTCGCGAGCACGTCACGATCGATACGGCCGGACGCAAGCTGGAAAAGAATGCGGAACGTCATTTGAAATCGCCTGATGAAATGCAGCGACTTTTCCGGCATTTCCCCCGAGCACTTCAGGAAACGCAGCGTTTCGTTGAGCCGATCTTCTTTTCGCTCGATCAGCTGAAATATGACTATCCTGACGAACCTGTGCCACCAGGCAAGACACCGCAACAATATCTATCCGAGGAAACGTGGAAAGGTGCTGCAATGCGCTATCCTGAAGGCATTCCGGAAAAGGTATGTGCGATTCTACGGAAGGAGCTGGCGATAATCGAAGGGCTTGAATATGCGCCCTATTTCCTTACGGTTTATGACATCGTCAAATATGCCCGCTCGCAGAATATTCTTTGCCAGGGCCGCGGCTCCGCTGCCAATTCCGCAGTCTGTTATTGTCTTGCTATCACAGCAGTTGATCCAAAACACACGGACGTCTTGTTCGAACGGTTCCTCTCGGCGGAGCGGAAAGAACCACCGGATATCGATGTCGATTTCGAGCATGAACGTCGCGAAGAAGTGATGCAATGGGTTTATAAGCGTTACGGCCGCAATCGTGCGGCTATCGTGGCCACTGTCATCAGTTACCGACCGCGCAGCGCTATCCGTGATGTGGGCAAGGCTTTGGGACTGACAGAAGACGTTACTGCTGCGCTGGCCAATATGGTCTGGGGCAGTTGGGGTACGGCGGTTGAAAAGAACGAGGTTCGGCAAGCTGGACTGGATCCCGATAATGTCATGATACGGCGTGCCGTCCGGCTGGCGACCGAATTGATTGGTTTTCCACGCCACCTTTCCCAGCATGTGGGCGGATTTGTACTGACGCAGGAGCGTTTGGACGAAACCGTCCCTGTCGGTCCTGCGGCCATGAAAGACCGTACATTCATAGAGTGGGATAAGGATGACATCGACGAACTGAACATCATGAAGGTGGATGTGCTGTCACTTGGTATGCTGACCTGCATTCGCAAGGCTTTTGATCTCATTCATCTTCATGGGGGCAACCGTTACGAACTGGCAACGATCCCCCAGGAAGACTCCGCCGTTTACGACATGCTCTGCAATGCCGATTCCCTTGGTGTGTTCCAGGTGGAAAGCCGCGCACAAATGAATATGCTGCCGCGTCTTCAGCCTAGAAAATTCTATGATCTGGTAATCGAAGTTGCCATCGTTCGTCCTGGTCCAATCCAGGGCGATATGGTCCATCCCTATCTGCGCCGGCGCAGTAAAATAGAGAGAGTCCACTATCCATCTCCTTCCCCTGACGAGGGCGATAAGGATGAACTACGCAATGTCCTTGAAAAAACCCTTGGTGTACCTCTATTCCAAGAACAAGCCATGCGCATTGCCATCGAGGCGGCAAAATTCACCCCCGACGAAGCCAATAAATTGCGCCGTTCCATGGCCACATTCCGCAATGTCGGCACGATCCATGAGATGGAGAAACAAATGGTGGAAGGTATGGTTCGCCGTGGTTATGAGCGAAGCTTTGCCGAAAACTGCTTCAACCAGATCAAGGGCTTTGGTGAGTATGGTTTCCCAGAAAGCCATGCGGCAAGTTTTGCGATCCTCGTTTATATTTCCTCCTGGATCAAATGCCACCATCCAGCGACATTCGCTGCGGCACTTTTGAACTCACAACCGATGGGTTTTTATGCTCCCGCACAGATCATCCGCGATGCACGCGAGCATGATGTCGAGGTACGTCCCGTCGATATAAACTTCAGCGAGTGGGACAACACGCTGGAACGCATCGACAAGAATAATCTTGCCTTGCGTTTGGGCTTTCGACAAGTCGAAGGCTTTTCGAAAGCCTGGGCGGACGAGATTTGTGCAAAACGCAAGCGCCACTACAGTGACATTGAAGAATTGCGCCGTCTGACGCGACTGGAAAGACGAGCCTTTATTCTCCTTGCTGATGCCGATGCGTTCCGTTCGCTGGAAATCGATCGCCGTGAAGCACTCTGGGCGGTCCGTCGTTTCCCCAACAATGAAACACTGCCACTATTCCAGGCTGCTGAAACAAATGAATTGGCAAGGGAAGCCGAGACCAGGCTACCGCAAATGAAAATGTCCGAACATGTCATTGCCGACTATGAATCGACGCGGCTCTCGCTCAAAGGCCATCCTATGCAGTTCCTGCGTGAAGTGTTGGCGGCTGAAAACATTGTAACATGCAAGCAGGCAAACACTCTGAACAATAATCGACGCGTCAAACTTGCCGGCGTGATCACTGTCCGGCAAAGGCCCGGCAATGGCAAAGTTGTCTTTATGACAATTGAGGATGAAACCGGCATAGCCAATATCGTTGTCTGGGCAAAACTACTGGAAAAATATCGCAAGGAAGTCATGGGATCACGCTTGATCATGATCGAAGGAACTGTTCAGAGCGCCGACAATGTCGTCCACATTGTTGCCAGAAAACTGTTCGATCGGACCGGAGATCTCTATCGTCTCTCCGAACAACGAACCATCCTACCTGTGTCCCATAGCGACGAAGTGATACATCCGGTCCCGGATCGACCACGGGCCAGCCATCCACGCAAGGTGCGTATTTTACCAAGATCAAGAGATTTTCACTGACCGTTCAAGCCTGCTTGCTTTCCTTGGCCAGTGCAGCCCGGTCTATCGCAGTGATCATGCAAATTTCCAGGTCACCCAGACCATCCTTGATCTCGGATTCGGAAATACCCGCAGCTTCCGCATCAGCGGCACATTTCTCGGCCAGCTGTTTGGGTCGACGATCGTGATGTGCCATATCTGCCGGTTTGTTGGCATCGACATTGATGTCGATCCAATTATTAACGAAATCGATCGCTCTTTGGCTCATGCATTTTCCTCCTTGGCGTCGCCAATGTCTCCCGTACAAAACTGCGGGAAGCGCAGAAGGTTGCGAAAAACACGGATTAAACAGCTTCGCCGGCCCAAACCTTGAATTTCGTCAGAACATTCGGCCCGAAAATATTCGTCAGGGGCACATCTGCCGCGTCGCGCCCATGCGCCACCTTGATCCGGCCTATTCGGGGCTGATTGTTACGGGGATCAAAAGCGTGCCACTGACCCCCGAGGTAAACCTCCATCCACGCACAAAAGTCCATTTCCGCGTGTGGTGATGGTATGCCGATATCGGTTATATATCCAGTGCAATAGCGCGTCGGAATATTCAGGCAGCGGGAAAAGGCAACTGCAAGATGCGTGAAATCACGGCACACACCGCGGCCTTCGAAATACGCCGAGGATGCCGTGCGGGTAGGGTTCGAATGTTCATAGCCAAACACAATGTGATTGTGCACGAAATCACACACTGCCTGAACACGCTGCCAGCCTTCCGGTACGTGGCCGAACAGGCGCCACGCCTCCTCGCTCAACAAATCGGTCTCGCAATAGCGGCTGCCCATAAGGTAGACCAGCGTTTCATCCGGAAGATCTTGCACCCGGTGCTGAACAGCATCGAGAACCACAGGATCTGGCATGCCGCTGTCGTTGACGACGGCATTTGTGGAGCAAAAAAAGTGCCCGGTGCAGCGAGAATACGATTACACCAGTTGCCGAACTGGTCGTGATAGCCGTCGACCCTGGCGCCAAATGTGGTCTGGAACGTCTCGATGCCTTCCAGATCGGCAAAACGCGAATGATGCACATTCAAAATGGCAATCAGAGGCGTTTCCTGCGTAAACTCGAACGTCAGTTCACACCCCACATTAATCCTCATCGGCCGTTTTCCTTAAAGCTTGAAAGTCTGATTTCAACATAAAAACACAGCACGACAGACTATCAAACGAAAAGCAACCGGCCCCGACAAGGGACCGGCTAAAATTCGAGGTGACAAAGGCGATCAGGCCTTATTGACAACCTTTTTCACAGCATCCTTGGTTCGCCCCTTGGCTTGCTGTGCTTCGCCTTTCATTGCCTGCATTTTGCCCTTCGCCTGCATTTCCTTCGATCCGGTCGCCTTACCGGCAGCCTGCCTGACATGGCCAGCAGCCTTGTTTGGCTGCGCCGGAAAGTTTGTCGCTGGTACTACCCATTAAACGGCCGGGTTTTGCGTTTGTTCCGCTGGTTCAAACTTTACAAGCATTTGAAAATTAATCATTTTATTGCGGTAGCAAACGACCCGGCGCCCACGGGGGAACAGGCACCGGGTCTCCAGTTACCGATCGAAGCTCGATCAGCTGGATGGAAACGTAGACAGCTCGCTGTTGGTTCCGCGAAAGCTTGGTCGTAAACTCGTAGGCGCCTGAAACGGCAAGACGATTCAAGGAGAACCGTGAAGGCGGGTCTTCCCCACGACCGAACCGTTCGACATTCCGTCAGATTTTATGAGTACGACCTGGGATCGGTTCGAAAAATTCCCGGAGGCGCTCACTCGCAAATCTCTTGAATCATCGCTTCAATCGACGAAACAAAAAAACAGTTGCGTGTTGATCCAACGATCTTCTCACCGTCGATGTCATCCGCGTTTTCCGCCCAGAATCCGATAACGATCTGTATACGCGCGTTCCGCCGCCGAAGGCGGCGGACGAGATAGCGTGCGTGAGCGACCGAAGACGTGTTGAGATAGCTTATGCAGATGGTGCTGACGTCACTAAGATCAAGCTTGCCTATATTGACCGCCTCAAGCTCGTCATGGGAGATATCTCGAATATCAAAATCCTTGCGCTCTAGAATATCACCAAGAACAACGGCTGCGGCATCATCGAGGTCGCCGCGTCCACCTGCAGAGACAATCGTTTTCGACTTTTCAATTTTGGACTGTTTTCCGTCAGCGTCGGCCTTCTTGACTTTGGCCTCCGCCTCGGCTTCCTTCACTCCTTCGTCTTCAACATCATGGTATTCTGAAAGGTTTTCGACGAGTAGGATCATGCTTTGCGCCACACGATTGCGCCTTGGCTCGTCAAGCACACCCCGGCCTCGATCGTGTTCGGCGAGCAGCAGCGCAGGAATGGCCACCGAAGCGTAGTAATCCATAACGGTCGCTGACTGCAAATATTCCTCTGCTTTCTCTGTTGCTTCATCCGGATCGCCAGATAACAGCCGTTGATATAGCTGCTGCGGCGGAAGGAGCACCGGCTCATTTCCGAGAAGAACATCGAGAAACTCGAACTTCGGCACATGTCTTCCAAGAACGACAAGACACACGGTGAGCGGTGTCGACAGGATCAATCCGATCGGTCCCCAGATCCAGGTCCAGACAATGGCGGCCATCAAGATGGCAACGGGGGACAGACCGGTCTTGGAACCGTAGAGAAGCGGCTCCATGATATTGTTGCTGAGGAGCTCCAGTATGATGAACAAGGCGGCCGTCCAGAAGAGCGTCATCCAACCCGGATCGACCGCCAGCGACAGTATAAGTGGAAACGCAGCTGCAATGATTGGCCCTATGTAGGGCACAAAACGGAGAACGATCGCCAGCATGCCCCATAGCATCGGGTTGGGAATACCAATGAACCATAGCCCGATCCCGATGGGCACACCGAAGCTGATATTGATGATCAGCTGCATCAGCAAATATTGACCGACGCGCTTGCCGGCATCATGCAGAGCAGTTGTCGTTCGGTGAATATCGCTTGCTCCCACCAGCTTGATGAAACGGTCGCGCAAATCTTCACGCCGCATAAGCATGAAAATGACCACCACAATGACAATGCCGATTGTCGCCAAGGGCTGGATCAACGGTCCGGCAAAGGTCTGTAGCAGGCTTAAGGGATCTGGTGGTGGATTGCGGATTTCCACAGGTACGGGTTTGTCAGGATCTGTTCCGCGCAAGGGTGGTAGAGGGGCAGGCGGTGCAACATTTTGGGGAGGTTGTCGCGCCGGGTCTGGTTTGGGCGCTGCTCGGTTGTCGCTTTCAAAGCGTTGCACTTCGTCCGATCGGCCAATTTCCTCGCTGAAGCGTTTGAACATGCGTGCTCCCCGATCAAAAATACTGTTGCCCGACTGCGCGTCCTTGATCGTGCGGATCTTCGTCTCGATATTGTATTGATAGCTTGGCAGGTTTTGCGCCAGCACAGTGAGCTGACTCGCAACAATGCTGACGAAAATGAAGATCACAAGAAACGCCGTTGTCACAACACTCAATACAGCAACACCCTTCGGCACACCCGAACGGTGCAGGCGGGTGACCAGCGGTGACAGCGCAAAGGTCAAAAGCAACGCCAATGCCAATGGCACGAAAATGTCGCGGGCAAAATAAAGCGCTGCGACAACGGCAATCGCGACAATAACTGGTGGAAACCGATTCGCCGCATTCGCCGAAACAGGCGTATAGATCGATCGTTGGGTTACCCGTTCGACGGCACGCGATGTCCCCCCGGCTTCTTCAGAAGGCATAAAAACCTACCGGTATGACATCCATAAAAATCCATCTCCGTTGAAACCCCGCGACAGGAACGAAGTCGGCTCAATTTGGTTGCATTTTCCTTCCTGGCCCTGGTTCAAGCTGATCACGTGGGAACCAAATCCTCGTTCGTGTGTTTCGGAGCTGTGCAGTTTTCGAGGCGAGGGAGGAAGGAATGTCCCTAACGACAATTCTGATCATAATTCTCATCTTGGCGCTTATCGGTGTGTTTCCAACTTGGCCTCACGCCAGGAATTGGGGCTACGGTCCCTCCGGACTCGTCGGATTAGTTCTGGTCGTTCTGTTGATTTTGCTTCTGATGGGCAGAATTTGACGCAGTTTTTAGACTCTCATTACGAGCGATCGTCCGACAGCTTAAAAGGAGTTTTACAATGTTACGCGGTGTCTTGCTTTGGCTTATTGGTCTGCCACTTCCGATCATCCTGATTTTGTGGTTTATGGGCTATCTCTCATAAGCTTGAAAAAGGTTGACCGCTTGCAGCGGTCTCCAATGCGTGGAACAAATACTGCAGACCACAGTTCTCGACTGATATCCCGAAGTTTTCTCAAGGAGTTTTTCCATGGCTACGGTTTCTTCAAAAATTCGCAAAGCGGTTGACGACGCGACCGATAGCAATTCGGATTTGCAAGCCCAGGTTACGGCTCTGAAGGAGGATATCGCGAATATTGCAGCAACCCTTGCCAAGATAGGGAAGAGTTCTGCCAAGGACGCCACGCGCAGCGCAGCAAGTTCTTACGAAACTGCAAAAGTCCGCAGTGAGGAAACGTTGGAAGACCTTCGTTTGCAGGCTCGCGAGCTCGAAGACCAGCTCACCGAGACTGTTCGTGAACACCCCTTGACCACGATTGCGGTCGCCGCCGGTGTCGGTTTTCTTCTCGCCCTGATCGCCCGCCGCTGACATGCTCAAACTATTAGCTCCACTTTTTACCAGCGTCGCCGCGGGTGAAGTTGGCCTCGTGATAAGCAGACTGAAGCGCAACGCTGTCTTCACTGGCATTATCGCGGTGCTGGCAACTATCGGAGTGATTTTCCTGGTTGTGGCTGCCTATATCACCCTTGCCGAGCGCTACGGCGAAATGCGCGCATCGTTGATCCTCGCCGGTAGCGCATTCGGCTTGGCTATCATTACTTACATCGTCATGAAGATTGTCGAACGCGCCGCGCGAAATCGCCAGCGCGAACGTGCAAAGGTTGACACGTCCGCTCTTCTCACAGTGGCAGCTCTAGCTGCAGCACCGGTTGTTCTGCGATCGCGCGCGCTCATGATGCTGGCAGTTCCTCTCGTGGCTTTCGGAGGTCTGTCGCTTCTGACGAAACCAAAGAAGAAGAAAAGTCGGCGTCCTGAAGACACGTCATCTCTGGGCAAGGATATTTGAGTGATCGCGGATTGGCATGGAAATCAACGCCTCCATGCCAGTTTCGGGATAGCTCAACCTGACGCTGCTCGACAGAACCTTATCAAGGCTGCGTTCGATCAGTCTTTCACCGAGCCCTCGCACTTCGGGAGGCAGCACTCTTGGACCGTTGGATTCGACCCAATGGATTGTAACGCGGGACTCATCGAGACCGGGCTCTATCTGCCATGACACCCGCACGCGACCGTCGGCGACGGAAAGGGCCCCATGTCGCGCTGCATTGGTCGCAAGCTCGTGCAGCGCAATGCCAAGCCCGAGCGCGTGGTCCGGCGGCAGTACCATGTCCTCTCCTGAGAGTTCGATTTGCCGAGGATCAAAACCCGCATAAGGCTCCACTTGCTTGGCAATTAGATCGACTAGGCTGATGCCGCTCCATTCCCGATCAGAAAGCAATGTGTGTGCTTCCGAAATGGCCCGAAGGCGTCCCGAAAACGCTTCCATGAACTCGGCTGGATCGGACGTTCGATTGAGCGTCTGCCGTGCCAGTGATTGCAACATCGCCAAGGTGTTTTTAACACGGTGGTTCAACTCGCGTAGCAGAAGCCGCGTCTTTTCGGCAGCCTTCTTTGTGTCCGTAATATCAATATTGACGCCAACGGCAACCACCGGTCTCCCCTGGGCATCGCGTTCGAAAATACGGCCGCGCCCTAGAAGCCATTGACCCGATGACGCAGCGCGGAATTCTCCGACATAATCCTGATTGTTGACGAGTGCGCGTGTGAAGGCCGATTTCATCCTTGGAAAATCGTCTGGGTGCATTGCTCTGAACACGTCTTCGCCGCTGACAGGTTGATCGGGACTAAGGTCAAGCATTGAATAGGCCATCCTGTTGCCGGTGAACCTGCCCGTGCGCAGATCCCATACCCAACTGCCGACATTGCCAACCTCAAGTGCCATGGAATTGCGATCTTCATCCTGATGCAACCTTGCCACGGCATCGGTTCCTGTGCGGAATTCACGTTTGAGCGTGATAAACGAACCGGCAAGTCTTGCCAGATGCATGAGTTGCTCTTGCTGGATTGAAGCGAATTCCGTTCGCGGCTCGTCTGACAGGACACTGAGGGCTCCAATGCATTCGTCGGAGACACAGATCGGTGCAACGGCCAGGAAACGGAGATTTGGCCCATGGGTTACAGCATCGATTTCGGAGTAGCGCACATCCTCGGCAGCGTTCAGTATGATCAGGCAACTCCTGTCAGGTGCCGCCAGTGAACTGGCTTCAATAGCCCAGATGTTGGCTATACCAAGACGGCCGGCAGAGGACAGGACACGGCTTCTTTTCTCATCCACAAGCGTGATCTGTGCGCCTCTGCTGTTGGACATCGACAGTGCGAGTTCCGTCAAACAATGAAATTCGCTGTCACGTTCGCGAATTTCAAGCGTTCTCAAAGTCGAAAGAACATCACGACGCGACGACCCCGACAGAAATTCTAACGTGCTTTCTGAAATGTTTTCCGATCTCATATCCACATGATGGCACGCATGGCCACCCTACTCATACCCACCTATTCAGCTCCCTCAAGAACGCAACCCTTTGGCCTTTGTTCCTTGATCGGAACATTTATGCAGCACCTTCGTTTTCACTAGGCTATCGAAGGAGGCCGAAATGCTTGAAGCGAATGACATTCTTTCTGACGAAAGCCTGAGCAGGGTGCAGAAGATCGCCAAACTGGAAGAACTGTTGAGCGAGGCTCGGGGACTACAGCGAGCAGCCACAGAAAGTGGTATGGATCCCGATGATGGTGTGACACGAAATTTGCGGGATATCGAACTTGCCCTTGACCAGTTGAACGCCGAAAAACCGGAAACAGGTGCGGCAACGCTGTGACCAAGGCCTCACTCATCTTTTTCGGTGGCCTCCTGTGGCTTTACCTCCATGAGGCCCGGTAGCGCCACCTTCACCAAGGTGCCTCCGCCCGGATTGACAGAGTAAGAAACGGATCCACCGAACTGCTGGCAAAGCTGATCGACGATAAGCGACCCAAGTCCAGGCGAGCGTTTTTTTGACCTCTTCTGCATGCCGATCCCCGTATCGGCAATCTCCAGTCGCAGGACATCACCTTCATCGCGCACAAGATCAATTCTTATTTCTCCCGGCCTGTTGCCCGGAAAAGCGTGCTTTATAGCGTTCATCGTCAACTCGCCGATGATGATTCCCAAAGTGGTGGCATCGCGAGAGCTGAGGTTTATTGGGCCGAGCTGCGCAGCAATCCTGATATCCCGGTCATGGGCGGTCGACTGCTTGATGTCAGCGATAACGTCCGGCAAATATTCATCAGCGCGGACGGTCTCATGATCCTTGCCAAGCCGCAGACGCCTGTGCGCGGACGAAATGGTCTGAATTCTGTCGCGCGCAGCTCCAAGTGCTGCGCGTATTTCCTCCGATGATACGTCCCGCATCTGGATACCGAGTAGCGACGAGACCGTCGCAAGCGAATTTCCTATACGATGGTCGGAATCCTGCAGCAGTGTTTCCACGCGTGCCCGCTCCCGTTTTGCCAAGAGCATGGCTTTTTCAAGTTCCGCCGTCCGGTCCTGGACCATGCTTTCCAGAATCGTTTTTTCTGAAAGAAGCAATGACTGTCCCTCGGTCAGCTTCCGTACATAACGCCTGGTGCGGTTCGCAAGAATGACAGCCAGAATCAAGGCACCCCCAAGGGACGAGAGCGCGGCGATAGTTAGCCAGCTTCTCATTCGATCCACAGCAATGTTTCGTTCAATCAGCCTTCGATCTTCTTCTGCGAGAAAGCTGTCGACAGTTTTGTTGATTTCATCGAGTTGACCAACGCCGAAGTTTGATCCGAGGGACGCACGGGCAGCTTGCGTATTCATCCCTGCAAGTGCCAACGAAATTGCCGCATCCACGTTTCTCTGTTTTGCTTTCGCCAGATCACGGATTCGAGTCGCCGTAGCCTGCTGCCGCGGATTTCCCTTGGTCATTTCCGTAAGCGTGTTGAGGCTCTCGTCGAGCCGGGCGGTTACGTTCCGATATTGATCGAGTAGCGGGGCACTCTGCGTCAAGATGAACCCGCGTTGACTGTTGTGAGCCTCGGCCATCAGTGACAGCGAAACATACGCCTGTTCGCGCACCCTGTAGGTCGCGAGGATATCGTCGATCTGATTGTTGACACTGCGCGCGAGGATAATCGTTGAGCCGGCCGAACCGATAATCATGCCGAGTGAAAGTACGATCGCCAAGCCTCTCAGCGGCCTCTGTGAAAAGCTCATGACAATTCTGCGCCACCACGACAAACCATGTACCCTCCGTATGTTCGAGATACCTTTGATATATGGTCGGAGCGTGCCCGGCAAACCCGGCGATCCAGAATTGTCCTGCATCAGGAATTTGCATCCGTTGGGTGGTTCTTGGTGGGGTGAGCCGTTTGATCTGCCGACGGTGCCTAAGCCTGTCGACTGACGCAAATGCAAGGGTCGTGCTCAGGCGAACTTGTTTGAGGTGACTTGCGTCGCAATCGAATCAGGACCGTAGTCCACCTCTCCCTGAATCTCGAGCAATTCTTGCAGACGAGTTCTGGCGCGGCTCACGCGGCTTTTGATCGTTCCGACGGCGCACTCGCAGATTTCGGCAGCCTCCTCGTAGGAAAAGCCCGAAGCTCCGACCAGTATGATCGCTTCACGCTGATCGTCGGGTAGTTTTTCGAGCGCCTTGCGAAAATCCTGCAGGTCAAGCGAGCCATATTGTGCCGGATGAACGGACAACTGCTCCGTAAATATCCCATCGGAATCTTGGACCTCACGCCCGCGCTTGCGCATCTGACTGTAGAATTCGTTGCGTAAGATCGTAAACAGCCAAGCCTTGATATTGGTGCCGGGCTCGAACGAATCCTGTTTGGCCCATGCTTTCATAATCGTATCCTGCACAAGGTCATCCGCCCTGTCCGGATTACCGATCAGTGACACTGCAAATGCTCGCAGTTTCGGCAAGGCAGCAATCAAATCTCTCTTGAAGTCGGCAGATTCATGTACCATTCAACAGCCTGTTATTTGGATGATTGCGTATGATTGCGTTCAGCCTCATCAAGCTTTTCAAGAAGATCGAGAAAACGAGCCGGTATTTCTTCCTCCTGCACCGATGCGTAAAGCGCGCGTAACTTCAGACCAATTTCTGTTTCAGCATTCTTGATGTCGCGGCGGCGAACTCGCACCTTTTCAGGAGCGTCAATAGAGTTCTTTTTGGCGTTCATTGTCTGATCTTTGCTGGTGGTTCGTCGCTGTAGTATGAATAGAGCCTGTACCCAAGGCACATTAATGATGACAATTCCTGACAAAGAAGAAAGTTCCGTTACAGGGAACTTTTTTTTGCGAAAGTGTTTCAGGAAGGAACTCACCACGCCTCATACCCCACCCGAAACAGGGAAATCACTATAATGTCATTGTCCACCCGGATAGCCCCTCATCTGCCATATCTTCGCCGTTTCGCTCGCGCTATCACCGGCTCGCAATCTTCCGGCGACGCCTATGTCGCGGCGACGCTTGAAATTCTCATCACTGACGTTTCCCTTTTCCCTCAAACAGGATCCGATCGTGCCAGCCTCTACAAGCTGCTGATCAAACATTTCAACTCCGTCAATGTTCGCCCTCTCGAACTGAAATCCGAGTTCGGCTGGGAGCGACACGCAGCGGCCAACCTTACTGCCATCGCGCCGAAAGCCCGCCAGGCCTTCTTGCTGATCAGCCTTGAAGGTTTCAGCCAGTCAGAGACGATGGAAATTCTAGAAGTGACGGATAGCGAACTTTACGGGCTGTTGGATGAAGCATCCGTCGGCATTTCAAAACAGATCGCAACCGACATTCTGATCATTGAGGACGAACCTCTGATCGCCATGGATATCGAGCACATGGTCCAGACGCTCGGGCACCGCGTAGTCGGCATTGCGCGCACGCGCGACGAGGCGCTCAAGATTTACTCCGCCACCCATCCGAGCATGATTCTGGCAGATATCCAGCTTGCAGACGGAAGCTCCGGTATCGACGCGGTGAACAACATTCTCAGCCAGGATGCGGTTCCTGTTATTTTCATCACCGCCTTCCCCGAAAGGTTGCTGACAGGAGAACGGCCGGAACCCACATTCCTTGTTACCAAACCGTTCAACCCTGATATGGTGAAGGCATTAATCACCCAGGCACTGTTCTTCAAAGAAAGCAGCAAAGCCAAAGCATAGAGCGGGTTAACCTCCTGCCTCGGGAACAAAACGGCGTCTTGCCCGTTTTGAATCCGACAAGACAGGGAGATGATAAATGCTTTATTATGCTGTAATTTTTCTGATCATAGCACTTGTGGCAGGAGCGTTAGGGTTCGGCGGTATTGCCGGTGCCTCGGCGGGCATCGCCCAGATCATTTTCTATGTGTTCCTGGCGCTGCTGCTGATCTCATTGATCGCCAGTATTATACGCCGCGCTTAGCTGCGGCAAATCACAAAAACCGCCGGTTTCGTACTGGCGGTTTTTGTGTTTTTATAACACCTGCCTGGGATTGCGGCACACTCATTTTTTGTAGTAGGTCACGCTGAATGAAGCGTGGAGCCAAGGGTGTTCTGGCGAAATTTCAGCATGGCCTCACTTGATGGCCCACCAATCGATTGGTCAAAGCTTGCGCGCCTCGCCCCGCGTGCAATCGTTCTATACATCCTTGCCATTTTAATACTGCGCCTCTTTCTTTCACGGTTCATGGAAATCGATGAGGCGCAATTCGTTGGCGAAGTTGCGTTCGCTTGGAACTATGGCAACTCGCATCCGCCAATGTACAATTGGCTGGTGCGACTCGCGCTCGAACTGACTGGTTGGAACTGGGTTCTTGCTGTCGCTCTGGTGCGCCTTTCCCTGCTTGGGCTCTATCACTGGCTTAGTTTCGATACCGCTCGTAGGCTGGGTGGTGACCGCGCAGGCGTACTGGCGTTAACCGCGTCGGCGTTTCTGCCGCAGATAGTTTGGATGTCCATCCAGACTACAGCACATACTATTCTCGTTATTTCCGCATCAATCGGCATCGTCCACGCCTTTGCTCTGTTGCGTGAGGGAAAGGGCGCGCGCGCATATGTCTGGTTTGGTATCTGGGCCGCAATCGGGGCTCTGGCCAAGTACAACTTCTTCATTTTTCTGGTCAGCTTTCTCATCGCCGCGGCGATGACGCCACCCATTCGCCGTCAATTGTTCCAGCGGCGGATCTGGATCTCGATTGCTATTTTCATTGCCGCTTTTACACCTGTCATTGTCGCCTCCCTCAATGCACCCTTGGCGGCTACCGCCGGCAGAATGCACAAGCTTGCTCAGGCGATCGGCTACCTGGAATCATTTGATCTTCCGCGGGTAGGAATCGACGGGCTAGCCAGTCTCCTGATTTCAACTTTCCTGTGGGCCGGCCTTGCCCTCATAATCTTCTGGATTGGTCGGAGTCGCGATCATCCACGTCCCCCGCCGGATGGCGCCGCGGATGTCCGCAAGCTCCTGCTTCGCACAATACTGATTGGCCTCGCCGCCTTCGCCGCGCTGGTTTTCATCGCCGACTACCATTCCGTCGCAGAGCGCTATATGGCCCCGATTCTGGCACCGACTGCGATCCTTTTGGCGCTTTCTTTGCCGCAGGTACTCGGCGCACGCAATGTGCTCGTTATCTCAGGCGCAATGTACATCCTTGCCCCGCTGGCAGTCGCAATCATTGCCCTGTTCGGAACGCCCCGATTCAACTTTCCTTTCGACGGCGTTGCCGACGCCATTCGCGCCCAGAACCCCACGCCTGCCAGGATCACCTCCAACCGTCAGGACGATGCGGGCAATGTGGCAGCCCTCCTGCACTGGCCGCCTGAAAGGGGCGAAGCTTCGGATATTGTTCTGGTCTGGCAGGGCGATGATGACGCCGGTGAAGAAGCCTTGGCGCGATTACCGACTGACGCGCAGCCAATCGGACCGGTAACACGCGTGACCGCACGAGTGCGAAACTTCAATGGGGAACTGCGAACCTTTAGCTTCCAACGTTATTCATCTCGGTTACCGATACCGGATCAGAATAGCGGCGGATGAGCCAGAAAACACCGACTGTATCCAGAAAAGCCACCGCAGCGCGATCAAAAAAACCATATTTCGATACGCCGGCCAGCCTTGGTCGATCCTCTACGTCGACCTCGATCACTGGCAGCCCGGCCCGTCGCGACAAAGCCGGGATGAACCGATGCATGTTGTCGAAATAGGGCAGACTTTGCGCTACCACAGCCGGAAGAATCTTGAAACCACAACCTGCGTCCCGGCAATCATCCTTCAGCAGCCGTTTGCGCACGAAATTAGCGGATCTGGAAGTCAACAGTTTGACGATACCATCGTTACGCCGTTTCCGTACACCCGCGAAAAGCGCAGGAGATGCGCGCTCAAGGCGGGGCCACAATCGCGCAATATCCATCGGGTCGTTCTGACCATCGCCATCCAGCGTCGCAATCCACCGGCCATGGGCCGCCCGAAAGCCACTGATCAAGGCGCGTGATTTGCCGGCGCGTTTTTTGTGGCACAGCACACGGGTGTGGTCGCCGGCCGCTGCTGCTTCTTCCGCCGATCCATCAGCGGACCCATCATCGACCACAATGATTTCATAGGATGGGCCGGATAAGAGCGCGGTATTGATTTCCCTCACCAGGTTCCCGATGTTGCCGGACTCGTTGTAGCATGGGATTACGATCGTCAAATCGGTCATATTGAGAACCATTGGTGAAGGGGATGCCACATCCGGATGCCCAAGATCACTGAATGATTTTGAAGATGCAGCCACCACCTAAATATAGACATGTTGGAGCGAATTCCATCCCCCTGGACGGTATCCGCGTCAAGAAGCATCGACCAAAATTCAAATGCGGTGATCGGAGCGCCGCAATTCCGCCACGTCCGTCAATGCTAAATCATCAGACTTTCGACGCGGCTGGTTTATGGTTAATACTTCATTAATCGAAGTCTCCCTAAAGTCGGGATCAAACCATCGCTCTAGTCCGGTCCGGCAATGAAATTTGAGGCATTAAAGGCAACACTGAAAGGCAAACGCACATTCTTACATGTCGTTTTTCTGATTGTGGCCTTGACCGCCATGTCAGCCATTCCATCGTTTGTTCGGGCGCAAGAACGGGGATCGCAACCGGCTGCGGAACCGTTGGATGCAAAGCGCGCGCAAACTGCCAAGGAACTCGAAGACCTGACCGGGCAGATATCGGTGTCCTCAGAGCGTGTCACGGCGCTGGACAATGAAATCGCAGCGCTGAAAAAGGATCAAACCACGATAACCGCCGCACTCATCCAGTCGGCCAAGACAGAGAAAAAGCTGAGTGAGGATATAACTGGCTTCAGCGACAAGCTGGCCGGCCTGCGCGAACGGGAAGATAGCATAAAGACGTCGCTGAAATCCCGGCGTGGTGCGCTCGCCGAAGTGTTGGCAGCCTTGCAGCGCATGGGCCTCAATCCGCCGCCGGCAATTCTAGTTCGTCCTGATGATGCCCTCGCATCTGTGCGAAGCGCGGTTCTTCTCGGCGCTGTTGTTCCCGAAATGCGTCAACAGACCGAGGCCCTGATCGCAGACCTGAAGGATCTGACCCGCGTCAAGATCTCGATTGACGAGGAACGGAGCCGTCTGACCGCCGCACTTTCGGGGCAGGCAGAAGAGAAGGCGCGACTCGACCTGCTGCTGGCTGCGAAGCAAAAAATGCAAACCGCCTCTGAAGAAACGCGCCTCGCTGAGCAACAGCATGCCGAGGACCTCGCCAAGCGCGCCACGTCGCTGCGTGATCTGATTGCCACCATGGAAAAGGACATGCAGGAGGTCAAGAAGGCTGCCGAGGCTGCGAGTGCACAGGAGCAACAGAAGATGGCCGCAAGCCAGCAACGTGCCGATGATTTCGCCTCCAACCAGAGCCGCCTTTCGGCACAGGTCAATTTTGCGTCGCTGAAAGGCCATCTTTCCATGCCAGCAGCAGGCAAGCTGGTGAAGAATTTCGGCGACGATGACGGCGTAGGCGGCACGGTTCAGGGTGACACGCTCGCGACCGCTCCAGGTGCCACGATTACCTCACCGGTCGACGCCGTAGTCCTTTATGCGGGCGCGTTCAGGTCATACGGCCAACTCTTGATACTTGACGCGGGCAATGGATATCATGTTGTCTTGGCGGGAATGAATAAAATAAACGTCTCCCAGAACCAGTTTGTACTGGCTGGAGAACCGGTCGGTGTGATGAACAAGCAACTTATTGCGAGTACCGCACCTGTTCCGATGGGAAATGGAGCTCCAATGCTTTACATTGAGTTCCGGAAGGATACAAAACCTGTTAATCCCGCTCCCTGGTGGGCGGAAAGGCTTGCTGGAAGGACCGCAAATGATACGTAGGCTAACGCTTCTCATGGCCGGAGCCCTGTTGGGTGCGACGGCAATGGTCGTTGTGCAGGGAGCTCTGCCCACTACCGCTGCAGAAGCTGCGGGCACCGATACCTATAAACAGCTATCAATTTTTGGTGATATATTCGAGCGCGTCCGCGCCCAATACGTCACACCACCCGACGACAAAAAGCTGGTCGAGAGCGCCATCAACGGCATGCTGACCTCGCTCGATCCACACTCATCCTACATGAATGCTGAACAGGCGCAGGACATGCGCGTTCAGACCAAGGGTGAATTCGGCGGCCTTGGTATCGAAGTCACCATGGAAAACGAACTTGTGAAGGTTATCGCTCCGATCGAGGACACCCCGGCATCGAAGGCTGGCGTCTTGGCGGGCGACTATATTTCGCAAATCGATGGCACTGAGGTGCGTGGTATGACGCTGACTGACGCTGTCGACAAGATGCGCGGTGAGGTGAACACGCCGATCGAACTGACGCTCATTCGTCAGGGTGCCGACAAGCCGATCAAGCTCACCATTGTCCGCGACGTGGTCAAGGTCAAAGCTGTCCGCTCCCGGGTCGATAACGACGTAGGTTATGTCCGCGTCATTTCCTTCACCGAACAGACCTTCGAGGACCTGCAGAAGGCAATCAAGGATATCCAGAGCAAGGTTCCGGACGACAAGCTCAAGGGCTTTGTGCTCGATCTGCGCTTGAACCCCGGTGGTCTGCTCGACCAGGCCGTCGCCGTCTCCGATGCTTTCCTCGACAAGGGCGAGGTTGTCTCGACACGTGGCCGCGATCCGCAGGATATCACCCGGTTCGACGCAAGGCCCGGCGATCTGACGAATGGCAAGCCGCTGATCGTCCTGATCAATGGCGGCTCGGCCAGTGCTTCGGAAATCGTCGCCGGCGCGTTGCAGGACCATCGTCGCGGAACGATCCTCGGAACGCGCTCGTTCGGCAAAGGTTCGGTACAGACCATTATACCGCTCGGCGAAAGCGGCGCATTGCGTCTGACGACGGCGCTTTATTACACACCTGCTGGAAAATCCATCCAGGGCAAGGGTATTGTCCCGGACATCGCTGTCGATCAGCCGCTTCCCGCCGACCTTCAGGGCAAGGCCGAGCCAATGAGTGAATCCAGCCTGAAGGGTCACATCAAAGGCGTGCAAGAAGATGCTGAGGGTTCCGGGTCGATCGCCTATGTACCGCCGGATCCGAAGGACGACCTGCAGCTCATCCAGGCGTTGAAGCTTCTGCGCGGCGAACAGGCAAATGCAGCCTTCCCGGCTGATCCCAAGAAGGGTGTGCCTAACTGATATGAAAATGGGGACCGGACTTTTCTCCTATAGTCTGGTCCCCATGGGTCATTTTGCCAACCATGTTTCCTTCCCTGATATCCACTGCGGTCAAAACGCGTGAATTCCGATCTCAACCGGCCGCTCGGACAAAGCGGCAAACTGCCAGACTCAAAAGCTGACAAGTCATCCGCGATCCGCTGGCTATCTCCATTGGCTGCGATTGTTTGTGTTCTTGGTCTTGCCTCGCTCGTCACCTACACCAGCCATCAAGGCTTCCGAAGGCCCATACCTGAACCGCCAAAGCCGCAGATTGCGGAGGCCGCACCGGCCACTATCCCGCCACTGGTCCCAGCACATGACACTCAAAGCCAGCCAGGCAATATCGTCACGGCGCCTGAAGGCGGCCCCAAGGTAATCGTCGTTGGCGATCCTGCACGCCGCGCCCAGGATCCGCGCAGTGCCCATATCCCCGAACCCGATATGCTGGAGCAAAGCCCGCAGGGGCCATTGCCCATAGTCGCGCCCGATGGCCGTCGCCCGCTCGATATCTATGCCCGGCCATGGTCAGGCGCGCGCGGTGCTCGCGTCGCCATTGTCATCGGGGGGTTAGGTCTGTCGCAAACCGGGTCCCAACAGGCGATCCGGACGCTGCCTCCCGAAGTGACACTGGCCTTCTCGCCGGAAGGCAACAGCCTCCTCCGCTGGATGCAGGCAGCGCGTCAGGATGGCCATGAAGTCCTGATTCAGATCCCGCTCGAACCCTACGACTATCCGCGGGTCAACCCGGGACGCAACACGCTGACCGTGGGTGCGTCTCCCGCGGCGACTTTGGAAAACCTGCACCGAACAATGGGCCGTATCACCAACTATACAGGTGTCATGAACTATATGGGCGCGCGCTTCACTGCTGAACCAGATGCGATGACCCCTGTTATTCAAGATATTGCCAAGCGTGGTCTGCTCTACCTGGACGACGGCACATCGGCGCGCAGCAAAGCCGAAGGCATTGCCGCGCAACAGGGCGCACCTTTCGCAGCAGCCGACCTGTTGATTGACGCTTCGCAGGATCGCGGCACGATTCTGAAGAAGCTTGATGAACTGGAGCGCATTGCCCGTGCCAAGGGTACTGCCATCGCCACTGGCTCCGCCTTCGACGTGACAGTGGAGGCGGTCACATCATGGGCCAATGAGGCTAAGGCGCGCGGTATAGAGATCGTTCCTGTCTCCGCCCTTGTCCGCGATCCGCAAAAAGGTTAGCAACCGGTGGCCCGGAGTATTTTGCATGAGCAAGAACAAGAAACCTGTCGATCCCGTATCCCTGCCCTACCGGCCCTGCGTCGGCATCATGGTACTAAACCGGCAAGGTCTGGTCTGGGCCGGGCACCGCATAGTCACGGCCAATGACGAAATGGATGGTGCAACGCAGCTGTGGCAAATGCCGCAAGGCGGCATCGATCAAGGAGAGAACCCCGAGCCGGCAGCGTTGCGCGAACTTTATGAAGAGACAGGGATGAAATCCGTATCTCTCCTCACCGAAGCACCTAATTGGATTAACTACGATTTGCCACCTCATCTTGTTGGCGTTGCTCTGAAAGGCAAATATCGCGGCCAGACGCAAAAGTGGTTCGCCTATCGCTTCGAGGGCAATGAAACCGAAATTGCGATCAACCCGCCTCCCGGCGGTCACACGGCCGAATTCGACGAATGGGCGTGGAAACCCATGGCACAATTGCCCGACCTCATCGTTCCCTTCAAGCGCAAGGTCTATGAAGAAGTGGTCGCAGCGTTCAGGCATTTAGTGGACTAAATTTTATCTCGTGCCACCTGCCAGATCTCACCGATTAACGCATGTTCTCGATATTCATTGTATGCCCAATCAACGCCTCGAGCATTGTGTCCCAGTCGTCCGGATGCAGTTCATGACCGCCTCCTTCAATTTCGACCAGCTTCGACGCTGGCACGATCTTGATGAATTCGCGGCCATGTTCGACGGGAAAGATGGGATCAGACGCGCCGTGGATAACAAGAAGCGGTGCTTGAAGGCGAGGGAGTTGACCCTTCCATTGATCTCCGCTGGAAATCACGAAGTGGTTGGTTGCACTTTCAAATCTCCGCGCCCGGTCGTAATCCGTTTCGATGAAGTCTCGCGCATGTTGCTCGTCAAATGGATGTCTCGTACTGG
Source organism: Phyllobacterium zundukense (assembly GCF_025452195.1). NCBI lineage: Bacteria > Pseudomonadati > Pseudomonadota > Alphaproteobacteria > Hyphomicrobiales > Phyllobacteriaceae > Phyllobacterium > Phyllobacterium zundukense. The sequence goes on along the minus strand of NZ_CP104973.1, from coordinate 1,417,585 downwards.
AAATAGCGCGGACATCAGCAAGCATGAACTCGATGACCTGCGTTCGATCCGACCAATCCAGATCGGCGTAACTGGCGGAATGCTCTGTGTAGGCGGCAGTCATTCCAGGTAGGTGAGCGGTATCAACGCCGACAGGCGAAGTGCTTATCAGTGTCAGTGTTCGCGATCGTTCCGGATATTTCAATGCTACAAGTTGTGCGATCATGCCTCCCATCGACATACCAACAATATGCGCCGACGAAATGCCGTAGCCGTCGAGCACACGAACTGCATCGTCGGCCATGTCGTCGAAGCTGTATTCAGGTTTGCCAACCGGATAGTTTGTCGAAAGCCCCGTATCACGATTGTCATAGCGAATGACATAACAGCCTTGTTTTGCGAGCCGCTGGCAAAACTCTTTCGGCCACCACAGCATCGAGGCCATGGCGCCCATGATCAGCAGGATTGCTGGATCATCCGAATTGCCGAATGCCTCGCTCGCCAGCTCGACGTCATCTGTCTTGACTACTCTTGTCTGCATACCGTCACCTTGAAACAGCCTTCTCTACACTCGCTCGCTAAATGTCACTGAGGCAAGCGGTCCAAATCATCGTAGAGCGCTTGACCGTGTTTATAAAGTTTCTCGAAGAATATCTGCATCGGCGCGTACGTTTCGGACCAACGCGGGTCCGGTATTATTTCATCAACGTAGGAAACATAAGCGTCCACGGACGCTTCCCAGTTGGCAAAGCGCCCGGTCGCGGTGGCAGCCATGATGGCGCAGCCGATAATGCTACATTCAGCTTCAGCGGGCACAAGAATCGGTATGTTGTAGACGCTGGCCTTGATCCTCATCCAGAGCTTCGTCTTCGCGCCGCCGCCGGAAGCGATTATTCGTTCAAGGGGCACCCCCGAAATGGCATCGAGAACATTGATGTGACGCTTCACCGCGAAGGCAACACCTTCAAGAATTGCACGGTGCATATGCGCAAGCCCGTGTGATGCACCTATCCCGAAATATTGCGCACGCACATTGCGATGTTCGCCAAGCCGCTCACCCGCCAGATACGGCATGAAGAATAGCCTTTCCGATCCCGGCGGGGCTTCTTCAGCCCTCGCAACGATATCGGAATATGATAGCTGCTTTTCGTGAAAGGCCCGGCGCGCCCAACGCATCGCGTCCCCGCCCGATTCCAGCAGCATGAAGGCGCCCCAATTACCTTCGACAGTGCCAACATTGCAGACGGCTGCGTCAAGCAGCGGCTGATCCGAAACGGCAGTTATGATCGCGGAAGTGCCCATGACCTCCGACCCGACGCCCGGACGGCACACACCCGATCCAAGGAGCGCAGCCGGATAGTCCCCTGCCCCAACAAGGACCGGCGTCCCCTCGCGCAAGCCGGTCTCGATCGCTGCTTTTTCGGTCACGTAACCAAGAATCTCTACCGGATTTCGCAATGGCGCCAGCTTGGCCCTGTCGAGGCCGAGAAGCGCTATCATCCTGTCTGACCATTCACCGGTCTGCGGGTCCATGAGGAAGCTTGCGCGCCCATCGGTCCGGTCCATGGCGATTTCGCCGCTCAACCGCAAATTGATATAGTCCTTTGGCATAAGGACTGCCGCCGTCCGCCGGTAGGCATCAGGGTCATTGTCGCGCAGCCACTGTAGCTTGAAACCCGGCCAGGCTGGAGTCGCCGGATTGGCAGAGTCAGCGACGTAGCTTTCCGGCCGATGCAGCTTTTCGAAAGCTGCGACGTAGCCGACTGTGCGTTTGTCGTTCCACAGCGGTGCGGTATCACGTACCAGTTTGCCGGCATCGTCCACGAGCACGGTACCGTGCATCTGGCCGCAGGCGGCAATGGCATCGATATTGGAACGCGCACGTGGGACCTTGTCTAGCACTTCGCGGATCGTCACCACAACGCCCTGCCACCAATCGTCGGGCCGCTGTTCCGACCAGCCGAATTGCGGCACGATCTGCTCGTGTTCCCGCGCGGCAATCACGAGGATTTTGCCCTTGGAATCCACCAGCGCGCTTCGCACACTTCCCGTGCCTACATCGATCGCAAGCGTGAGCTTACCTGCCAAGTGCTTCGCCCGTACTCTTCAAGAACAGATGCATCCTTTCGACATCGATCGGAATATTGACAATATCATCGGGACGGATCGGCGATCCCGCGGCGACCTGTGCCGTGAATGGCGCCGTTCCTGTCTTGCCGATGGCAAGCGTGTGGGGTCCGAGCGGTTCGATATCCGCCACGTTTAACGGCACCGTTGGAAACGATCCCGTCGCAATCATTGTGTGCTCCGGCCTGATACCAAGCACGACCTCTTCGTCGGCCGCGGGTGCCAACGCTTGCATTCGATGTGCCGGTATTGGCACTGTCACATCATTCCCCGCCCGAAAGCTGAGCCCGCTACCATCCCGCTCAAGCCGACCTTCAATGAAGTTCATGCTCGGTGCCCCGATGAATGCAGCGACAAACAGATTTTTCGGTGACTCATAGAGTGTAATCGGGTCCGCCGCCTGCTCGATGCGTCCCTGGTTCATCACAACGACACGATCAGCCATCGTCATCGCCTCTACTTGGTCGTGCGTCACATAGACGATGGTAGTTTTCAGGCGGCGGTGCAGAAGCTTGATCTCGGTTCGCATTTCAATACGCAGCTTGGCATCGAGATTGGAAAGCGGCTCGTCGAACAAAAAGACTTCCGGCTGGCGCACAATGGCACGGCCGATGGCGACGCGCTGGCGTTGTCCGCCCGAAAGCGCGCTCGGCTTGCGCTGCAGATATGCGCCGAGGTTGAGAATCCGCGCCGCGTTTGCGACCGATGTTTCAATGTCGGCCTTTGATGTACCCCGTACTTTCATGCCATAGCCAATATTCTCGGCGACCGTCATGTGGGGATAAAGCGCATAGTTCTGGAACACCATCGAACAGTTGCGCAAACCTGGACGGAGATTGGTGACATCACGGTCACCTATGCGGATTTCTCCGGACGTCGCCTGCTCCAGGCCGGCGATCATGCGCAGTGTTGTCGTCTTCCCGCAACCTGAGGGCCCGACAAGCACAACGAATTCCTTGTCAGCGATCACCAGATCAAGTGGTGGAATAACCTCGACTTTGCCGAACGATTTGGTGACCTGTTGCAAACGCACTAGGGACATGCTGTGCCTTTTTCATACGAACTCCGTCGCGCTGCTACAGCTGCGACGGACGCTTCATTGCCCGTCTCGAACTATCCCGCCCACACCAGACGCGGGTGGGATAGTGACTTGTCGTTATTTTGCCGGGAGGCCCATCGACGAGCGATAGGCCGCAAGCTGCTTGTCGCGGCCAAAATCATCGGTCAGCTTGTTCCATCCCTGCGCCACCGTATCGAGCGCCTGCTGGGGCGTCACCTCGCCGGCCAACGCTTTCGACAGCTCGATCTCCAGAATTTCCGTGTAGGAGAAATAGCCCGGCAAGCGCATGTCAAGCGCCGTGTTCTTGGCGGTGACGGCATCTTTCTGGGCACCGAGATATTCCTTGGCCTCACGTGGTGAGAATATCTTCGACCAAAGATCGGCGTTGGTCGTATGCGAGATGCGATACGGGTTGACCCCCGTGCCACCGGTGATCGCCGCCTGTCCTGACACAGCGGGACTGGACAGGAACTTGATATAGTCCCAAGCCGCATCCTGATTTTTGGATGAAGCGGGAACAGCCGCCTGCCACCCGCCGAACGCCATGAACGATGTCTGGATTACGTTATCGAACTTGTCCCACTTCTTGGTCTTGTAGTTCCATATTTCGTCAGAACCCGGCAGGGATGCCGAGCCGACATTGCCGGCGACCTTTGATTGCTTGGGATCGGCACCAATAACGCCGGTATCACCCCAGCCAATCGACTCCGCCACCTGACCACCGGCGAATGCTGCATTGACTTCGCCGAAGGAAAAATTCAGCGCGTTAGGCGGTGCGAGCTTGGACGCCTTTATGTACTCCTCAAGCCCGCGTACCCAGCCAGGATTGTTAACCTGGGCATCCATCGTGTCCGGATCAAAGAACATGGCGCCCGGATTGTCCGGATGGCTTGTATATCCGGCAACATGGCTGAAGAGGAACCAGAATTGCTGTCCGCCGCGGCGGAAAGCCTCTGCCGTACCCCACAGTCCGTTCGCTGGCTGCTGGAAGAATTCAGCGATATCGAGATACTGCTTCCAGGTTTTTGGCGGCGCCAGATCGTAGCCATACTTGACTTTGAATGCCGTCTGGTTTTCCGGCTTGTCAAACAGATCGATACGGTAGGTATAGGTATGCGCATCGCCGTCCATCGTCTGCGACAGAACCTTGCCATTCCAGACCATCAGCTGTTCACGATAAACTGGAGCGATATCCTCCCAGTCCGCACCGGACTGCATAGCCTTGGGCATTTCCGACAGATAGTCGGTGAAATCCGGCGCCCAGGCCGGTGCGAAGGCGATCACGTCGAATGTGTCTTCGCCCGATGTCAGCGATGTTACGATCTTCGGATAGAGCTCCGACCATGGAAATTCGACGATGTTCACTTTGCCGCAGGTTTTCTCCGTCCAGCCCTTGGCGGCAAGCTGTAGCGCGGAAGCGATATATGGTCCGGTCTGCGTCGTCGCTGTCAAGGTGATGCCGGTATAGTCGGGATCGCAGGCAAGCGCCGATGATGTCCCGGCTATCGCGAGCAGACCTGCAGCCGTAGTACTCAATAGCAATCTTCTCATGTTTTCCTCCCTGGAATTATGATGATCAGTTATTGTGAATGCTTATTTTATCGCTCCCAGAAGCAGGCCGGATCGCATCAGCCTGCTCAGAATTCCAGCCATGATAACCATGGGTATGATTGCAACCAAGGCAGCCGCCGAAATCGACCACCATTCGTCACCGCGCTGGCTGTTTTGACCCGCAACGAGAATCGGAAGAGTCTGCCACCTGGTGTTCGTCAGAAACAGCGCAAACAAAAACTCGTTCCAGACAAACGCTAGCGTAATCATGAACGTCGCTATCAGTCCTGGCTTCGACATTGGCACCACGATGCCAAAGAATATTCTCCACGAGGGAACATTATCCACCATCGCCGCTTCCTCCACCTCGATGGGCAATGCGGCAAAGAAATCGCGCATCAGCCAGATCACGATCGGTAGTGAAAAAGCGACATAGGCGAAGGTCAGGCCGGTATAGGTATCGACGAGCTTGAACCCGAGCTTTCCCATTTCAGTATACATCAGAAACAACGCGAATGCTGCGACGATCGGCGGAAACATGCGCTGGCTGACGAACCAGAAGACAATGTCGTCGTTGCCTAAAATGGGACCGGGGAGCCGTATCCGGCTGGAGCCGATAGCGAGTGCGAGGGCTGCGACAAAGGCATAGATGAGCGATGTCGCTTGACCGAGACCCGCAACGTGTCGTCCGAGCAGGTATCCACCGAAAGCCACTACGACGAATATAACGCCCGTCAGAAGTTTGACCTCGAAGGTGAACCTCACGAGGGCATAGGCTGCCATCGAACCTATCGCCGTTGCGATGACCGAGGCCGAAAGGCCGACGATCGTCGATGCCATGAAGGTGTTGTAGAACTGTCCGCGCTGGCCCGACAAAAGTTCGCTCCAGGCTGTCAATGTCGGTTCAAAATCGACAAAAGGCAGGTATGTCGGCCCGCCAACAACGCCCAATGGTGATTTGAACGACGTTATCGCCACCCAATAGAGCGGGAAGAAGGTGAACGCCAGCCAAAGCAGGCAGCCTGCAAGCGCCCACCAGCGTCCATTTCCCTTCAGGTCCCTCACACTCATTTGTGTTTCTCCAGATAGGGCTTCAGGATCGCGAGATAGACAAGGCCGATAACCGTGATGACCATCAGGAACAGGAAAGACAGCGCCGACGTGTAACCAAGATTGAACTTCTTGAAGCCTTCCTGGTAGGCGAACAGCGTCAGGGTTTCGGTTGAAATCCCTGGGCCCCCACCGGTCATGACAAACACCGTATCGATAATCTTGTAGCTCTCGATCAGCCGGATAAACACCACCGCCACCGAAATTGGCAGCATCATCGGGAAGGTGATCCCCCAGAACTGCTGCCATGAGCTGGCATTCTCAAGCGCTGCGGCCTCGTAGACATCATCTGGCAAGGTCTGCAGCCCTGCAAGCAACATCAGCATGACGAAGGGCGTCCATTGCCAGACCTCAACCGAAATAATCGCCCCGATTGCCCATCTCGTCTGTGTCAGGAAGGGCAGGTTGGGAAAGCCGAAAAATGTCATCAGCTCATTGAGCGGCCCCATGGTCGGGTTGAGGATTTGCCGCGCGATCAAAGCGACGGCGACGGGCGCTACAAGCATCGGCAGCAAAAAACTGACGCGGAACAGACCCTCGCCCGGAACATTTCGGTTGAGCGCGAGCGCCACGGAGAAGCCGATCACATACTGCAAGGCGACGGAGATGAAGGCGATAATCGTCGTGGTCCACGCCACGTGCCAGAACCGTGGATTTTGCAGAAGTTCAGCATAGTTGCCGAATCCGACGAATCTTGGCGGAATTGGCGGGACGAGCCGCAAGCTCATGAAACTGGTCGTCAGCGAATAGATCAACGGAAATATGGAAATCACCAGGACGATCAGCAGCGCCGGCCAGATGAAGAAATGCTTGATCGGATCATTTCGTGTCATACCGCACCGCTGATGCAGCAAACTGCGATCCGGAAGCAGGATACCTTAAAAGCCGGCATAGATCTCCTCCCACCAAGGACCTGACCTCGATGAATTCCCCCATCTTATTTGTAGCGTAATTACGCAATTTTTTTCAGTCAACACAATTCTACCCCGAATGACAGCAAGCGAGCGCCCTGCTCGCATTACAAATATTCGCTTGCGCCCGCACTTTTGTAGTTTTATGTAATTTTACTACAAAACGGAGATTGACCACGTTGCGCGAACCGGTCGCCTGCCTCGTAGACCCTTATGCCGGCGGAATGAGCGGGCACACCGGCCGTTATGAAAAGCGCTTGAGCGACCTCGCCGGGATCTATGAGAACATACAAGCGCATGGGGCGCTCGTAAAAAGCCTGAATGATCCTGTCGTCTACAATGTCGAAGATTTTCAACCGGGCTCGCATGCCGGCGACCTTAATTACGGCGTCACCCGCATGAATCCCGGGCGCGTCGACAGGGAGTTTTTCCTCACGCGCGGTCACATTCATGCGAAGGCGGATCGGCCGGAGATTTATTATGGTCAAAGCGGTCGCGGTCTCATACAGTTGGAATCGCCGGAGGGCGAGACACGCATCGTGGAAATCACGGCGCAGACCATCTGCTATGTTCCGCCATACTGGATTCACCGTTCCATCAACATCGGTGAAACGGACCTTGTGATGGTCTTCGCTTACCCTTCCGATAGCGGCCAGGATTACAGCATCATCCAAAAATCAAACGGAATGCGCCATCGCGTTATGAGTAGTGGTGAGGGGTGGGAACTGGTGGACAACACCTCTTATAACCCACGAACAGGCGAAGAGGTCGCTGCGCTCATGAAGAATTATACCTGATCAGAAAAGCACTCATCTGGAGAACCGTAAGTGACCTCTTACTCACCAGCGACGTCGCCCACCCTTTACTTCATCGGCGTCACAACCGGCATAAGCTCCATCATGAAGGTGTTTCCCGCATGGGCCCAGTATCTCGGGCTTGAAAGCGCTGTCATCAAGGGCATCGATTTCAAGCTTCATGACGATCCTGCCGCCTACCGCGAAGCTGTGGCGTTCATTCGGGACGATCCCCTTGCTCTCGGCGCGCTGGTGACGACTCACAAAATCGATCTCTTTCACGCTTGCCGCGATATGTTCGACGGCATCGATCCGCTCGCACAATTGATGGGTGAAACAAGCTGCATCTCCAAACGTGATGGCAAGCTGATCTGTCATGCGAAAGATCCCATTTCGTCCGGGCTTGCCATCGATGACTTTCTCGGCGAGCAGTATTTTGCTGGTAGTGCAGCTCATCTCTTCTGCATGGGCGCAGGCGGCTCCACAATTGCGATCACCTGGCACCTGATGCGGCGTTCGCGCGGTGAGGATGTCCCCGGAAGGATACTCGTGTCCGACCGCATGCAGGAACGGCTGGATGAAATCCGCCGCATTCATGAACAGATCGTGAGCGTCGTCCCCATAGAGTACGTCCTGGCCTCTGAGACTGGAGCGAACGACGATGTGTTGCGCGCGCTCAATCCGGGCTCTCTCGTCATCAATGCGACGGGCCTCGGCAAGGATGCACCAGGCTCGCCATTGTCCAACGCCTGCCAATTTCCCGAACGTTCTGTGGTATGGGACCTCAACTATCGAGGCGATCTGATTTTTCTCGGCCAGGCACGCAGCCAGCAACAGAGCCGTAATCTGCAGATTGTGGATGGCTGGACCTACTTCCTGCATGGCTGGACGCAGGTAATCGCTGAAGTCTTCAATATTGAAATCCCTGTGGCGGGGCCGTCGTTCGATCGCATTTCCGCAATCGCTCTCGAAGCATCGGAGCGATAGCGATGCATAGAGAAGCGGACGATAACGAAAGGGACGCACGCTCAGGTCGGAACATGATAGAAATTATCCGTGCGATGCGGGCCGGCCTGCGCAAATCCGATCGCAAGGTTGCGGATGTGGTTCTAAAGGAGCCCCAACGAATCCTGAACGCGACAGTGGGTGAGACTGCAACACTTGCCGAGGTCAGTCAGCCTACGGTTCTGCGCTTTGCTATGGCAATCGGGTGCAAAGGTTTCCAGGATTTCAAGATACGGCTCGCGCAAAGCCTGGCTTTCGGCACACCGGCGACTCATTCGGTCCTGCTCGATACCGACGAGCCGGAGACCGTGGCTGAGAAAATCTTCGAGTACACCATGACCAGTCTCGATTGGGCGAGATCACACCTTGACAGGGCCGCGCTGCACAAAGCCATCGATATTCTCGCCCAAGCCCGGACCATCGAATTTTTTGGCTTTGGCGCGTCGGGCATCGTTGCGCGCGACGCACAGCAGAAATTTCCACTCTTTGGTGTGCCTTGCGGTGCACAGCTCGATTCACATCAGCAAATCATGATCGCCTCAATGATGAAGCAAGGCGATGTTGCCTTCGTGATTTCCAATACGGGAACAACCCGTTCCATTATAGAGATTGCCCGTATTGCTCGCGCAAACGGTGCCCCCGTTATTTGTCTGACGGGCTCGGACTCGCCGCTCGCCAGTTACTGTGACGTGGCTTTGATCGTCGAGACTCTTGAGAACACCAATATGTATACGCCAACCATCTCGCGCATCGCAGCGCTCGTCGTGATCGATATTCTGTCGACCAGCGTGGCGATGCGCCGTCCCCTCGAAGATCAAGCGCGGATTCACAATATGAAGCGGCAACTGAGTGATATGCGCAAAGTCCAGATTTGAGAGCCTGGTGCTACGAAGCAATCTCGTAGACGATGCGATCGCGTCCCTGGTTCTTGGCCCGGTAGAGGCATTCATCCGCAGCATTGACCAGTTGTTCCAGTGTTTGCCCAGGCTCATGAAAGGCAACACCGATGCTGACCGTCAATGACAGTTCGCTCCGGGCAACTTTCCTGGATATCGCTCGAACATCCAGCAATATTCCATGTGCCACCCACGATGCTTTGCCATAGTCCGCATCGGCCAGGAAAACTGCAAATTCTTCACCGCCGAAACGCGCCGACATCGCATCGACCCAATCGCTTTCCAATGAGCGTTCCGATCTCTTGTAGCGCATCATCTCCTGCGGCATGTCCAAATCGATGGTTGACCGACTTGAAGTGATCGGCATCTATATAGAGCACGGCCCCGGCACTGAGAACAGGATTGTTGCCAAGGAGCATCTGCTCGACCTTCAAATAGAACTCATGACGTGTCGACAGTCCGGTCATTCCATCTTTGCGGAATGCGATGTCGAGCTCGTGTGCCATAACCTTCAGGCGATAGTTCAATCCGACCAGAAATGCTCCAAGCGGCCCTCCGACGATGATAACGATAAGCGTTGTCAGAAGGATTGTCTTGTCGAGACTGTCGTAGCCGCCGAGCTTGAAGAAGAGGGCAGCGAGGCCATTGGCGAGAATACAACCGAGACCAAGCATCAGCAGGAACTGCCTGACAGGCGACAGCAACCTCGAACATCGTCATCCAGCGATTGAAAGTGTTCATCGATGCCTTCCAGAGATCCGGTCGGCATTTTATACGCTCGAAAAATGAAAGATGCGGTAAAGACGGCCTTCTACCGCATTGTTAATCCTGGCCGCTTTCAACAAGCATCACGCCGGATCCGCCCCCATGACAAGGCCCTCAATGTCATGTTTCTGGGTGACCGGCACCAGTTTGTCGACGACGCGGCAAACGAGATGCTCGCGGACTGATAGAGGCAGCGCGTCGAAGTAATTCTGTGTCACCATCAAGTCGTGCAATTCGGCGTGTCCTGCCCCCGGGGCATCGACGCCAAGCACCATGACGGGCCGGGCGATCGGTGAAGCGTGCTCGGTTCCGCGGTGTACCGTCAGCGCCGAACGACAGGATATGTCGCCAAGTTCTGGATATTTCCTAACTGCCCGCTCCTGAAACATCGGCCATATCTCCTTCGAAGGAAACATCTCATGCTTCCACGTCCGTCCATCTTCATACTGAGTGCCAGGCGCAACCTCGAAAGGTCCCATGTCTTCCGTCACGTCTACGCCGGTCAGGTTGAACGCGAGCGATGTAATGCGTCGCCCTTCATAAGTCTCGCGCGGAGAAGGAAAATCGCGATGCCATGGTTGGTATTTCGCACCTTGGAATGGCACATCAAAACCAATCTCGACGATCTGATAATCCCTGCCCAAAGCGTTCTCGCACATGGCCATGACCCACGGATGTGTGACAAGATCGACAAAGCCGCCAAATTCCTCCGGATGTATCTCGACATACCAGCGCCGCGGCCCGCGGCCGACAGCGCCGCCCGGCCGCTGAATTGCTGACCAGAAAGCGGTCATCATGTCCTCGCGCATATTCTCCGCCCACTCGCGCGAGAATGCGCCCTTCTTGCCAACAATACCGTCGGTTTGCAGGATATCGAGATCTTGGTCTGGATCGGAGTCTACTGTAAGTGACGGGTGTGCGCCCATGGCTTCCTCCAGGAATAATATTCTCATTGGCCCAACGATGGGCAATTTATGGACAGCTGTCAAAGTTACGGCTCAGCCTCGCCTGCAGCATAATCCACATCGGGAATAGCCGGGCTAATTGCCTATCGCATTCTTGATGGTCATCCAGGCATCGTCCTTGGCTTGAATGAGCGGCGGTGAGGCGAGTATTTCAGGCCGTTGGCTCCGGCGTTGCCCGTCATGGACCAAGGTCAGCATGCGAATTTCGCCATCGGTAAAATACGGGCTGCCCTCGCCATTGCGGCCATTCAGCGTCGGCCCGACACCCGAGACCTGATAGATCGTCTCCACCATACCCGCCTGCGTAAGACTATTGGCAAAATAGTCACGCTCGGCATCGATATCCGGTGCGATGTCATGCGTTACTTGACCGGTATACTCACTGAATCCCACGCGTTGGTCGAAGGTTGCGGAACCGAGCCACACGGGCCGTTGTTCTACGCCCGTATCGAGCACCTTCCACAAACGAACATGATGTCGCTGCTTTGCACTGCTGCCAACGGGCATTTCGTAAGCGAGGTCCTCGCGGCGGCCTTCATAAAATAGCGGGCTGACCGGAGCCTTATCGTAAGGTCGGTCGAGAACCACGCTTCCAATGATATCAATGCTGGAACGCAAGGTGACAGGATCAGCGGGATACCAGGCACCGGCATGCATTGCGCGGATGATGTCCTCACGATCGCCTATAAGTCCTACATTAAGCGGATCGCCCGGAATGCCGCGTCCAGTCTTCGTCACCATGGGATGACGAGCAAGGTCTGGCTGTCGTTCATAGTGAGTCCAGGCCATTGGAAGAGCCACATACGCCAGCAACAGGTAGACGGCAACGACGATAGCAGCACCGACAAACAGACGCCTCATTTTTCACTTTGCCCCCGCCCTATACTCTCGCGCAACGAGCTTACCGCGATAACGTGGGAAAGAATATAATCCGTTCGACCGACTTGATCGTCGGCGCGGCCGTTACTCCATATCTATGGCTTCACCCGCCTTATAAAGGATCGTAAGCCGGCCAGCATCATCAGCGCTGCTACCCTCGCGTTTCCAGGCAATAACTCCGTCGTGTTTGGAAGCCAGTTCCTTCGCCGCAGACACGGCAAGCTTTTCTGTCTCATGCTGTTGCGGTTCGCCGACCGGATAGAGCGTTCCGGAATCATCTTTATCGAAAACCACGACGGCTATCATGGTGGTGGCTGGTTCGGACATAGCTAGGCTCCACGCTGGGTGTCGTTTCTTATCAACCAGCCGTTGCCGTGTTTGTTCCGCTTGAACCCGCCATTCGCGACCTAGACCCGTTCACCTTTGATTGTCAGAACAACGCCATAAAAAAACGGGCCGAAGCCCGCTTGATTTATCATTGATCCGTTTGGCCCAATCAAGCAGCCTTGATGGCTTCCTCGAGTGTCTTCAGTTGGCCGAGAAGGTCTTCTGCCTTGGCCCGATCTTCGCGGGTTGTTGCGTCTTCGAAGTCTTCCTGGGCGTCCTGTATGCGATTCTGCAGCTCATCGGCCCTTATATCGGTGACGTGTACTGCCGATTCTGCAAGGAGCGTGCAGCCGTCAGGCGTGATATCGACAAAGCCGCCGAAAACGACGTAACGGTCCAGTTTGCCGTCCGGTGTCTTCACAGCGACGACGCCCGGCTTCACTGTCGCCATCAATGGCGCATGGTGCGCCATGACAGTCATATAACCCTCGGTACCTGGCACGACGACCTCGGTGATCTGCTCCGAAAGAAGCAGACGCTCCGGTGAGACAAGTTCGAACTGAAAGGCTTCTGCCATGATATTCACTCAAATCCTGTGGCGAAAAGGCGGGCCGCAGCCCGCCATCAGTCGTGCGTTAAGCCGCTTCGGCAGCCAGACGCTGTGCCTTCTCGATCGCCTCGTCGATTGAGCCAACCATATAGAATGCAGCTTCCGGCAGGTGATCATAGTCACCATTGCAAAGACCCTTGAAGCCCTTGATGGTGTCTGCCAGATCGACCAGCTTGCCCGGCGAACCGGTAAAGATTTCAGCAACGAAGAATGGCTGCGACAGGAAGCGTTCGATCTTGCGGGCGCGGGCCACAGCAATCTTGTCTTCTTCCGAAAGCTCGTCCATGCCAAGGATGGCGATGATGTCCTGAAGCGACTTGTAGCGCTGCAGGATCGACTGCACCTGACGGGCGGTCTGGTAGTGCTCGTCACCGACGATCAGCGGATCGAGCATACGCGATGTCGAGTCAAGCGGATCCACAGCCGGATAAATACCCTTCTCGGAGATCGCACGATTGAGAACCGTCGTCGCATCAAGGTGAGCAAACGAAGTCGCAGGTGCAGGGTCGGTCAAATCGTCGGCGGGGACGTAAATAGCCTGAACCGAAGTGATCGAGCCCTTGTGCGTCGTGGTGATGCGTTCCTGCATCTGGCCCATATCGGTCGCCAGCGTCGGCTGATAACCCACAGCGGACGGGATACGGCCAAGCAGAGCGGACACTTCGGAACCAGCCTGCGTGAAGCGGAAGATATTGTCCACGAAGAACAGAACATCCTGGCCCTGGTCGCGGAAATGCTCGGCGACAGTCAGACCCGACAGAGCAACGCGGGCGCGTGCCCCTGGTGGCTCGTTCATCTGGCCGTAGACGAGTGCGGCCTTGGAGCCTTCGCCGCCGCCTTCCTTGTTGACGCCCGATTCGATCATCTCGTGATAGAGATCGTTACCCTCGCGTGTGCGTTCACCCACACCGGCGAATACCGAATAACCGCCATGCGCCTTGGCAACGTTGTTGATCAGTTCCATGATGAGAACGGTCTTGCCAACACCTGCACCGCCGAAGAGGCCGATCTTGCCGCCGCGTGCATAAGGTGCGAGAAGGTCGACAACCTTGATGCCGGTGACGAGGATCTGGGCTTCCGTCGACTGCTCGACATATTCGGGAGCCGGCTGGTGGATGGCACGGGAAAGCTTTGTCTTGATCGGGCCCGCTTCGTCGACCGGCTCGCCGATAACGTTCATGATGCGGCCCAGTGTTTCCTCGCCGACCGGCACCATGATAGGCGAACCTGTGTCGTAAACGACCTGACCGCGGATCAGGCCTTCGGTCGAGTCCATAGCGATCGTGCGCACAGTGTTTTCGCCGAGATGCTGCGCAACTTCGAGAACGAGGCGGTTGCCTAGATTGTCGGTTTCCAGCGCGTTCAGGATCTGCGGCAGAACACCGCCATCGAAGGCTACGTCAACAACGGCGCCGATAACCTGGCTGACGCGGCCGGCAACGCCAGTTGCCTTGAGAGCAGTCTTGGGCGTTGCTGACTTTGTTGCCTTTGCTGGCGCGGCGGCTTTTGCAGCTGGAGCTGTTTTAGCGGCTGCCTTTGGAGCAGCGGCTTTCGCAACCGGCTTCACGGCCTCGGTCTTTGCTGCAGCTGTCTTTGCTGCCGGGGCAGCCTTGGCGGCTGCGGGTGTTTTCGGGGTCGCTGCTTTAGCCATCGATCCTTACCTTCGCGATTAGAGCGCTTCCGCGCCCGAAATAATTTCAATCAGTTCTTTGGTGATCTGGGCTTGACGCTGGCGGTTGTACGACATTGTCAGCTTGTTGATCATGTCACCGGCATTGCGGGTTGCATTGTCCATGGCGGACATACGCGCACCCTGCTCCGATGCCGCGTTTTCAAGGAGAGCGCGGAACACCTGGACGGAAATATTACGCGGGATCAGATCGCCGAGAATGGCGGCCGGATCCGGCTCATATTCATAAACTGCATCGCCTGCGCTCTCCGGCTCGACATCGCCGATGGCACTGGCTGGAATCAACTGCTGGGCAGTCGGTATCTGTGCGATCACCGATTTGAATTCCGAATAGAACAGCGTGGCAACGTCGAACGCGCCCTCATTGAAGAGCGTGATGATCTTGTGACCGATTTCGTCAGCGTTGACGAAACCAAGCGTTTTGACTTCACGCAGATTGACGTGATCGATAATGTTCTTGCCGAGGTCACGGCGCAGGATATCTGCGCCTTTCTTGCCAACGGTAATGATCTTGACCGTCTTGCCGTCGGCGAGAAGCCGGCGGGTATGATCACGAGCCAGACGCGCGATTTGCGCATTGAACCCGCCGCAAAGGCCACGTTCAGACGTACAAACAACCAAGAGGTGTACGTCGTCCTTGCCGGTTCCGCTCATCAGCACAGGCGCATCATCGCCATCGACATTGGAAGCGATGTTCGCCAGCACTGCAGCCATGCGCTGCGAATAGGGACGAGCGGCTTCCGCAGCCTCCTGCGCACGACGCAGCTTCGCCGCGGCGACCATTTGCATCGCCTTGGTGATTTTCTGCGTCGCCTTGACCGAGGCGATCCGGTTTCTCAGATCCTTTAACGAAGGCATCCGTTCATCCCGTCCGTAATGTTAAGCGAAGGACTTGGCAAAGCCGTCAACAGCGGCCTTGAGCTTGCCTTTGGTCTCGTCGCTGATCTGCTTTTCCTTGGCGATCGTCGCGAGAACATCCTTGTGTTCAGTACGAAGCCATGTGAGCAGACCCTGCTCGAAATTGCTGACCTGATTGACGGCGAGCTTGTCGAGATAGCCATTGACGCCGGCGTAGATCACCGCGACCTGCTCTTCCGTCTTCAGCGGCGAGAACTGTGGCTGCTTCAAAAGCTCGGTCAAGCGCGCGCCACGGTTGAGCAGGCGTTGTGTCGAGGCATCGAGATCGGAACCGAACTGGGCAAACGCCGCCATTTCGCGATACTGAGCCAGCTCCCCTTTGATCGAACCGGCAACCTGTTTCATCGCCTTGATCTGCGCGGCAGAACCGACGCGGGAAACCGACAGACCGACGTTAACCGCCGGACGGATACCCTGATAGAACAGGTTGGTTTCGAGGAATATCTGGCCGTCGGTGATCGAAATCACGTTGGTCGGGATATAGGCAGAAACGTCGTTCGCCTGGGTTTCAATGACGGGCAATGCGGTCAGTGAACCGGCGCCGTTGTCCTCATTGAGCTTGGCGGACCGCTCAAGCAAACGGGAGTGCAGATAGAAAACGTCGCCCGGATAAGCTTCGCGGCCCGGAGGGCGGCGCAGCAGCAGGGACATCTGGCGATAAGCCACGGCCTGCTTGGACAGATCGTCATATCCGATCAGCGCGTGCATGCCGTTGTCACGGAAGTATTCGCCCATGGTGCAACCGGCAAACGGCGCCAGATACTGCATCGGCGCAGGATCGGAAGCTGTAGCTGCAACGATGATTGAATATTCAAGCGCGCCGCGCTCTTCGAGAATCTTGACGAACTGCGCGACGGTCGAACGCTTCTGGCCAATGGCGACGTAGACGCAGTACAACTTTTCGCTCTCATTGCCTGCATCGTGAGCCGGCTTCTGATTAAGAAAAGTATCGAGAATAATCGCAGTCTTGCCCGTCTGGCGATCGCCGATTACCAGCTCGCGCTGGCCGCGGCCAACTGGGATCAGCGCATCGATAGCCTTGAGGCCTGTCGACATCGGTTCATGCACCGACTTGCGCGGGATGATGCCTGGCGCCTTGACGTCAACGCGCGAACGTTGTGTTGCCTTGATCGGACCCTTGCCGTCGATCGGATTACCGAGCGCATCAACAACGCGGCCAAGCAATTCCTTCCCGACGGGAACGTCAACGATGGCGCCGGTCCGCTTGACGGTGTCGCCTTCCTTGATGTCTCGGTCCGAACCGAAAATAACGACGCCGACATTGTCGCTTTCAAGGTTCAGGGCCATGCCACGGGTACCGTCCGGGAACTCGACCATTTCACCAGCCTGAACATTGTCCAGACCATATACACGAGCAATACCGTCACCGACGGACAGAACCTGACCGACCTCGGAGACTTCAGCCTCCTGGCCAAAATTCTTGATTTGCTCTTTCAGGATTGCGGAAATTTCCGCGGCGCGGATGTCCATCAGCCGACCTCTTTCAGTGCAAGCTTAAGCGAAGAAAGTTTTGTGCGAAGTGAAGTGTCGATCTGGCGGGACCCCAACTTGACGATGAGACCTCCAAGAATCGACGGATCAACGGTGACATTGATTGTCACGTCCTTGCCGGCGACGCTTTTCAGCGTGGCCTTCAATTCTGTCTGCTGCGCCGCCGTCAGGGCATGCGCCGAAGTAACGTCCGCCGAAACCTCGCCGCGCTGGGCGCTGGCGATCTGGCGAAATGACTGGATCATGGCAGGCACCGCGAACAGGCGCCGGTTCTGCGCGACGACACGCAGGAAATTGCCGACGAGGCCACTGATCTTGGCCTTTGCGAGGATGGCGGAAATCGCTTTGACCTGATCGCCAGATGAGAAGACCGGGCTCAAAACCAATCGCTTTAGATCGGCACTACCATTGATGAGAGCCTCGAACTCACCGAGATTCTTCTCCACCTCGGCAACGGATTTCGTCTCCAACGCGAGGTCGAACAACGAACCCGCGTAACGCTGGGCAACACCGGTAATGAGCGACGAAGTTTCTGCCACGAACGACAAGCTCTCTGCGTTGGAGCCAAAAATCTGGAAACCGGAAAGGATTTTCGGTCAAATCTTTGGCATTATTGATTTTTTTACCGCCGAAAGCACAACCCGAGAGCCGTATCCGACGAGATTTGAATGCCGTCTAGCATAGGAACTCAGGACTCGCAACACGCGAATCCTCTAAAAAGGCCGTCCCAATCGCCGCAGCTCTGGATAATTATGAGCAACTGATTCAACTAATGCTGTCATGTCTATGCAATGAAGCTGTCATGTCTATGGAATGAAGCCGAAGGCGAAGAGCAAGGGGCCCGTTGCCAGCGCAATCTCGACGACCACCGATATCCAGTTGTAAACCGTGTTGCCCCGATCCGACATCATTGAGATCAGCCGGCCGAAGACCGTAAAGCCCCACGAAACGCCAAGCGCGATCCAGAGAAACGGCTGGGAGAAAACCAGCGCGCTTATGCCAAGTCCAAGATAAAATCCGGCAAACGTGGCGCGCACTTCCGATATGGCTTCAGGCCGCTCGGGTTTGGTTTGCAGGCGCATGATTTTCAGTGCGACGCGAGGAGCAAAGAACAGGATCAATCCGAAGATGACTGTAATCGCTGCTGACAGCCAAGCCAGCCATTCGCCCGTAGTCGCCGGCCAATAAAGTTCCATTTTCTATCCCCTCTTTTTAGCGCGCCGACCCAAAACTCGTCATGGGGTGGCGAAAATGGTGGTTTTCGAGCACCGGAGCGCAGCGTACATTTTGGTACGTGAGCACCGGAGCACAGAAAAGCGCCATTTGCAGCCCGCCGTGGCGAGTTTTATAAGAAGCTTTGCGGATCAATATCAACCTGCACGCGCACCGATCCCCGTTCTTTTGGCCCTGCCGCTAGCATGGCGCGGATAAAGCCCTGAATATCCGCCTTGCGGGTGCCATGGATCAGGAGCCGGAAGCGGTGGCGCCCTCGAACAAGCGCGAGTGGCGCTTCCGCCGGACCGAGCACACTGATCTGCGGCGCGGCGGGCGCGGCGCGGCGTAAAGCCCGGGCATGATTTTCCGCCTCTGGCCGTGTTGCTGCCGAGATGATCAATGCTGCCAGGCGGCCGAATGGCGGGAGCCCGGAGCGTTCTCGCTCCTCTATCTCACGCTCGTAAAAGGCTTGTGCATCACCAGAAACGATCGCGCGCATGACGGGATGGTCCGGTTGATAGGTCTGCAGCAGTCCGAGGCTCTTTTTGCCAGTGCGTCCTGCACGCCCCGTCACCTGGTTGAGCAACTGGAACGTCCGTTCGGCCGCGCGCGGATCGCCATTGGCAAGCCCGAGATCCGCATCGACAACGCCGACGAGAGTCATGTTAGGGAAATTATGCCCCTTGGCGACGAGCTGCGTGCCGATGATGATATCCGCTTCTCCGCGCGCGATTGCATCGAGTTCAAGCCTCAGACGCTTCACGCCCATGAGATCGGATGACAGGACGATGATACGCGCATCGGGGAATGTCTTCTCTGCTTCCTCGGCGATGCGCTCGACACCCGGGCCGCAAGCGACCAGGTGGTCAAGCGTGCCACAGGATGGACAAGCCTCGGGCCTGGCCTCGCGGTGCCCGCATTGATGACAGACGAGCTGACCACGAAAACGATGCTCCACGAGCCAGCTTGAACAGTCCGGGCATTGGAACCGATGGCCGCATACCCGGCATAAAGTCAGCGGTGCATAGCCACGGCGATTAAGGAACAGCAGCGATTGCTCCTTGCGCTGCAAGGTCTGGTTGATCGCCTCGACCAGCGCCGGCGAAAGAAAACCGCCCGGCCGCGGCGGTGATCTGCGCATGTCGATCGATTTGAGGTCGGGCATCGCGGCTTCCGCATAGCGGCCCGGCAGGCGAATGCGCGTATAGCGTCCCTGGCTCGCATTCACCTGGCTTTCGATCGATGGCGTTGCCGATGCCAGAACCACTGGAAAATTGCCGATATGCCCGCGCACCACGGCCATGTCGCGCGCATTGTAAAATACACGATCTTCCTGCTTGTAGGCCGGATCATGCTCTTCATCGACAATGATCAATCCCAGATCCTTGAACGGCAGAAACAATGCCGAGCGCGCACCCGCGACAACTCTGACCTGGCCCTCCATCACTTGCCGCCACACCCGCTCACGCGATCTGGGTGCGAGGTCCGAATGCCACTCCGCAGGTTTCGAACCGAAACGGTCGTGAAACCGATCGAGAAATTGCTGGGTCAGCGCAATCTCCGGCAACAGGATCAATACCTGTTTGCCTCGTTCGATAGCCTTGGCCACCGCCTCGAAGTAAACTTCGGTCTTTCCCGAACCTGTGACACCATCAAGCAAGGATACCGAAAAGCCATTCGTCGATACCGCTTCGACCAATTGACTTGCAGCTTGCGTCTGATCGGGAGACAAGGCTGCTTTCGCATAGTCCGGATCGGGAGCAGCTACGATTGGCCGCGCCGGGATCATTACCTGTTCGAACACACCCTGCGCGGCGAGACCATCGATGACAGTTGCTGACACGCCAGCGGCATGAGCAAGTCCGGTTCGGGTCCACGCCATTCCGTCTTCCGCAAGTTCCAATACGCGGGCGCGGGCACTCGTCATCCTGTCAGGCTCACGGCCGGAGAATCGCAATCCCGGAACAGGCGGCTCCGGATCGAAAGCCGCAGGCACCCGCAGCACCATCCGCGCAACCATGCCAGGCGGCGATATCGTATAGTCAGCGGCCCAGCGCATGAACCGCATCATGCCATCATCGACCGGAGGACAGTCGAAGAGTTCTGAGATCGGCCGCAGCTTTTTGGCATCAATCGAGTCTGTCGAGCCTTCCGTGACAATGCCCGCGACCTCGCGTGGTCCCAGTGGCACCCGAACGATCGAACCGGCCTTGACCTCCATGCCGTCCGGCACGGCATAGCTATAGGGTCGCTCGGCCGGCATCGGCACAAGCACGGGAACAATTTTTTGCGGGATGAACGAATCCTGGCTCATATGGGCGTGACCTTGGCGCGGCTTTCGGATAAAGAAAAGCCACTTTCCGAGAGAAATATCCTATCTCTCATATTCGGCGCAGCTCATGCTGGGCCATCAGTCATATAAGGAAGGACTGCTCCGATGAAATTCTTTGCCGATACCGCCGATGTGAAGGAAATCCGCGAACTCAACGATCTTGGATTGCTTGACGGTGTGACAACCAACCCGTCCCTGATCCTCAAGTCCGGCGGCAGCATCTTCGAGGTCACCAAGGAAATCTGCAGCATCGTCAAGGGACCGGTTTCGGCCGAAGTGACAGCAGTCGAATATGAGCAGATGATGAAAGAGGCTGCGGTGCTTGCCAAGATCGCAGACAATATCTGCATCAAGGTGCCGCTTACTCTTGACGGCCTCAGGGCCTGCAAGGCGCTTCGCTCCGATGGACACCTCGTCAATGTCACACTTTGCTTCTCTGCCAATCAGGCGCTGTTGGCCGCGAAGGCCGGTGCAACATTTATCTCTCCCTTCATCGGCCGCATCGACGACATCGGCATCAACGGCCTCGAGCTGATTTCCGAAATTCGTACGATCTACGACAATTACGACTATCCAACGGAAATCCTTGCGGCCTCGATCCGTACAGTCAACCATGTCAAGGAAGCCGCACTCATCGGTGCAGACGTCGTAACCGCGCCGCCGGCAACCCTGAAGGCGCTCGTCAAGCATCCGCTGACCGACAAGGGTCTCGAGACGTTCCTCGCTGATTGGGCGAAAACTGGCCAGCAGATCGCCTGATCGCGTGGATACCGGCTATCTCTCCCCCTCAAGGGGGGAGACAATACGTTATCGGTTATACAATTGATCCAATATCTGACGCTCAAAAAACGCCAGTTCGGGCGAAGCATGACGGCGAGGGCGTTCTACCGGGATCGCCAGATCGAGCGCAATGCGTCCGCTATCGATGACGACGACGCGGTCGGCAAGCGAAACGGCCTCGGCTACATCATGCGTCACCAGAACCGCGGTGAATTTCTTCGCCAGCCAGATTCGTTCCAGCAATTGTTGCATCTCGATCCGCGTCAGCGCATCCAATGCGCCGAGAGGTTCGTCCAACGCCAATATGGATGGGTGCCCCACCAGCGCCCGTGCGAGAGCGACGCGCTGCCGCTGCCCGCCTGAAAGCACGGACGGCCACTCGCCGCCACGATCCGCCAGTCCGACTTCGGCCAGAATCTCCAGGCTTTTCTTGCGCGCAGTCTCGCCCTTTTCGATACCGGTCAGCCCTACACCGACATTGGCGGCGACCCGTGCCCAAGGCAAGAGTCGCGGCTCCTGAAACATGATCCGCGTGCGTTTCTGATCAGCTTCCGGGACTCCTGTAACAATCTCGCCCGATGTCGGCTTGTCGAGCCCGGCGAGCAATCGCAACAAGGTGCTCTTGCCGCAGCCGCTCTTTCCGATAATCGCAACGAATTGTCCCTCGTAGACGTCAAGGTTGATGCCATTCAGAACGGCCTTGCCGGCAAACTGCTTGGCAACATTACGAAACGAGAACGATACCTTGCCTTGCGGTGCTGGCCTGTAGGCGGGCGTCGTCGTGGAATAGGATTTGCGGGCTGTTACGGTAGCTGCGGTCATCTTGATTCCTCAAACAGTCTGGAAGGCAGGGTGCCATTGCAGTGATATCCGCTCGAGAAACCGCGCCAGCGAATCCGCCAGCTTGCCAAGGAGCGCATAAATCAAAATCGATAGAACAACGACGTCGATCAGCAGGAATTCGCGTGCTTGCATCGCCATGTAGCCAAGACCCGAAGACGCCGAAATCGTTTCGGCGACGATCAATGTCAGCCACATGATACCAAGCGCATAGCGCAAGCCCACGAAGATCGAGGGCAGCGCGCCGGGCAGTATCACACGCACGAACAGCTGTGTCCGTGACATGCCATAGATGCGGCCCATCTCCACCAGCTGCGGGTCGACACCCTGAATACCGAGCAGTGTGTTTACGTAGATTGGAAAGAACACGCCGAGCGCAACGAGAAACAGTTTCGCCTCCTCGTCTATCCCGAACCACAGGATGACCAGCGGAATCAGCGCCAGGTGTGGAATATTACGGATCATCTGCAGCGTTGTGTCGGTTAGTTCACGGCTGAGTGCCGATAGTCCATTGGCAAGGCCAAGCGCGAAACCGATGCTACCGCCGACGAGA
This sequence comes from Phyllobacterium zundukense, assembly GCF_025452195.1. Classification (NCBI taxonomy): domain Bacteria; kingdom Pseudomonadati; phylum Pseudomonadota; class Alphaproteobacteria; order Hyphomicrobiales; family Phyllobacteriaceae; genus Phyllobacterium; species Phyllobacterium zundukense. Next base: position 1,394,766 of record NZ_CP104973.1, on the reverse strand, counting down.
AAGCCGCTGAGCGCACGCAATGTCGAAATGCGGATATTCTCGATGAGTTCACCCGACAGCAGTAATTTCCAGAACGCCTCTCCGACAGCGGACGGTGCTGGCAAGACGTTAGCCGGTATAAGCCCGGCTCGCGACGCGCCTTCCCATCCCGCAAGCAGCAAGGCAGGCAAAAGCCAGCCCAGCGCGCTGCGCCCGATAGAACGGAGCGCCCTGCTCATGAGGAGGCCTGCAGGCGTTTGTCGCCATAAAAGCCGACGCCAAACTCGTTCTCGATCGAACGGCGCGGGGCACGCGCCTTTCCGCCAAGACCAAGTTCCGGAAACAGAAGTTCCGCAACACGGTAGGCTTCTTCCAGGTGCGGATAACCGGAACCGATCACCGTATCGATCCCAACCGCCTGGTATTCGCGAATCCGCGCCGCGATGCTTTGCGGCGATCCGACAAGTGCGGTGCCTGCACCGCCACGTACGAGGCCAACGCCCGCCCAAAGGTTGGGACCGGCGACAAGCTTGTCGCGGCGCCCGCCATGCAGTTCCGCCATCCGGCGCTGTCCGACAGAATCCATTTCCTTGAGAAACCGCGCCTGCGCGACTTCGATCTGGTCATCGGTGATCCTGCTGATCAGCCTGTCCGCCGCCGCCCAGGCTTCATCTTCAGTTTCGCGAACGATGAAATGCAGGCGAATGCCAAAGCGCAGCTTGCGGCCTTTTTGACCCGCCTTTGCACGTGCACGCTCGATCTTTTCGGCTACCTGCTCCACTGGCTCGCCCCACGTCAGGTACATGTCGACCTGTTCCGCCGCAAGGTCTTGTCCCGCATCGGATGACCCGCCGAAATAGAGCGGTGCGCGTTCCTGTACAGGCAGGAGGTCAAGCCTTCCGCCTTCTACCCGATAATGTTTGCCGTCAAAGTCGACCGTTTTGCCGGAGACAAGGTCGCGCCAGATCTTCAGGAACTCCGCGGCTTGTTCATAGCGCTGGTCATGAGGCAGGAAGACGCCGTCGCCTGCAAGTTCCTTGGGGTTGCCGCCAACGACCACGTTAAGCAGCAGACGCCCGTCGCTCAGGCGGTCAAGTGCCGCCGTCTGCCGCGCAGCGAAAACCGGCGACGTCACACCCGGGCGCAGTGCCACCAGAAACTTCAACCGCTCCGTATGTGCGGCGAGCCCCGCTGCTGTGATCCAGGAATCCTCACAGCTTTGCCCCGTTGGAAGTAACACACCCGGGAAGCCCAGCCGATCGACCGCCTGCGCTATCTCGCGGAGGTAATCATGTTCCGGCGGCCGTTGCTGCCGTTCCGAACCAAGATAGCTGCCATCGCCATGCGTGGGGATGAACCAGAAGAAATCGAGCGGGCCTGGCTGCGTCATAAGAGTATCCAATCCTGATTTTGTAGGCTGAGGCTTGTAGAGATTAGCGGCCAGCATGGCGTGAATATCCTCGGCCGCTAGTTGCTTGGGGCCGTCCACACGACATCGGAAATCTTGATGGCATTGGGGATGAGCTTCAGCTTGAAGAAGCGGTCTGCGGTTTCCTGTTGATGCGCGATTATGGCCGGTGTAATCGGTTCGACGCTGAAAACCGAACGGTTCGCCGCGAGGGTCTGCGCGTCGAGAGGCACGCCGGTCACTTCGTGCAACGCTTCGGCCACCTTGTCCTTGTTGGCGTTGGCCCAATCCGCAGCGACCTTCAGCGCGCCGATTGTCTCCGTCACGACTTCCGGATGTGCCTTGGCAAAATCGCGATTGGCAATGAGATAGGTGTTGACGTTGAGAACGTCGCTGGTGCGGACGAGAATGCGCGGATTGTAGCGCGTCTCGGCAATAGCGAAGAACGGATCCCAGATTGCCCAGGCATCGATTTTATCGCTGGCAAACGCCGCAGCGGCATCGGCCGGGCTCAGGAAAACCGGCGTGATTTCATCGTAGCCCACATTGGCTTTCGCCAGCGCCGCGATGAGAAGATTGTGCGCGCTTGTCCCTTTGCCAACACCTACTTTCTTGCCCTTGAGGTCGGCAAGCGACTGGATGGACGAGCCGGGTTTGACGATGATGGCTTCACCCTTGCCATTGGGCGCAAGAGCAGCAGCATAGGCAATGGCGGAACCCGCCGACTGGCCAAAAATGGGCGGTGCATCGCCGACCCAGCCAACATCAATGCTGCCGACATTCAGCGCTTCAACGAGTGGCGGACCTGCGGTGAACTCGACCCATTTGACCGCAACACCCTTCGGTTCAAGTGCTTTTTCGATTACCTGCTGCTGGCGGGCGATCACAGGCAGACCTGTTTTCTGATACCCGATTTTCAGCTCTTTTAGAGGCTCAGCGGCCTGTGCGAATGTGGTGGCAAATACAGCCGCAGCCAAAAGGGTCGCACCAAATGCTCTACATATCAGTCTGGACATTGGTCCCTCTTTGGATGCGGGCTTTTATTAACAAAAGGCCTTCCCGCCCGACCGGGAATTGATCCAATGCTAGTTAACTCGACTAATCTAATAGAGAAAAGAAATTTCATAGAATCCGGTGCGAAAGGATTAGTTTTCCCGCCGCTTGGATAGTAAGGAGCCAGAGATTGCCCCGATGCGACGCTACTCACTACTCGTCGTCGCCGAAACGGCCGTCTAGCCTCAATCCCTCGATGGATGTTGCGCCGTCCTGGCGGACTACGGTCATGGCGCGCACGCCGGTCCGAGCAGAAATTTCATCCGCAAGCGCGCGTGAATGCGTGACGATCCACAACTGCGTGCGCTCCGCAGCTTGAGCAATCATGTCGGCAAGAGCCGGCAGCATGGACGGATGCAGGCTGGTCTCCGGCTCGTTCAGCGCAATCAGCCGAGGCAGCCTATAAGAAAGAAGTGCCCCTGCCAGCGCGAGAAACCTTATCTGGCCATCCGACAGTTCTTCCGGACGAAAAAGACGTTGTGGAAATTCGGGAAGGCGCAGACCGAAAGTTGCAGTCTCTCCCGGAACCGGCACATCGAGGGTGGCACCCGCTAGCGCTTCGGCGATGCAGCGATCGAGATCAATTGTATCTTCGCGGATATGCACCAGCGTCGCAAAGACAGCAGCAAGATTGCCCCCGTCTTCGTCCAGCATCGGCGCGGTAATTGCCAGGGACGGCCGTCGAACGGGCGAATCGCGATCGGTACGAAAGCCGTGATAGAAGCGCCAACCAAGCAGCGTGGCGCGCAGGTCGCCGATCTCGGGGTACCGTCCCGAGCTACCGAGAATCGCCAACCCCGTTTCGGAATCGAGCAGCTTGACCGGGTGCTCGACGCGCCGACCGGAATCATCCCTTGCAAATACCGCTGGCCCCTTGCGGCCCATCATCTCGACCGGTCTACGGCCGCTGTCGATGCTCAGCGTTTCTTCCTTGATCTGCGGCTCGAAAGCAAAACCGGCGGCGGCTGGCGGTCTCAGCCCAACCTCCACTTGGTAACTCGGGGCCAGACCGGTTTCAACGGAATAGCCCGATCGGATTGCGGTGTCATCGCCATCAAATTCGGCAGTGAAACCCATGCGGACAGGACCGGATCGGCGCTTCCCGGTCCACAGGGCCGACTGCATGCCACCTTCGCGCGCAATCTCGTAAGAAAGCGTCCCTTCCGCCGATGCCTTGATCAGTTGCATTGCTCGATAAAGATTGGATTTGCCGACACCGTTCTCGCCGACAAACAGTGCGAGCGGACCGATATCAAGCCGTATCGAACGCAACGACCGGTAACCATTCGCGCAAAGCGAGGTCAGGCGCATTGTCTACATCCCGACGTTTACTACCTAAATTTTAGATAGATCCTGCGCGACACTGAGATTAAGCGATTCCGCAAGCTCGCGCGCCGCGCGGTTATTCGCGTCGCGCTGCGCCCTGAGTACGGCATAACGCTGCCTTGGCGCGTCGTAGTCCGCAGTGACAATTCGTGTTCCGGTACCAACCACCTTTCCATCGGAAAGGCGCGTCAAGGTATAGGAGCCCGTCATGCGCATCGAACCAGCCGTTGGCTGGCCGGATTTATCATTCGTTGCATTCTGCACGAGCAGCAACGACAGATCCCTGGAATAAACGCTTAGCGTCAGCGAATAGGCGGGGCTGGCTGGTTCTCCGGCGCCGCCGGCAAACAGGAAAATCAGGTTGTTGCGCACTTCCTGCGTCACGCGGTCGCCGGGCTGGTTGATCGAGACGCCGGCAAGCTTCGAGCGTATGTTGTCGTTGACGCTTCCAGTCACTGTAGGGCTCGGAGTCGAATACAGCGGCCTCACTTGGCACCCTCCGGCAATGAGAGCCATTCCGAGAACGCAGACCCGCAACAACAGACGCCCGGAACGCGATCCTGGCTGAAAACGATCAGGCAACGACATTGATGATCCTCTGCGGTACAATAATGACTTTCTTTGGCGGATTACCATTCAACGCGGCCCTGACGAAATCAAGCGCGAGGGCGGCTTTTTCGACCGCCAATTGATCCGCATCTCGGGCAATTGTCAAATCACCACGCTTCTTGCCGTTGATCTGCACCGGCAGCGTCACATCGTTCTCGACGATCAGCGCCTCATCATAGGTTGGCCATGGCTGATGTGCGATAAGATCCTTGCCGTTCAGCGCTTTCCAACACTCTTCAGCCAGATGCGGCATCATCGGCGCAATCATGGCGATTAGCATGTTGGTCGCTTCGCGGCACGCGGCGATCATTGCCTTGTCAGCTTCCCCGGCGGCGATTTTCTGCAGGGGACCGGACAAAATATTCACCAGTTCATAGAGACGGGCGACCGCCTTGTTGAACGCCAGCTTTTCAATGTCCTCGCCGACAGCCTTCACTGTCTTGTGCGCGGCTTTTGAAACCTGCAGCGCTTCGCCCTCGGAGGCGGCGGCAGGCTCAGCAGTCTTCAGCACTTCTGCAGCTTCGGAGATCAATCGCCAGACGCGCTGAACGAATCGGTGCGCACCTTCGACGCCGGCTTCCGTCCAGATCACATCCCGTTCTGGCGGCGAATCGGACAACATGAACCAGCGCGCCGTATCGGCGCCATAAGAAGCGATTATATCGTCCGGATCGACCACATTCTTCTTCGACTTCGACATCTTCTCGATCGGGCCGATCTCGATCTCTTCCCCTGTCTCCATCAAGATCCCGCGGCGCTTGCCGTCACTCTCTTCGACCTTGACCTCTGCTGGCATAACCCAGCCGTCCTTGCCCTTGTATGTCTCGTGCACCACCATGCCTTGGGTAAACATGCCCTTGAACGGTTCGCTTATATCGAGATGCCCCGCTATCTTCATCGCCCGGGTAAAGAAGCGCGAATAGAGCAGATGCAGGATCGCATGCTCGATGCCGCCGATATATTGATCGACCGGCAACCAGTGATTGGCGATCTTCGGATCGGTGGGCTCATTCTCCCAAGGCGCCGTAAAGCGGGCAAAGTACCAGGAGGAATCGACGAACGTATCCATCGTGTCGGTTTCACGACGCGCAGCCTTGCCGCACTGCGGACAGTTCACGTGTCGCCAGGTCGGATGACGGTCGAGCGGATTACCGGGACGGTCGAACTCGACATCGTCCGGTAGCTTGACCGGCAGATCGATCTTCGGTACCGGAACCACACCGCAATCGTCACAATGGATCATCGGGATCGGGCAACCCCAGTAGCGCTGGCGCGAAATGCCCCAGTCGCGCAGGCGGAAGTTGACCTTCCGTTCACCTTGCGGCCGGTTGCCGATCGTCTGCTTTTCCAGCCGGTTCGCCACCTGCTCAAATGCCGCGGCAGGCGTCATGCCATCAAGGAACTGCGAATTGATCATCACCCCGTCATCGACATAGGCCGTCTCGGTGATCTGGAATGTCGCTGCATCAGCGTCCGCGGGCATCACCACGGGCACCACAGGCAGGCCATATTTGTTGGCAAAGTCCAAATCGCGCTGATCGCCCGACGGGCAGCCGAAGATCGCGCCCGTGCCGTAGTCCATCAAGACAAAATTTGCGACGTAAACCGGCAGCTTCCAATTCGGATCAAACGGATGCTTGACGCGCAGGCCGGTGTCGAAGCCCCTCTTCTCAGCGGTCTCCAGCGCAACAACGGACGTGCCGGCGTGACGGCATTCCTCGTTGAACTTCGCCAGCGCCGCATTGGTTTCCGCAGCCCTCTTGGCGAGCGGATGATCCGCAGCTATAGCAATGAACGACGCACCGAACAGCGTATCGGGACGTGTCGTATAAACCTCGATCTCATTCTCGTCGCCGAACCGTGACTTATCATCCAGCGCCCAGCGGATCAGCATGCCTTCCGACTTGCCGATCCAGTTGCGTTGCATCAGCCGCACCTTGTCGGGCCATTGGTCGAGATCGTCCAGCGCGCTCAGCAATTCCTCATTGAAATCGGTGATCTTGAAGAACCATTGCGTTAGCTCACGCTGTTCGACCAGCGCACCGGAGCGCCATCCGCGCCCGTCTATGACCTGTTCATTGGCAAGGACCGTCATATCCTCCGGATCCCAGTTGACCTTGGAGGATTTCCGCGTCACCAAGCCCTTCTCGACGAAATCGAGAAACAGCATCTGCTGGCGATGGTAATATTCGACGTCACAGGTTGCGAACTCGCGTGACCAGTCGAGCGACAGCCCCATGGATTTGAGCTGGCTGCGCATGGTCGCGATGTTCTGGTAAGTCCAGGTCTTCGGGTGAACCTTGTTCTGCATCGCAGCGTTTTCGGCAGGCATGCCGAAAGCGTCCCAGCCCATCGGATGCAGCACATTGAATCCCTTGGCGCGCTTGTAGCGTGCAACGACATCGCCCATCGCATAGTTGCGCACATGTCCCATATGGATGCGGCCCGAAGGATAGGGGAACATCTCAAGCACGTAATACGGGTCACGCGGATCATCATTCGGCGTTTCGAAAAGTTTGGCGTCATCCCAAACCTTCTGCCAATGCTTTTCGGCTACACGGGGATTGTATCGTTCGGTTGCCATGAACGGGATTCTCTTGCAAAGGATAATGGTTGCGGGACCTTCACCATGGATTGGTGGGACCGTCAACCATTTGAAGCTGAAGGAACCCGCGAAAACCGGGCTCGTGTATCATAAATAGGACTCAACTGCGCCATGCCCAATGCCGTTGAACAACTTTTTGCCGTTCAGAGCGAAATCCGCAAGGCCGAGGTCGAGGCCAACCGTTCGGAGGGCTCGGTAACATTGGTAGCGGTTTCCAAGACTTTTGATGCCGACGCGATTCGCCCGGTTATCGAAGCCGGGCAGCGCGTTTTCGGTGAAAATCGCGTACAGGAAGCTCTGGCGAAATGGCCATACCTGCGTACCGATTTCCCGGATATCGAATTGCACCTGATCGGCCCGCTGCAATCCAACAAAGCGCAGGAAGCTGTCGCTCTTTTTGATGTGATCGAAACTGTCGATCGCGAGAAGATTGCCTCAACTCTGGCCGTGGAAATGAAGAAACAGAATCGCTTTCCGAAACTCTTCGTTCAAGTCAACACCGGCTCGGAACCCCAGAAAGCCGGTATAGAACCTAAGGAAGCGTTGGCCTTCATAACGCGCTGCCGCGAAGTGCATGGCCTGATAATCGAGGGCCTGATGTGCATTCCGCCTGCCGATGAAAACCCCGGGCCGCATTTTGCCCTTTTGCGCAAGATTGCTGACAATGCCGGCGTGGAGAAGCTTTCCATGGGCATGTCGGGTGACTACCGGATTGCCATAGGCTTCGGCGCGACGTCGGTGCGCGTGGGCTCGGCGATTTTCGGCACTCGCTAGTCCATCCTACCAGCTACGGCGCGGCCCGGTATCGATGTGATAATAGCCCGCCGGATAGCGCTTCAGCCCACCCACATCTTTCGCGGAAGAAAGAAACCCGATCAATCCGGACGCGCCGCCATGTACGCGGAAATCAACAGCTTGGCAGTTGAGATGGTAGGACTTGTCCCGGCCGCCGACACTGCGATTGCGTGATCGCGAACGAACGGTGGAGTTGACGGTTATGGGGCCATATTTTGCGGACACGCGATTGAGTACATTCCTTAAACGTTCGGGGACACATTTCGACGGGGCTTTGTAATCGATATAGGCCTTGCCGCGAGGCATGGCGGCGAGCACCAGAGGGCTTATCTTGTCGAAGACGGAATCTTTCAAGAGATGTGCGTGCTCGTCATCGAACATGTGAGCGCCGATCCGCTCTTGAGGATTTGACGGTTCAGGCAACGTTCCGGCATCCGCGGGGATTGCCAGCGCGAGCACCATCAGAAAGAGCACCGTGAATTTCGCGCGGAACACAACACTGCGCAAGGGTTGAATTGTCATTCTTCGATCCTTGGTGTGGCGCAGATTTTTATGATTGTACGGCGCGCCTTATGTGTCCTCCCAAGTCAATGCGGCGACCGTTCACGCCGAAATGTGTTCAAAATGGACCGGGTTCCATGACAAAATGTAACGGTATATTACTACGCGTGGTGTGCTGAATGATCTGACAACACTCCATTCTGGTGATTTGCCATATTTACGCATCGATTTGCTTGATGATAATGAGAACGATCCGCCTCCCCGCTCGGGAGGTATTCGGGTGGAGGCCCGTCATCTCAGGTTCTGGAGGAAATTGATGTCCGAGAAGGTTCATCCCGTGCTGGCAAGCGCGAAGAAAAACGCGCTTATCGACAATGATACCTATCAGAGCTGGTACAAGCAGAGCATCAAGGATCCGGAAAAGTTCTGGGCCAAGCATGGAAAGCGCATCGATTGGTTCAAACCTTTTACCAAGGTGAAAAACACCTCGTTCCAGGGCAAGGTCGCGATCAAATGGTTCGAGGATGGCGTGACCAACGTCTCCTACAACTGCATCGATCGCCATTTGAAAAAGCGCGGCGATCAGGTTGCCATTATCTGGGAAGGCGACAATCCCTATCTCGACAAGAAGATCACCTATAACGAGCTTTACGAGCAGGTGTGCCGTCTGGCCAACGTGTTGAAGAAGCACGGGGTCAAGAAGGGCGATCGCGTCACCATCTACATGCCGATGATCCCGGAAGCCTCCTATGCGATGCTCGCCTGCACACGCATCGGCGCCATTCATTCCGTCGTTTTCGGCGGCTTTTCTCCCGATGCTCTCGCAGGCCGCATCGTCGACTGCGAATCGACTTTCGTCATCACCGCGGATGAAGGTGTGCGCGGTGGCAAGCCTATCCCGCTCAAGGACAACACCGACAAGGCGATCGATATCGCTGCCAGGCATCACGTCAGGGTCAAGAACGTGCTGGTTGTACGCCGTACCGGCGGCAAGACCGGCTGGGCGGCAAACCGCGATCTCTGGTATCACGAGGAAACGCTGAGCGTGAAACCGGAGTGCAAGCCGGAGAGGATGAAGGCGGAAGATCCGCTGTTCATCCTCTACACATCAGGATCGACGGGCAAACCAAAAGGGGTTCTTCACACCACCGGCGGCTATCTGGTCTATGCGGCGATGACGCATCAATACGTCTTCGATTACCATGACGGCGATATCTACTGGTGCACCGCCGATGTCGGCTGGGTCACTGGCCACTCCTATATCGTTTATGGGCCGCTCGCCAATGGCGCGACCACGCTGATGTTCGAGGGCGTTCCCAACTACCCGTCAGTGTCGCGCTTTTGGGAAGTCATCGACAAGCACAAGGTCAACATCTTCTACACCGCCCCGACCGCCATTCGCGCGCTGATGAGTGCTGGCAACGACCCTGTCACGAAGACATCGCGCAAGTCGCTGCGCATCCTTGGATCCGTTGGCGAGCCGATCAATCCGGAAGCCTGGGAATGGTATTATCAGGTGGTGGGCGACAAGCGCTCGCCCATTGTCGATACATGGTGGCAGACTGAAACGGGCGGCATACTGATCACACCGCTACCCGGCGCAACGGCGCTCAAGCCGGGCTCGGCAACGCGGCCTTTCTTTGGCGTCCAGCCGCAGCTCGTCGACAATGAAGGCAATGTGCTTGACGGCGCCGCCGACGGCAATCTGTGCATCACCGATTCATGGCCCGGACAGATGCGTACGGTCTATGGTGATCACAAGCGTTTCATCGAAACCTATTTTTCCACCTACAAAGGCAAGTACTTTACCGGCGATGGCTGCCGCCGCGACAAGGACGGCTATTACTGGATCACCGGCCGCGTCGATGACGTGCTCAATGTCTCGGGCCATCGCATGGGCACGGCAGAAGTCGAATCCGCGCTTGTCTCGCACGATACGGTCTCGGAAGCCGCCGTCGTCGGTTACCCGCACGACCTGAAGGGCCAAGGCATCTATTGCTACGTCACGCTGATGGCCGGCCTAGAGGGTACTGACGCACTGCGCAAGGATCTCGTTGCGCATGTGCGCAAGGAAATCGGCCCGATTGCCTCGCCCGACAAAATACAGTTCTCGCCCGGCCTGCCCAAGACCCGCTCGGGCAAGATCATGCGCCGCATCCTGCGCAAGATAGCCGAGGACGACTTCGGCGCACTCGGCGATACATCGACGCTTGCCGATCCGGCTGTCGTCGATGATCTCATCGCCAACAGGCAAAACAAGAAGGGCTGAGTGCGGCACGTCCACTGTGCGTGGTTCGACGGAGCTCACCATGAGGGAGATTGGTTGATTGCAAGGATAATCACCAACGTTGCAGAACTTGATTCTGCAACCCACCCATCTCCCTCATGGTGAGCCCCGTCGAACCACGCACCTAAGATAATGCCAGCTGGATAGAACTTTACCTGTACAAATCAGCTCGCGTCTGCGGCACGGCTGATAAACCCCGCTTGCGCTTGGATGCCAGCGTCTGGTTGATCTGCACAGTGCCGCGTTCGAACGCCAGCGCGCAACCGGTCAGATAAAGCAGCCACAGCCGTGCCTTGGGCGCGCCGACCTCTGCAATCGCCTCGTCAAACCGGGCGTGCAGCCGGTCCGCCCACATCCGGCATGTCTTGCCGTAATGTTCGCGCAGATTCTCGACATCATGCACTTCGAAGCCGTGGCCCTCGAGATTCTCCACTGTCATGCCGAGGTGATCCAGCTCGCCGCCCGGGAAAATATACTTCACCAGCGCCAGGTGCTCGGCGCTTTTGCGCCCGAAGGTCTTCTTGTTGCGCTTCATGCGCCGTGTGATCGCATGATGCAGATAAAGCCCGCCCGGCCGCAGCAGGCGGCGCACGCTGGAATAATAGGTATCGTAGCGCGCTATGCCGACAGCTTCGAACATGCCGATTGATGAGATCTTGTCGAACTGACCCTCGAGGTGTTCGTAGGATTTGACGTGGATAGTGATCTTGTCTTCGAGGCCTTCCGCCTTGATCCGTTCCCGTGCCAGCGCCGTCTGTGCCTCCGACAGTGAAACGCCAGTCCCGGTCACTCCATAATACTTTGCCGCATAGATCAACATCGCGCCCCAGCCGCAACCGATGTCCAAGAGGCGGTCGCCGGGTTGCAACCGCAGCTTGCGGCAGATCAACTCCAGTTTATCCGCCTGCGCCTGGTCGATCGTATTGGCCCAATCGGTGAAATAGGCGCAGGTGTAGACCATGCGCTCATCGAGAAAGAGCTGATAGAAAGCGTTCGACACATCGTAATGATGGGTGATGGCTTCCTTGTTGGAGCCGCTGACAAAGGGGTTCTTGCCGCCCAGACCGGAATTGCTGGCCTTGCCACCGCCGAGTAGCAGTGAAGGCACATCTTTTAGCAATTGCCATTTCGGCAGGCTCTTCAGCTTCTGCTTGAATTTTCCCTTGGGACCACGCTCCACGAGATCGAACAGGGTGCCATTCTTCACATCGATTTGTCCGGAAACCCATAACTCGACGATCGAGCCGATATTGGGTTTCAGGGCAAGCTGGCGCACAACCACGGGATCGTTGATCGCAAGAATTGGGCCATCGGTTTGGCCAATGCGCGCACCGTCCCACAATTCGACGGCAAATTGCGGCTCGAGTACATCGATTACCGTGCGGATAATCCGCGCCGCTCTATCTTCAGCTGCCATCTCGTGCCCCCAACACCTGCCCGAATATCGGCCATCGGCGCTTCGTGAAAAACTCGGCTTGGCTTATGGCGGCAATTGCGGTTTGGCAAGCTGTCTGAAAGACGCTTCGAATTTTTCTCTTGAAACGCGGGCAAAGACACCCCATTCTTGTTTTGTGTTCAACGAATGTAAAGGAGGTGATCCGATGTCTCGTGATTTCGAAAACTGCCACAAGGCGTCTGATGCTTTCCATCGGGGATCGTCTCTCCGTTGAATAAGCACCTTGGCTGAGTCCAGGGAAGAAGGCCAAACGACAGCTTTGTGCCAGACGGAATTGCGGGGCCACCCTTCGGGGTGGCCCTTTCCGTTTATGCCGCGCGCTTGCCGGTAATTTGAAACCCGATCGCCTTCATGACAGCCATCGTCGTTTCGAGAGTGGGATTCCCGTTTTCACTTAAGGAACGATAGAGCTGCTCTCGGGCCAAACCCGTTTTTCGAGCGATCTTGGTCATACCCTTCGCTCTTGCCACCACACCCAATGCCCTGGCGATATAGGCTGCATCCCCCGTCTCGAAGGCATCGGTAAGAAATACTTCTATAGCGTCATCGGTCGTCAAATCCTCGGCAGGATCATAGGGGATCAACTTTTCAACCATTCCATTCCCTCCATTCGGCAGCCAAAAGTTTCGCTGTGCGGATGTCCCTTGCCTGCGTGCTCTTATCACCACCACAGAGGAGAACTACGATCACATCTCCTCGCCTCTGAAAATAGATACGATATCCGGGACCGTAATGAATTCGCAGTTCACTAATACCGTGCCCTACAGGTTGCACATCGCCTGCGTGCCCGAAAGCAAGGCGCTCTAACCGCGATGCGATCAAAGCTCGCGCTCGCTAATCTTTGAGTTCCGTGCGCCATATCCGGAATGTCTCCGTTTGCTCAAGCTCGATCATAAATGTATTTTATAAATCACATTTCGTCAATTGAATTCCGAATGGTATATGACGGTCAAAAGATGTGACACCAACGCCAGATTGCAAAGGGTAGCTCTTTGCTCTTCGCCAAATTGATGATACCAAGATTTGCCTGAAAACGGTGCATTCTGCCTAATCCCAAGGCAAAATCCCTCTGAAAGTTTAAACAATGTCGGTTGCTATAGTCCAAAACGCGTCAAAGCGTGCATGGCGTGATGAAATCGTTGCGATGCTCTCGCTGAGCTGGCCGATGATTCTCACCAATCTTGCGCAGACGGCGATGACAGCGACTGACGTTATGATGATGGGCTGGGTCGGAGCAAGTACGCTGGCGGCCGGTGCGCTGGGTACCAATCTCTACTATGTTCCGATGATTTTCGGTCTCGGCCTGATGACGGCAACCTCGCCGATGATGGCGCGTGAACTCGGACGCAACAAATTCACCGTCCGTGAAATACGCCGCACGGTGCGTCAGGGCCTGTGGATCGCAGTCACCATTTCGATCCCGATCTGGCTCATATTGTGGAACACCAAAACGATCCTCATCGCCATGGGGCAGGATCATGCGCTCGCTGCCGAGGCTGGTGACTATGTTCGCGCGCTGCAGTGGGCGGTACTGCCCTTTTACTGCTATATCGTGGTGCGTTCTTTCATAGCTGCGCTGGAACGCCCCGGCTGGGCGCTGGTCATCGCTCTTTGTGCCGTCGCCTTCAATGCACTGGCCAACTGGCTGCTGATCTTCGGTCATCTTGGCTTTCCGAGGCTTGGCATTGTCGGGTCCGGCATCGCGACGTCGCTATCTTCGGCCTTGATGTTTGCCGGCTTCGTCATTGTCATTTCTTTCGACAAGCAATTCCGGCGCTACCGCCTGTTCGGACGTTTTTGGCGTGCGGACTGGCCACGCTATCGCGAACTATTGCGCCTCGGCCTGCCAATTGCTGCGATCCTGAGCTTCGAGGTAACGATCTTCAATGCTGCTGCCTTCCTGATGGGACTGATAGGGGCTGATTCGCTCGCCGCCCATGCGATCGCCATCCAGATCGCCTCGATCGCCTTCATGGTGCCGATGGGTTTTGGTCAGGCGGCAACGGTACGCGTTGGACGTGCCTACGGCGCGCAGGATCCTGACGGCATCAAGCGCGCCGGTTGGGTTGCGTTCACGGCAGGCACCGGCTTCATGGTTCTCACCGCACTGCTGATGCTGTTGGCACCTCACGCCTTGATAAGTGCTTTTATCGACGTCAACGATCCAGCCAACGCCAAGGTGATTTCGCTCGCCGTTACATTTCTGGCTTTCGCCGCATTGTTCCAGATATTCGATGGGGGTCAGGCCGTTGCTAGCGGCATGTTGCGCGGCCTGCACGATACCACCATACCGATGATCTATGCAGCTATCGCCTATTGGGGTGTCGGTCTGCCGCTATCCGTCGGCCTCGGCTTCTGGCTCGGCATGGAAGGCGCAGGCGTATGGCTCGGTCTGTTGTGCGGCCTCGCAACAGCCGCTCTTCTACTCATCAGCCGCTGGCTACGGCGCGAAAAACTCGGCATCGAGGTCATTCGCTAGGGCAAGAAGCTAGAAGTCGATCGTGCGGCCTTTGATTTCCCAATCACCGAAGCGCGCAGGATCCTTGCCGCCCCGCCCGCCGATTTCGCGCGGCCGATCGGCCTTTACCTTCTCGGCCTTGCGGCGTGCTTCCGCCTCTTTCAACGCCCGCTGTGCGGCTGGCGGCAATTGCTCGAATGTCGGACGCGGCCGGCTGTCGTCATTATCCGCATGCGGCGTCGTTGTCGTATGGTCGTCGTTCATAACGCTGATACTCGTCATTGAAGCTTGCTGTATAAAACACCATCATATAGCGGAAGACGACCAATAAAAGGAATGAACTTGACAGATTTGTCCAATACGGGAGGACTGATGCCATGAACGTGATGCGCACTGGAATGCTGCTTGCCTTTATGACCGCCCTGTTCATGGGCGTCGGTTTTCTCATTGGCGGAACCGGCGGCATGATGATCGCCCTTGTTATCGCGGCGGGCATGAATCTTTTCAGCTACTGGAATTCCGACAAGATGGTGTTGAACATGCACCACGCGGTCGAGGTCGATGAGGCGAATGCACCGGAATATTACGCCATTGTTCGCGATTTGGCCGCAAATGCAAATCTACCCATGCCGAAGGTCTATCTCATCCAGAACGATCAGCCCAACGCCTTCGCGACGGGACGCAATCCGCAAAACGCCGCCGTTGCCGCGAGTACGGGCCTGTTGCAGCGCCTTTCACCTCAGGAAGTCGCAGCCGTCATGGCGCACGAACTCGCCCATGTGGAACATCGCGATACGCTGATCATGACCGTGACCGCCACCCTTGCCGGAGCTATTTCCATGCTCGGCAACTTCGCGATGTTTTTCGGCGGTGGCAGCCGTGAAAACCATAATCCCCTCGGCTTTATCGGCGTGCTCATCGCCATGATCGTTGCGCCATTTGCCGCCATTATCGTGCAGATGGCCATCAGCCGCACCCGAGAGTATGCCGCCGACCGGCGCGGTGCGCAGATCTGCGGCAATCCGCTGTGGCTTGCGTCTGCGCTCGACAAGATTGCCCGCGGCGCAAAGCAGATCGTCAACGAGGATGCCGAGCGCAACCCCGCCTCCGCTCCGCTTTTCATCATCAATCCGTTGAGCGGCCAAGGCGCCGACAATCTGTTCTCCACCCACCCGAACACGGAAAACCGCATCGCCGCACTTGAAGCGATGGCGAACGAGTTCAGCCAGGCGCCCGCCGCCTCCCGGCCCACTCGCGCACCGCAGGCCCCGATCGATGACGAACCGCTGGATGACCGGCCGTCCCCGTGGGGCCGCGATGGCGGCGGCCGTAAAGGCCCTTGGGCATGAGCGCGGAGCCCGGTACCAGACGACCAGCCAAACGGCCTCTAGGCAAAAAACCGGCGGATTACATCGATGCGGAAGACCGTCCCGGTCTCGCAGCGCGTCAAGTGGCGACGCGCCTGCTTGGCGCCGTCATCGAGAAGCACACCTCCCTTGATGGCCTGACTGACAACAGCAACGGCCACCCGCAATATATGGCGCTCGACGACCGCGATCGCTCGCTGGTCCGCGCCATCCTCGGCGCCGCACTGCGCAATCGCGGCAGCATCGAAGCCGCCATCGGCCAGTTGATCGACCGGCCATTGCCGGAAAATGCCGTTGCCCTGCGCCATCTGCTGCACGTTGCCGCCGCGCAGATCCTTTATCTCGACCTGCCCGACCGTGCCGCCGTCGACCTTGCGGTCACCGCCGCGAATAATGATCCGCGCAACCGCCGGTTCGCCTCGATGGTCAATGCTGTCCTTCGCCGGCTGTCGCGCGAAAAGGAAACTTTCAAGAGCGAGGTCCATTCGCACGACAGCAATGTTCCGGCCTGGTTCGAGAACAGCCTCATTGCCGCTTATGGCAGGGACAAGACCAAAGTCATTCTCGACATCCAGAGCAAGGAACCGCCGATCGACCTGACCGTGAAAGGCGATCCGCAGATGTGGGCGGAAAAGCTTGGCGGCATTGCATTGCCAACGGGTTCCGTACGTCTTGCCACCGTTGAAGGTTCGCTGACGTCGCTTCCGGGGTTTGCAGAAGGCGAATGGTGGGTGCAGGACACTGCGGCAAGCCTGCCGGCGAAGCTCTTCGGAGACATCGAAGGCAAACGTGTCGCCGATCTTTGCGCCGCGCCGGGCGGCAAGACTGCACAGCTTGCACTGGCGGGCGCCAATGTCACGGCACTCGACCTTTCGGCCAACCGGCTGAAGCGCCTGCGCTCCAATCTCGAACGTCTCAAGCTTTCCGCCGATACGGTCGAGGCCAATCTTTCCGCCTACCAGCCAGCAGAGCTATTCGATGCGATCCTGCTCGACGCGCCATGTTCTTCAACGGGCACGGTGCGGCGCCACCCGGACGTCCCGTGGACCAAGACGCCTGAAGACATAGTGAAGCTGGCGCAGCTTCAGGCAAAACTCCTTGATCATGCCGTTGCCATTGTCCGCCCCGGTGGCATCGTGGTCTTTTCTAATTGCTCGCTCGATCCACTCGAGGGCGAGAAAGTTGCCAATGATTTGCTTGCCAAGAACCCGGGAATTGAGCTCGTAGCCGTAACCAGGAAGGAAGTTGGTGGCCTCGCTGAACTCATCACCTCGGAAGGCTTCGTTCGCTCCACACCGGCCGATCTTGCCCATGACAATCCCGCTCTTTCCGGCATGGACGGCTTCTTCGCAGCGCGTTTCAAACGGAAATACTAAAGTTTTAACGGTTTCTGCTCCATAGTCGGCGTTTGTCGAGGCGATTCGAAGCAATAATAATATGGTCGCGCTGAGCGAAACACCGCAATTGTGGGGACTGGCAACAGCGCAACTTTGGCGCCGTTTCCGCAGGCGTGTGCGAATGGGGCCCCTCTATCGCTGGCGGTTCACGGGTTTTACACCCGAACGCGTTCTCATTGCCCCGCAAGATCTTCGTCCCGCAGATCCGCAACTGGCGGAAGAGTTTTACCATGGCCGCTTCGCCCTTGCCGGCAGGGTTGTCGAGACGGGCGGGCGCTCGCCATTTCTGATTGAACCGCCCAATGCCGCCTGGCAGGCGGCCCTGCATAATTTTGGCTGGTTACGCCATCTGCGCGCCGCAGGCACAGATCTTGCCACCGCCAACGCACGGGCGCTGCTCGGCGACTGGATTACCACCCACGGCCGGTCGATTTCAGGACCCGCCTGGCTGCCCGAAGTCACCGCCCAGCGCATCATCGCCTGGCTGCAGCATTCGAGCCTCATCCTCGCCGGCACGGATCTTCGCTCATACCGCCAGTTCATGCGCTCGCTCGCCATGCAGGTGCGTTATTTGCGAACCATGGCCGCCGTCATGGACGATGGTGAGGAGAAGCTGCGCGCGCGCATTGCTCTCGCGCTCGCTGTATTGGCCCTGCCCGTAACGTCCAGTACGAGTCGGTCGGCCCGGCGCAACCTCGAATTCGAGCTTGTAAGGCAAATCCTGCCGGATGGCGGCCACATCTCGCGCAACCCGCTGACGATCCTTGAATTGCTCGCCGACCTTCTGCCCTTGCGCCAGACCTATGCCAGCGGCCAGGAAGCGCCCCCCAAGGCATTGATCGAAGCCATCGAACGCATGCTGCCCGCGCTGCGATTCTTTCGTCATCACGATGGCAGCCTTGCCTTGTTCAACGGCGTCGGCGCGACCATGCCGGAACGGGTAATCGCGGTGCTGCGCCACGACGATATCGGCGGCCTGCCGCTCACCCATGCGCCGCATTCGGGCTATGAACGGCTATCCATGGATTCCACAACAATCATCGCCGATACGGGTCTCGCACCGCCTGTGACGGCCTCCCGCGATGCCCATGCCGGCTGCCTTTCCTTTGAGATGTCCTCCGGGCGCAATCGCTATATCGTCAATGCCGGCGTCGATCGCTATGGCCCGCCGGAATTTCGCCCCTTGGCACGTTCTACCGCCGCCCATTCGACCGCTACGATCAACGACACGTCCTCATGCCGGTTCAGCTCAACGTCGGGGCTATCGACGATGATTGGTACGCCGATTATCGCTGGTCCGACGAAGGTCAATATTGAGCGGATCGAACGCGAAGGCGCAGTCGGATTCGTCGCCAATCACAATGGTTATGTCCGACCCTTCGGCATCTATCACGAACGCCAGATCGTCCTTTCGCACAACGGCAGCGTCATCGAGGGCATCGACAGCTTCTTTGCTTCCGGACGTAATCCACTCCGCGACACGGGTGCTGAGGATGTTGTCATCCGTTTTCACCTGCACCCATCAGTCAACGTCACAGTCGATGAGCATGGCCTGATCATACTGCAAGCGGAGAATGATGACATCTGGATGTTTTCGGCGACTATCCAGCCCTTCATCGAGGATTCGCTATTCTTCGCCGGGTTTCGGGGGCCGGTCAAAACCCGCCAGATCACGCTTTCGGTCAATGCCGCCCAGCGCCCGGAAGTCGAATGGCAGTTCACCCGCACAACCCTCGGGGTTTATGGATAACATTCCGCCATTGTCTCTTCTTGGTTGAAAAAACCTGCCCGATCACCAATCTGTGTCCAAGCTTCGGGGGCGACATCTGGCGGTATGGCTTATATAGAGTTGCAACCTTGCGCTCGCTCACCGGGCTGGCACCTCAATCATCCTTTCATTCGCCAGGAGTCTTCACCATGGAGTATCGTCAACTTGGCCGCTCCGGCCTCAACGTATCCGCGCTCAGCCTCGGCACGATGACCTTTGGCGGCAAAGGCAATTTCGCCAAGACCGGTGACACCGACCTGGAGGGCGCCAAGCGCCAGATTGGCATGGCGCTCGATGCCGGGATCAATCTTATCGACACAGCGGACATTTATTCGACTGGCGCTTCCGAGGAGATTGTCGGACAGGCTCTCAAGGGCAAGCGCGACAGCATCCTCGTCGCCACCAAGGCGAGGTTCCGCATGGGCGAGGAAATCAACGATGCCGGCCTGTCGCGCTACCACTTGATTCGCGCTGCGGAAGCCAGCCTGAAACGCCTCGGCACTGATCACATCGACCTCTACCAGTTGCATCAGTGGGACGGACTGACACCGCTCGACGAAACGCTGGAAGCGCTCGATACGCTCGTGCGCTCGGGCAAGGTGCGTTACGTCGGCGTTTCGAATTTCTCGGGATGGCACCTGATGAAGGCCATGGGCATTGCGGCACTTGAAAAGTTCATCGCCCCTGTCAGCCAGCAGATCCATTACAGCCTCGAGGCGCGCGAAGCCGAATATGAGCTGATCCCTGCGACCCTCGACCAAGGCCTTGGCGTCTTGGTATGGAGCCCCCTGGCTGGCGGGCTGCTGTCCGGTAAATATCGCCGCAACAAGGCAACGCCGGAAGGTACGCGTCAGCTTGCCAATTGGGGCGAGCCGCCAATCAGGGATGAGGAGCGGCTTTACGACATCATTGAAGTTTTGGCTGGCATTGCCGAAGCCCGAAATATTTCTGCGGCGCAGATTGCGCTTTCCTGGCTGCTTGGGCGCAAGGGCGTGACGTCCATTATCGTCGGCGCTCGCACGGACGCCCAGCTTGCGGATAATCTCAAGGCTGCCGATGTGATCCTGAGCGCTGAAGAACGCGCAAGCCTGGATAAGGTCAGCCAGTTGCCGCTCATTTATCCCTACTGGCACCAGGCCCGGACCGCATCCGACCGGCTTTCTGCCGCTGATCTTTCCCTTATCCAACCTCATCTGAAATAGCGAAAAGCCCGGGGGTGGGAGGACCGCCGGCAGCGAGAACCTGATGGCCTATTCCCGAGATACCGCACTATCACAACCGGAAGCGACCGAGATCGCAGCCGAAATGCCGGGGCTTTCCCCGGCATTGACCTTTTTGTTCGCGTTCGCCTGCGGGGCGATGGTCGGTAATATTTACTATGCGCAAGCGCTTATCGGCCTCATCAGCACCGATCTCGATATGCATGGCGGCATGGCCGGTTTTATCGTTACCGTAACGCAACTCGGCTATGGCGCCGGACTGCTGTTCCTGGTTTCGTTGGCCGATCTCGTCGAAAATCGTCGCCTGGTTCTTTTGACGCTCGCTGGAACCGCACTTGGTCTCGCCGGAGCAGCTCTGTCCGGCTCGGCAATGACCTTTCTCCTGTCCTCCTTCGCCATGGGTTTCTTCGCCTGTGGTGCACAGGTTCTCGTGCCTTTCGCTTCCCACCTGGTTCCCGCCGCCTCACGCGGCCGCACGATCGGCAATGTCATGGCGGGGCTCTTGACCGGCATCATGCTGGCGCGACCGCTGGCCAACCTGGTCGCTTCCGAATTCGGATGGCGGGCGATCTTCTGGATTTCCGCAGCGGCAATGCTCGCTGTACTTGTGCTGCTGCGTGTCGCGCTGCCACAACGCCAGCCGCATGGCAGCATGCGCTATGGCGCTATCCTCAAATCGATGTGGCATCTGCTTGTCACTACACCGGCTCTGCAGCGCCGCGCTTTCTATCAGGGCATCATCTTCGCCAGTTTCAATCTGTTCTGGACCGGCATACCACTGCTTTTGACCGACATTTTTGGCTACAGCCAACGCCAGATCGCTCTGTTCGCCCTGGCGGGTGCAGCCGGCGCCCTCGCGGCTCCCGTCGCTGGCCGGCTCGCAGACCGTGGCTATACGAGACAGGGTACTGCCACCGCCATGATCACGCTCACGATCTGGTTTCTGATTGCCGGTTGGGCCGGAACTGCCATCTCGATCGCCGCGCTCGTCCTTGCGGCGATCTTCATCGACAGCGCCGTTCAGACCAACCAGATACTTAGCCAGCGCATCATCTTCTCGCTCGATGATCAGGCGCGCGGCCGCCTCAATGCGATCTATATGACCATCGTTTTCCTGCTTGGTTCGGCAGGGTCGGCGCTTGCCGCGGCCACCTATTATTATGGTGGCTGGTGGGTTACTTCGCTGGCGGGCGCCATGATGGGTGTTGCCGTCCTGCTGGCGTTCACAACAGAGCCCCGCCCGAAAACATAGGAAAACATAAAAGATAGGATTCCGCCTTTGGCTGTGCTAACGGCCAAGCAAAATCCATTCATCTGAGGACGTACACCCATGGCCGTCGCCGCCAAATCCTTTCCTGCTCCGAACCTTCATCCCGTCAAGCGAGCCCTTCTTTCCGTTTCGGACAAGGCCGGCCTTACCGCGCTGGCTCATGCGCTGCACCGCCACGGTGTTGAAATCCTTTCCACCGGCGGCACCTCCAAGACGATAGCCGCCGAGGGCATTCCGGTCCGCGACGTTGCCGACATTACCGGCTTTCCGGAAATCATGGATGGCCGCGTCAAGACCTTGCATCCAAAAGTGCATGGCGGGCTGTTGGCCGTGCGAGACGATCCGGAGCATATAGCGGCGATGCAGGCGCATGATATCGGCGCCATCGATCTCGTCGTCATCAACCTCTATCCATTTGAAGAGGTCCGTCATTCCGGCGCCGATTACGCGAATATTGTCGAGAATATCGACATTGGCGGTCCAGCCATGATCCGCGCAGCAGCCAAAAACCACGCCTATGTCGGTGTCGTTACCGAGACCGGCGACTACGACATGGTCATCGCCATGCTCGACAAGCATGAGGGCTCGCTGCCCTATTCGTTCCGCCAGAGCCTCGCCGCCAAGGCCTATGCCCGCACGGCCACCTATGATGCAGCGATTTCCGGCTGGTTCGCCGAAGCCCTGATGACGGAAACTCCATCACGCCGCGCTATCGGTGGTCATCTGCATTCGGTCATGCGCTATGGGGAAAATCCGCACCAGTCGGCCGGGTTCTACCTCACCGGCGAGAAGCGTCCAGGCGTCGCCACGGCTACCCAGCTGCAGGGCAAGCAGCTCTCCTACAACAACATCAACGACACGGACGCCGCCTTCGAGCTCGTTGCCGAGTTCGACCCGGCACGCACCTCCGCCGTCGCCATCATCAAACACGCCAATCCTTGCGGCGTTGCCGAAGGAGCGACCCTGAAGGAAGCCTATCTGAAAGCGCTCGCCTGCGACCCGGTTTCGGCTTTCGGCGGCATCGTCGCGCTCAACAAGACGCTCGACGCCGAAGCCGCGACGGAAATCGTCAAGACCTTCACCGAAGTCATCATCGCGCCCGACGCGACACCGGAAGCGCAGGCGATTGTTGCCGCCAAGAAGAGCCTGCGGCTGCTGGTCACCGGCGGCCTGCCTGACCCCCGCGCCGGCGGCATCAGCGCCAAGACGGTTGCCGGGGGAATCCTCGTCCAGTCGCGCGACAGCGGCGTCGTCGATGATCTCGAATTGGAGGTCGTCACCAAGCGCGCTCCAACCGAAGCGGAAATGTCCGATCTCAAGCTTGCCTTCCGCATCGCCAAGCATGTGAAGTCAAATGCGATCGTCTACGTCAAGGACGGCGCGGCTGTTGGCATCGGCGCCGGGCAGATGAGCCGGGTCGATAGCGCTCGCATTGCGGCGCGCAAAGCGGAAGACGCGGCCGAAGCTGCAGGAAACGCTACGCCCTTGACCAAAGGCTCCGTCGTCGCCTCCGACGCATTCTTCCCCTTCGCCGACGGCTTGCTGTCCGCTGTTGCCGCCGGAGCCACCGCAGTGATCCAGCCCGGCGGGTCGATGCGCGATGACGAAGTGATTGCCGCCGCCGACGAGCATGGCATCGCCATGGTCTTCACCGGCATGCGCCATTTCAGGCATTGATTTTTGCAGCTGGATAAGGCGTCCGCAACAGGATCGCCAGTCCGGCCAGCAAGAACAATATGATCATCGCCATGCCGAGGCGCGGCGATCCGCTCAGCGCTGTCACCGTTGCCACCAGGAAAGGCGCAAGGAAGCTCGTCGCCCGTCCGGACAGCGCGTAGATGCCGAAATACCGCCCCGCCTCATCCGCTGAAACGCTGCGCGCCATGTAGGAACGCGACGAAGCTTGCACCGGTCCGAACGCAATGCCGATGAGCAGTCCGAAGCCGATATAGGCTTTTTCTGCAGGTGTACCGAACAGACCTCCGCTATCCGGACCCGGCAATTGCGCAAGACCAAACAGCGTATAGCCCGGACCGGTCGAGACGATGCCGATCGTCGCGATGGTCAGCAACACCAGCGAAATCACCACCACGACCTTCGACCCAAGCATCGTGTCAAGCTTGCTGGCAGCAAGACAGCCAAAAATGGCAACGACATTGAGGATAATGCCGAAAATCCCGATTTCCGCCGTGGCCCAGCCGAACATTGTCGCCGCGAATGCGCCGCCCAATGCGATCAACGCATTCACGCCGTCCTGATAGATCATGCGGCCGACGAGAAAGCGGAAAAGCCCCGGCCGCTGCCGTACCTCGCTTAAGGTAGACTTGAGTTCGGCAAGTCCGACCCGCACTGCCGGACCAGCTGCCAGGCCTCTCGCACCATCCGACGTGAAAAGGAACATCGGCAGGATGAAGACGAGATACCATAGCGCCGACAATGGCGCGGTTGCGCGATCACCCTCGCCCGTCGCCGGATCGAGCCCGAAGATCGGCGCAAGGCCCAGCATGGTCTTGCCGGTTTGCGGCGACGCGGCCATAAATGCCACGACGAAGATCAAGACGATCATGCCGCCGAGATAACCGAGGCCCCAGGCCATGTTGGATATCCGTCCGATATCCTTTGGTGCCACCAGCCGCGGCATCATCGAATCGTTGAAGACGATGGAAAACTCCGCCGCAATCGACGCCAGCGAAAAGAACATCAACGGGACAATCAGGCCTGAGCCTGGCGCCGCAAACCACAGCATGATCAGCGAGAATATCTTGATGATGGCGAAGAAACCGATCCACGGTTTGCGCCGTCCCGTCTGGTCAGCGATCGATCCGAGGACTGGCGAGAGCACGGCGATAACGAGCCCCGAAATGGCAATGCCATAACCCCACGCCGCTTGCCCCACGGCCGGATCGCTCGCCATGCGCGAAACGAAATAGGGTCCGAAGATAAACGTCGTGACGACCGTGAAGAATGGCTGCGCCGCCCAGTCGAAGAGCATCCACCCCCAGATGCCCCTTCTCGATGCAGCCATTACGCTATCCCTTGCCCATCAAGCCCAACTGCCTATGACAGATCGGAAAGCAATCCGGCAGCCACCGCAAGCCGGGAGACGGTCAAATCGCCCGTTTCCACAATATTCGCCATGCGCTGCCGCACCTCGTCGACACGTGCACCCCGGCTCATCAGCCAGTCTTTTGCCGGATCGGCCTGCTTGCCATATTTGCTCAGTGCCGCCACGGCGATACCGCGCCGCGCCTGACTGATCAGGTCGGTGGCGCGGGCAAGCGCCAGTCCGTCATAATAATCGGCGATGGAAACGCCGCGCGCCGCATCCTCGATACGCCCGATACGGAATGCTTCGGATATGTCGAAATAGGCTCGTGCTGCGCTGGCAATGTCGATATTGGCCTGCTGGGCCACCGCGGCGATATCCGGAATGATCGGCGCTATCTCCAGCCGTGCCAACTGCGCGGCAAGGGCCGGAGGCGCACCGAGAGCAGCGTTGCTGGCGGTGTCTTCACGGATCAGTCCGATCATCGATGCGGGCAGCAGCTTGTCGAGGCGCGGCTGCAGCGCATCACGCGCCGTTTTGATCTCCGCGATCGCGGCGCCGAGGCCAACGGCGCCGGTGTGGTTACGCAGCACCCAGGCTGTCGTCCAGTTCAGCATCTGGGCGACGTTTGCATAGAAACCGTTTTGGGTTTCGCCTGGTATCGCATTGTCCAGCGCATCGATCCCCGCGAACACCTCATCCAGCTCAAAGCCGTCTCGTACGATCACATAGGCGCGAACGATCTCGGGGCCTGATTGGCCGGTAAGGTCCGCGAGCCGGCTTACGAAAGTCGGCCCGCCGCGATTGATTACATCATTGGCAAGCTGCGTCGCGATGATTTCCCGGCGCAGGCGATGCGAGCGGATTTCGTCGCTGAAGCCCTCCTTCATCTGACGCGGGAAATATTCCATCAATTCGCGTTCGAGATAGGGGTCGTCCGGCAAATCGCTTGCCAGGAGCTGGTCCAACAAGACGATCTTGGAATAGGCAAGAAGCACGCCGAGCTCTGCCCGCGTCAGTGGAATGCCTTCTACCTGCCGCTCTGCCATCGCCTTGTCATCGGGCAGCGTCTCCACCTTGCGGTTGAGGAGTTTCTTGGTCTCGAGGTCGTTGATGAAGCGCGCCTGATAGGCAAGGTCAGCGAGGCCGCGCCGCTGTGCCAGCGATAGCGCCAGTGTCTGCAGATAATTGTTGCGCAGCACCAGATCACCGACTTCCTCGGTCATCGATTCCAGCAGCGTATTGCGCTTGTCACGTTGCAATTTGCCAGCGCGCATGGCCTGCGCCAGGGCGATCTTGATATTGACCTCCACGTCGGAAGTGTTGACGCCAGCCGAATTGTCGATCGCATCGGAATTGCAGCGCCCGCCAAGCAGGCCGAACTCTATGCGCGCCTTCTGTGTGACGCCAAGATTGGCGCCTTCGCCGATGACTTTCGCCCGAACATCGCTGCCGGTGATGCGGATGGCATCATTGGCGCGGTCGCCCGCTTCCGCGTCGCTCTCCAGCGACGAGCGGACATAGGTGCCGATGCCGCCGAACCACAGGAGGTCGACCGGCGCTTTCAGGATCGCTGTCATGATCTCGTACGGCGTTGCCGTGGTCTTGGCAAGGCCGATGGCCTTTGCGGCTTCCTTCGACAGGGTGATCGACTTTTGCGAGCGCGAGAACACACCGCCGCCTGCCGAAATCTTGCTCTTGTCGAAATCCTGCCAGCTGGAGCGCGGCAGGTTGAACAGCCGCTGACGTTCCTTCAACGTCGCTTTCACATCCGGCTCCGGATCGATGAAAATATCGCGGTGGTCGAAGGCTGCGATCAGCTTTGTTTGCGGCGAAAGCAGCATGCCATTGCCGAAGACGTCGCCCGACATATCGCCGACGCCAACCACAGTGAACGGCATTTTCTGGATGTCGGTGCCGATCTCGCGGAAATGGCGCTTCACGGCTTCCCATGCCCCGCGCGCGGTAATGCCCATTTTCTTGTGATCGTAGCCCGCCGAACCGCCAGACGCGAAGGCATCGTCGAGCCAGAAATCATGTGCCTGGCTGATCGCATTGGCTGTGTCGGAAAACGTCGCCGTGCCCTTGTCGGCAGCGACAACGAAGTAAGGATCGTCGCCATCGAGGCGGATCACGTTTTGCGGCGGGACAACCGTTTCGCCTTGCAGATTGTCGGTCACTGAAAGCAGAGTCGCGATGAAGGTCATATAGGCCGCACGGCCGGCCTCGAAGATGGCGGTGCGATCGGTGCCCGTCGGAAGGCGTTTCGGGAAGAAACCGCCCTTGGCGCCAACCGGAACGATGACCGCGTTTTTTACCTGCTGCGCTTTTACCAGACCCAGCACCTCCGTGCGGTAGTCCTGC
Source organism: Phyllobacterium zundukense (assembly GCF_025452195.1). Lineage (NCBI taxonomy): Bacteria > Pseudomonadati > Pseudomonadota > Alphaproteobacteria > Hyphomicrobiales > Phyllobacteriaceae > Phyllobacterium > Phyllobacterium zundukense. The sequence goes on along the minus strand of NZ_CP104973.1, from coordinate 1,367,857 downwards.
GCACGGTCCGACCAGCGCAAGCCGCCACGTGCGACTGGACCAAAGCGCAGATGCACGCCCTCGACCTCCGGCCCATAGACGAAGATTTCGCGGTAAGGACGCGGCTCCGGCAGCTCATCTAGTGATCGTGGATCGAGCTTGAAGGCCAGCGTCACGCGTTCGCTGCCGCCTTCTTCCGGCGCGAAGGCATTGGTGCGCAGGGTCGACTCGATGAGATTGAGGAAACGGCGCAGAATGCGATCATCATCGAGGCTCGGAACGTCTTGCAGTGCTTCTTCGATATTAGAGCGTAGCCTCGACTGCTTGCGTTCCGATTGCGCACCGGTTTTCGCGGGGTTGAGCCGCTGATCGAACAGATCGAATATCTGTCTGGCGATCGCCGGATAGCGGTTGAGTGTCGCCGCGATGAAATCCTGGGAATAGGGAATGCCCGCCTGCTGAAGATAACGGCCGTAAGCGCGCAGGATGATGATTTGCCGTGCGGTCAACTGCCCGGTAAGGGCAAGTGCGTTATAGCCGTCATTGTCCGACGCACCGTTCCAGATATAGCGGAACACGTCTTCGAAAAGAGCGCCATCATCGGCGAGATCGATCCCCGAGTCGGAGGCGCTGGTAAGCTCCATGTCATGTACAAAAAGCGGGCTGCCGTCGGCGGCGGGCAGCTGGAATGTCTGCTCGCTGATGACGCGAAAGCCCATATTCTCCAGCAAGGGAACACGCTGTGAGAGGGCGACGGCCGAGCCGTAATGATAGATCTTCAACGAAGCGGCTTTGGGCCCGTCGGTGCGATGCCGATAGAAATCGACATAGAGGGGATTGTTGCGTGCGAGACCGGCAATGCGACTGGCATCGACCAGTGCCTCGTCGGGTGAAAAGTTTTCGCGATAGGAATCCGGAAAGGCCGCAGCAAGAGCGGTGAATTCCGCAGTTCCACGACGATCTCCGACCTCGGCAACAGCATCTTCCCAGGTGCGGACGATGGAGCGGACGGTTTCTTCCAGCGCCTCGCGTTTGACCTTGGGAAATTGGTCCTCGGCATGGCCGATGATAAAATGCACGCGGGCAAGACCGCCCTCGGGAAATGCCGGATAGTAAGCCGACACATGCCCCTCATATACCTTCGCAAGGTGCGAGCCTATTTTCTCGCGCACGATAGAATCATAGCGCTCGCGCGGCACGAAGACGATGATCGAAGCGAAACGGCCGAAGGGATCGATCCGCGGCAGCACGCGTACGCGCGGCCGCTCGCCGAGCGCCAATATGATCTCGGCGTAGCGGGTCAGCGTCTTGACGTCGATCTGGAAAAGGTCATCACGCGGATAACCCTCGAGCACCTTGATAAGCTGCTTTCCGGAATGATCTTCAAGGTTGAATCCAAGCCGGCGAATCACAGCCTCGGTTTTCGAGCGCAGATAGGGGATTTTAAGCACAGAACGCGTATAGGCGCCGGACGTGAACAAGCCGACGAACCGCAATTCGCCCGAAATCCTGCCCTCCGTATCGAACGTCTTCACGCCGATGTAATCCATATAGCCGCGACGGTGCACCAGCGATTTTGTATTGGCCTTGGTGACGATCAGAGGCTCGGGGCCGGTTAGAAAAGCGATGATCTGCGGGGTCGTCGTCACACCCTGGTTGCCGCGCTTCAAGACACGCACATCGGGGTCGCTCAAGATGCCAAGACCGCGCTTGCCGGAGCGCTCCAGCTCACCTTGACTATCGTCACCCTGATAGTCGTATTCACGCACGCCGAGAAAGGTGAAATTATTGTCACGCAACCATTCGAGAAACTCTGCAGCTTCTTCTGCTGCAGCTTTTTTCATCGGCGTTTTGCCGGTCTTGTAGGCTTCGATCGCGTCGCTCAAACGCGCAACCATGGCTCCGCGATCACTAACGGCTTCGCGCACCTGCTTGAGCACAATGGTAAGTGCGGCGGTCATGATCTCACGCGATGGCTCATCGAGCGCGGGTACATGAATTTGCATGACGCTGACCCGCGCCACATCTTTTCCCGGCTTGTCCGGACCCGCAGTACCAAGAACGCTGTTGGTGTGTCTGTCGATATCCATGACCGGATGCAACACGAGATAAACCGACGTAACGCGCTCACTGATCTCGCCAAGCACCGAGTCGAGCAGGAAGGGCATGTTGTCGTTGATCAGTGTGACAACTGTTACCGGGCGGCCATCGCGGGAGACGATGTTGCCTTCGCTCACATCGATGACGGGCTGTCCCGACTTGAACTGCGTCAGCGCATTTTCCGCAAGCTTCGCCGAGGCCGTCAGCGCACCCGCATCATAGTCGGCAAGGTCTTCTTCCGGCGCCCGCGCAAACAAAAGGTCTTCAAACAACCCTGCGTCGGGCTTCTCTTTCAGGACTTTCGGTGGTTTTGACTTCGTAGCGATCTTTACGTCCGCTTTATTTTTGGAAGCCATGAAAATATTTCCCCCTGGATTATGCATTTCGCGCGATCATAGCCTTTCGAAAGGCTTTTTCGACCCTAAACTGCACAGTTGCGGTGAAAATCGTGTGACACGCAAGAATGTTACAATTCGACCAAATGATCATCGAGCTCATTGGCGTCATCGAGCCCTCTGGGGAAATGTTCTTCCAGCAGTTGGCCCGCCCTTCCAATGGCTTTTAGGAAACCATCGGCCAATTCATCTCTGTCCGCATGTTCGGTCAATATCGCGACGATTCCGTTCCATTCGTCCTGATGGACTTTTGCATTGATGCCGGCATCCGCAACCACCTCTGCGTATCGCTCCGCCAGCGAGACGAAAAGGAGGACACCGGTACGTTGTGTTGTGAGATGGACATTTCGCGCCAGAAACTGCTGGATCGCGTTGAGATGCGCCCGCTTGTAGCGGATGCGTCGCGGCACGAGCCACATGGTAATGCCGGGCAAGAGCCACAAAACCAGCACAGCGGCAAGGAAAGCAGCGAGTATCGCGAGACCGAAGACCGGCAGCGGCAAGGTGAACCAGTACCAGTGAGCAGCAACCGCAACCACGACCGCAGCGAAAAGTATGCCGCAAGCCGCGGTAAATCCAGCCACGTAGAAATAGCTGTCGCTGCGGCGCGCGAGCACCGCATAGATTTCGCCGCTCGTGCGGCTTTCGGCAGCACGTATCGCCTCGGCAATGCGGGCGTGATCGGCTTCATTCATGGACCCTGAACTCATGGCTACCAACTCCCCGATGCGCCGCCGCCGCCGGACGAACCGCCCCCGCCGGAAAAGCCGCCGCCCCCGCCGCCCGAAGACCAGCCACCTCCACCGGATGACCAACCGCCCCCGCCCGAGGACCATCCTCCACCGCCGCCGCTTCTCGAGCCGATGTCAAAGATCATGCCCAGCCACTCATAGCGGCCAGGAGCGATCTTGCGTCCAAAGGACGTAACCACGGCTGGTAATATGATCCCACTGAAGAACATGAATAGAAAGATCATGACGAAGATGAGCATCACCCAGTCGACGTCGGAGGTTGGTTCCTGAACATTGCGTTTGGCGCGCGCCTCGAGTTCAGCGGCATCACCGGAAAGTACAGCGAGAATGCCATCGACACCTTTGGAGATTCCACCCGAATAATCGCCCGAGCGAAAACCCGGTATGACGGCATTTTCGATGATGAGGTTGGACAGAAGGTCCGTCAGCGTGCCTTCGAGACCATAACCGACCTCGATGCGCACCTTGCGATCATTTGGTGCGACGACCAGAAGAACGCCATTGTTTTCCTGTTTTTGTCCGAGCGCCCAGGAGCGGTAGAGCCGGTTGGCATAGGGCTCGATCTCCTCGCCATCGAGGCTCGGCACCGTAACGACCACCACCTGGTCGGAGGATTTTGTTTCGAACGCCGCCAATTTCTGGGTTATCTGCTCGCGCGTTGCCGCATCGATGACGTTCGCAGCATCGACCACACGACCTGTCAGAGCAGGGAGTTCTGCGGCAAATGCGCTGATGGACAGCAATGCCAGCAGCGCAATGGCCAATAATAGGCGATTGAACCCCATCGCAGTCTGGCGCAATGCGCTCATGTCTTGAGCCTAGAACTTGACCTGAGGCGTTTGCTTGGCTGAATCTTCGATTGTGAAGGTCTGGTAGGGTTCATTCCCCGTATACCAGATCCACTTCCAGATCATGGTCGGCATCGTCCTGAGCGAGGTGTTATAGACCCGCACCGACTCGATATAATCCCGGCGCGATACGGCGATGCGGTTTTCCGTGCCTTCGAGCTGCGATTGAAGTGCGAGGAAGTTCTGGTTGGACTTCAGGTCAGGGTAGTTTTCCACGACAGCCATCAGCCGCGACAGTGCTCCGGTCAACTGCGCCTGATTCTCCTGAAACACCTTCATCGCATTGGGATCGGTGAGGGTTTCCGGAGTCACCTGTATGGAAGTCGCCTTGGCCCGCGCCTCAACCACCGATGTCAGCACATCCTTTTCCTGTGCGGCATAACCTTTGACAGTCTCGACGAGGTTGGGAATGAGATCGGCCCGTCGCTGATACTGGTTCAACACCTCGCTCCACGCGGCCTTGGCCTGCTCTTCATTGGTCGGAATCGTATTGAAGCCGCAGGCTGAAAGCAGCGGTACGAGAAGAAACAGGGCAATGATAGAAAAGGCGCGGCGCGGTGCCGGCAGGCAAGTCGAATGTTGCATTGGAATCCTCTCCCCGAGTACAGATTCACCGCTTCAGAACGAAGCAGCACAAACCTAGCCATTTTTTTCTGCAAAAGGAACAGCCAAAGCGCTATGCTAAACCATTGAACGCAAACAGGGTGTCTTCATGCGTGAACACGATGGAAAGCATCAGTCCGACGCGGAATCCAGACGGATAATTGAACGGATCGACCGCGAATCTGCATCCCAAGGCACATCCTTTGTCGAACGGACCAAAGGCCACTTTTCAGCCGGCGACGCGGATCCGGCCGACTCCATAGAAGTCTGGGGCACACGCATCGGCAGGTTTCTGGGATTGCTTGTCTTGATCGCCATGATTATCTGGGTGATCAGTTCTATAGTCGGCAAGGGCTGAGTCGCGCTCGCTCGCCCGAACTCTCGCATGAGTATTTCCAATGACCGGTTCCGTTGCTCCTTCATCCAATGCCGTCATCGTCATTTCCAGCCACGTCGTACGTGGTTCGGTCGGCAATCGTGCCGCCGTATTCGCGCTCGAAACGCTCGGCCATCCGGTATGGGCCGTGCCAACCGTCATCTTGCCATGGCATCCCGGTCATGGACCGGCCAAGCGCATCGTGCCGGAACCGCAGCAATTCGACGATCTGATCGCCGATTTGGAGCGCGCTCCTTGGCTTGGCGAGGTCAGCGGCATCATGAGCGGTTACCTCGGCAATTCCGCGCAGGCCGAGAGTGTCGCCCGTCTGGTAGAAACCGTAAAAACCCGCAATAAAGGCGTGCTTTATCTCTGCGATCCTGTCATCGGCGATGAAAAGGGGCTCTACGTTCCGGAGGCGACTGCAAATGCCATCCGCGACGAATTGATGCCGCTCGCCGATATTTCGACACCTAACCGCTTCGAGCTTGCATGGCTGACCGGCGCGGAACTGCCGGACAACAAGGCGATCATGCAGGCCGCGTTGCACGCCGGGCCGGGTACGATGCTTGTGACCTCGGCGCACCCGATGATTGCTGGCGGCACCGGCAATCTGCTGGTGACGCACTCTCTGGCGCTACTCGCCGAACACCGCCTCGTCGTCGGCCCGACCAACGGCCTTGGTGATCTTACGTCCGCGCTGTTCCTCGCACGCATGCTTGCCGGTCTTGATCTCGAACAGGTGCTGCAACGCACGACAGCCTCTGTTTTCGAAATCATGGCCCGCTCTGCCAAGCGCGGCGCCGATGAACTGATGCTCGAAGCCGACGCATCCAGCCTTTCCACCCCTATGGCGATGACTCAGATGCGGCGGCTGGTTCATCCAAGCAAGGGCATCAGGGCATAGCACATTAGACCAATTGATCTTGTCCCGGTTCAGGATTAGAGGAAAAGAATGACCTTGCTTCCCGAGAAACTTCTCACCGGCTATCGCAACTTCATGGCGCATCGCTATGCCAACGAGACGATGCGCTACAAACAGCTTGCGGATCAGGGCCAGACGCCCGAAACGCTGGTGATCGCCTGCTGCGACTCACGCTCCGCGCCCGAGATCATCTTCGACACGGCGCCCGGCGAGATTTTTGTGCTGCGCAACGTCGCCAATCTCGTGCCGCCCTATGCGCCGGACGGCGAATACCACTCCACCTCCGCAGCCCTCGAATTTGCGGTGCAGAGCCTGAAAGTCAAGAATATCGTCGTCCTTGGCCATGGCAGGTGCGGCGGCATAAAGGCGGCGCTCGACACGACGAGCGAGCCATTGTCCCCCGGCGACTTCATCGGCAAGTGGATGAGCCTCGTCGGTCCCGCAGCGGAAGCGGTTTCCGCCAATGAGCTGATGACACCATTCGAGCGTCAGACGGCGCTGGAGCGCATATCCATTCGCTATTCGCTGAAAAACCTGCGCAGCTTTCCTTGTGTCGATATCCTTGAAAAGAAAGGCCGCCTCACCTTGCATGGCGCCTGGTTCGACATTTCGACCGGTGAACTATGGATCATGAATCCGGAAACCGGTGACTTCCTTCGCCCCGACCCCGAAGAGGTCGCCGAAGCCGCCGCGCTGGAATAGAGGGAAACAAGAGAATGGCGCGATTGAAATTCATGATCGCCGTCATTCTCCTAGCGATGGGTCCTGCCACGGCGAACGATGCGCACAACGCCATCATCGAAAGCTGGTATTCCGCGCTCAGTACCGCCGACCGCGCGGTTTTCGACAAAATTCTGGCCGAGGAGGCAACGGTCATTCTCGAAGACATCGATACGATTCAGACCAAGGATGAATTTCTGGCCAGCCTCGATGAATGGAAGAGCGCCGTGCGTGGCGCTATAGTGCGCCATCGTATCGGTGGCGTCGAAGGCGATACAACGACCGTTTTCGTCTGCTATCAATTCCCGGCAAATACTACCTATACGCGCGAGATCTTCAATTTTCGCAGCGGCAGGATCATAGAGAGCGCCCAGAGTTCACTGGGGGAGGCCTGCGAAGGCTTCTAAACAACAAGGCCGGCGCGAACGCCGGCCAGGAAACATCGTCGTTGGCGAAGCGATTATTCGCCATCTATCTTCGCGCCCATATAGGCAATCGCCTGTTGGTAGACACTGGCAGCGTTCCAGCCCGCGATGGCGCCGAAATTCGCCTGTCCCGGCTGGTAACCTGCGCCCCGCTGCCAGCCATGTCCGACCAGAAAATTCGCTGTCGATGCGAGGGCATCCGCCTTCGAGCGGACCATGTCGATACGGCCATTGCCGTCGCCATCGGCGCCATAACGCAAGACGTTCAAAGGTAGGAACTGCGTCTGACCGATTTCGCCATGCATGGCGCCGACTGCATTTGGAGCAAGCGTGCCATTGTCGATAAGCTTCAATGCAGCATTGAGATTGGGGCGAAAATAGTCCGGCCGACGACAATCATAGGCAAGCGTTGCCACGGCGGAAAGCGTGTGCTGATTGCCCATAAAGCTGCCGAAACCGGTTTCCATGCCCCAGATCGCAATCAATGGACCGGCCGGGACGCCATAACGCTGTTCGAGGCGGGCGAACAGCGCCGCATTCTGCGCCTTTTGCGCCTTGCCCCGCGCGATGATCGTCTGACCACCACGCACCTGCATGAACTTGTCGAACGAATATTTGAAGCTCTTCATGTTACGATCAGCATTGATCGTCTTCGTGGAATATTTGACGCTGTCCAGTGCATTGATGCCCCTGCTGCCAACACCCTGCGCCTGCGCATCTTGCTTGTAGTCCTGGACCCACGCCTCGAATCCGGCGGAAGTTTTGCCGCATTGCGCGGCAGCTTGCGCCACACCTGCCGTCATAAGAAGCGCTGTCGTGACGCCTGCAAACAATCTGCGTTTGGCAACGAATGCCATGAAAATCTCCTCGAAGGTTGAATCGTCGTGCTCCTATCTGCCATTTTTCTTTCGTTCTGTCATCTGCAAGAATCGAGCTATATGGGGTGAAACAGCGCTCATTCTCGGCCTTTCACGCTTGCTATGAGCCTCCTTGGGCGACAAATCGCATTTGTGACCGGCCAATTCGAGGAGCGGCACGGATACAATCTAGGGTTGTTACTCACCATTGCGCCACCGCGCCCGCCCTTGAACGAATCTTTTGAGAGTTCCGCTGGAAGCCCTTCAGAGTTTCAGCTACGCTTGCTCGCCCGGGCCAAGAAACGCGGGTTGGTATCACAATAGCCGTCGCAGCCGCCGCGACGCGATAAATTGCAGGGCCTCTGCATCCGTCGGACCGAAAGTGAATTCGCGTCTCGTCTCTGTGACTGCGTCAAACACCAGGTGTGATCAGCGTTAGCGATGGAAATAAGTTCGATATCGACCGACATCGCGGGTGAGCAGGGTCAGTTGGCTAATGGCTGCTTGGGCGCCAATGAAGAAGTCAGGCAGAACGCCGGTGCGCAACCCTCCCGACTTACGGTATTGCGTGAAGACTTTTCCCGCCAGGAACAGCGCAGCACGCGGTAGGGCGGGCCTTTCATCACCAGTCCAAGCGGATAGGCCTTTGTTGCATCTTCAGCCTTGGGTTTTACCAGCTCGAGTTTGGACTCTTGGCTGTTTCGTAAGCCACGTTCAAGATCAGAATTAGAGTCGGGTTTGGAATTCTGTTGCTGCGGTTCATTTTGAGACTCATTGCCGCTCATATTTTCTTTATTTATGTGGGCACATTCTATTTTCAATTGCAACACGTACAAAAACCTCTTTGTTTTCAGGAGGATGGAATGCCCCGCAGTTTTACGCAATTGACGATGGATGAACGCCGCATTGTTTCGCCGATGCGTCAAGCCAAGGCACGCTTGACGCAGATTGCCTCGGTTCTTGGCCGCCACCGCTCAACGATTCATGGCACCGCGCGCGTCACCGACCTGGTTCCCTCACGCTGCAAAGCGGGTCCGGGCGGTCCGCCTGGTGCACAGCCTATGGTCGACAAGGGACGACGGCCAGTCGACAGCGGACATGCGAAGTGCATCTGCAAGTGACTGCGGAGATGACTTTCGTCTGCCGTCGAATGGTTCGAGCAGCAACGCTTCGCATTTCGCCTAGAATGGCTTGTCCGCTCGAATGGCATATCGGTGCTGCGTGGCCCGGGCCAACCCTTTAAGGATGTTCCAGTGCTTGGCCTGCGTGTGGTGAATTTCGCTCAGGTCGGTATCTATGACGATATTTTCAAACCCGGCCCCAGCCAATAGGCGGGCGACGGTTTCGGCGCGTGCACCGTTTGAGAAATAGATCCTCGAAATGATGCTGCGATGTGTTTCCATCATGCCGGGCGGAGCATTCAGCGGATCCCTCTTCAAAAGTCCGCAGCGCTGCCCCCATCCGGCCAGCGTCATCAACGCTCGCTCAAACATCGTAGTATTGACGAAATCGCCGTCGATCACCAGCAGTGTGCCGCCGGGTTTTAAAACCCGCAGCCATTCTACAAAGGCACTTGCCGGATCCACCAGCGTCCAGACCAGGTGCCGGTTAATGATCGCGTCATAATGATCGTCCGGTTCCATGGTGTTCTCCGCATCGGCCATGCGGAAGATGATGTTTCGGGTGCGGATTTTCGCTTTGCTGCGGGCGCGCTCCAGCATCGGTTCGGCCCAATCGAGTCCGGTCACCTTGAAGCCGAGATCGTCCATCAGATGCGAGACCACGCCGGTACCGCTGGCAAGGTCCAGCGCCGAGCGGCCATTGCCCCTGCCAAGATGCTTGACGACCAGCCGATGCCAGGCGGCGCGTTCTTCATCGGAGAAAATTTCGTGTCCAGGCGATTGATCGAACGTTGCCGCCCGCACCGACCAGTAGGCTTTGATCTCGTCGCGCAAGTCATAGTTCGAGAGACGGGGCTTATCGGTCATGGTTGGCCGCCTTTGCCTTGCAGTGTTTGCTATCAATTTCTGGAAACCTTCTAAAAGATAAATCTTGACTGTCAATATCATGATATCTACCAAGCCCACAGTTTGATGGAGTTGAAAAATGATGGGTATGATCGGCAAGGCCGCCCTGATCGCCGTGGGTTTCGGCGCGATGTTTTCCAGCACCGCGCTGGCCGGTGAAAAGGTCATCATTAAGGATATAACCGGTCGTGACGTCGCGGTCAGCGTCCCGGTCGAGAATGTCATTCTCGGTGAAGGCCGGCAGATCTATTTTGTCGCCGCGCTGGACCGGGATGCGCCTTTCAAGCGCGTCGTTGGCTGGCGGGATGATTTGTCGAAGGCCGATCCGGAAAGCTATGCTGCCTACCTCGCCAAATATCCGGACATGGCAAAGCTGCCGACCTTCGGTGGCATGAAGGACGGCACCTTCGACATCGAGCAGGCGGTTTCACTAAAGCCCGACGTCATCATCATGAACCTTGACGCAAAGACCTCGACCGAAGAGTCTGGTTATATCGAAAAGCTCGGCAAGGTCGGTATCCCGCTCGTCTATATCGACTTCCGCGAAAAACCGATGGAAAACACCGAAGCCAGTATGCGGATCATGGGCAAGCTGCTTGGCGAGGAAACCAAGGCCGAGGACTTCATCAAGTTTCGCGCCGACAGCATCGCCAGGGTCACGAACGTGCTTTCCAAGACCGACTTGGTTCGACCGGTCGTCTTCATCGAACGCGCCGGAGGCTATTCCGACGATTGCTGCATGTCATTCGGCAATGAGAATTTCGGCAAGATGGTTGAAATTGCCGGCGGCACGAATATGGCCAAGGACATCATACCTGGCACGTTTGGTGCGGTTAATCCGGAACAGATTATCGCCTCCAATCCCGATCAGATCATTATCACCGGCGGCAATTGGCAGGGTTATGTTCCAGGTGGCAACTGGGTCGGCGTCGGCTACGGTGCTGATCTCGACGAAGCACACCGCAAGCTTGTGAACTTGACCAAGCGCCCGGCCTTCACCGGCGTCAAGGCGGTCAAGGACGGCAATGTCCACGCCATCTGGCACCAGTTCTACAACAACCCGTATCAGTTCGTGGCGATCCAGGAGATTGCCAAATGGCTGCATCCGGAACTGTTCAAAAATCTGGATCCGGAAGCCACTTTCAAGGAGCTGCATGCGCGCTTCCTGCCGCTGGATTACAAGCCCGGCTATTTCGTCTCCCTGAGAGACGAATAACCGATGGCCATTGCCGCAGAACAGCGCGAAACGACAACAGGGGGAGCCCAATACCGCGCCATGGCATTTCGCCGGATCGTCCTAATCTGCGGTATGGTGGCGGCACTGTTCTTCAGCGTCTCCATCGACATGGCACTGGGGCCAGCAAATTACACTTTGAAAGAAGTGCTGGTCTCCCTGTTCTATCCCGGTTCGGTCAGCGATCAGCTTCGCGTCGTCATCTGGGATATCCGGATGCCGATCGCACTGATGGCCGTGACCGTCGGTGCGTCGCTCTCGGTTGCTGGGGCCCAGATGCAGACCATTCTCGCCAATCCGCTGGCAAGCCCCTTTACGCTAGGCATTTCCGCTGCCGCCGGATTTGGCGCAGCGCTTGGACTTGTTGGCGGGGTGGCGCTCTTTCCGACGGCCGTTCAGTTCATGATCCCGATCAATGCCTTCCTCATGGCGATGGCAGCGGCTTTGTTCATTCACTTCGCCTCCACCATGCGCGGTGTTACGGTCGAAACCATCGTGCTGCTCGGAATTGCACTGGTCTTCACCTTCAATGCGCTCTTGTCGCTCCTCGAGTATCTAGCCTCGGAACAGGCGCTGGCTGCGGTCGTTTTTTGGACCATGGGTAGCCTCACCAAAGCGACCTGGCCGAAGGTGTATATTACTGGCGCAGTACTTCTATTCGCTCTTCCAGTGTTTGCACGGCAGGCTTGGGCGCTAACCGCGTTACGGCTGGGTGAAGACAAGGCGGCGAGCCTTGGAATTGATGTACGTGGACTGCGGCTGAAGATGATGATGACGGTCAGCCTGCTTGCAGCTATTCCGGTCTCCTTTGTTGGCACCATTGGATTCGTCGGCCTGGTCGGCCCGCATATCGCCCGTATGCTGGTGGGTGAAGACCAGCGGTTTTTCCTGCCGGCGTCTGTGCTTTGTGGCGCGTTGCTTCTGTCGGCCACATCCGTCGTATCGAAGACACTCATTCCTGGCGCCATCCTGCCGATCGGGGTAATTACCGCGCTGGTAGGCGTGCCCTTCTTCTTCATTCTGATTTTCACCAATCGGAGAAGGGCATGGTAGGTCTGACACTCAAGGGCGTCGGCGCCAAATACGGTAGGCACGTCGTGTTGTCGGACGTCGATACCGACGTCCTGCATGGCGGCGTTATCACCGCCGTCATCGGTCCGAATGCAGCGGGCAAATCCACCTTGTTCAAGCGCATCGCCGGGCTCGCTTCAGGGCCGGGAACGGTTGTCCTGTCCGATACACTGAAAGGTCCGGAAACCATCTGCTACATGCCGCAGGACACTGGCGCCAATTCTGTCCTGACGGTCTACGAATCCGTGCTGCTTGCTAGCAAGCAAGGCTCAAGCTGGAACGTGCGCGATAGCGAGCTTCTGGAAATCGACCGCGTCCTGCAGTCCCTGCGGATCGACGACCTTGCCTTTCGCGGCCTCGACGAGCTTTCCGGCGGGCAGCGCCAGCTGGTCTCGATTGCCCAGGCGCTTGTCCGCAAGCCCGAAATCTTGCTGATGGACGAGCCCACCTCGGCGCTCGACCTCTTTCGACAGATCGAAGTGCTGGGCTTCATGCGGTCGTTGGCCGGAAAGTCCGGCATGTCGGTGCTGATTGCCCTGCATGACCTCAATCACGCGCTACGCTATTGCGAAAACACCATCGTCATCGCCAAGGGCGCAATGGTGGCCAGCGGCCGGACCCGCGATGTGATCACCGGTTCCATGCTGCGCGATATCTACCGGGTAGAGGCGCGGGTAGAGATGTGCTCGCATGGTAAGCCGGTAGTCATCGTCGACCACTCCATCCTTTAAGGAATCAAAATAGCCTTCCGCAACCTACAGCCTTCGGTCAGCGACATGGAAGAGTTCGTCGTCATACATTACCAACGTTTTGGGTAGGCACTGCCTTAACGGCGGAACTGGTAAGGGCCCTGGCTCGGGGGCCGGGATAGGCGGATCGTCCGGCAACGGCGGGTTCGGTTCCGGCTCTGGGGTAGGTATTGGATCACCCATATCAATGTCTCCTTATGATGAGCTCCTAACTGCTTCCGCAAGGGAATGTTCCACCTTCTAAATGCCCTAATAGGCATCGCACTAAGTGGACCAGGATACTGAGAGTCCAGAGATGGCTTGCCGGACAGGGGCATTGCCTAACGATGGCTATCCATTCGCCGGTTTGGTACCTCGCGAAAAGTTCACAGCGATCGCAATCAACACGGTGCCGACAATGAAAACGAAGGCTGCGGCAGCGATAGCCGGGCTGATGTTTTCCCGTATCGTGGAGAACATTTGCCGCGCGAGCGTCCGCTGGTTTGGGCCTGCCACAAACAGCGTCAGCACGACTTCGTCCAACGACGTCGCAAAGGCGAAGACAGCCCCAGATACGATACCGGGGAGCGCCAGCGGCAAGGTTACTTGTTTCAGCACCGTAACGGGTGCTGCGCCGAGACTGGCTGCCGCCTGCTCCAACCGGCGATCAATCCCCTGCAATACCGCCAGGACGTTGACGACGACAAAGGGCACGGCCACCACAGTGTGGGCAATGATCACCCCAAGATAGGTGTTGGTCAAAGCATATCGAGCAAACATGAGCTGCATGCCGACGCCCAGCACGACCGCCGGCACCACCATCGGCAAGAGAAAAATCGTCTTGATGGACGTAAGGACAAGCGAAAGCTGCTTGTCCCGTAGTCCGAGAGCACCAACGGTTCCCAAGAATGTCGCAAGCACGGTAGTGCCGCAACCGATGATGAGGCTGTTGATGATGGACCGCTGCCACACGCCGGCGGTGAACAGCTCAACGAACCATCGGGTTGAGTAACCTGGAAGGGGATAGTTGAGGAAGACACTATCGGTGAAAGCGAGCGGCAGGATCGCAATCAGCGGTGCGATCAGAAAGAAGACGGTCGCAGAACCGAAAATCAGTTTCGAAAAACGCAACACGTTCACGGACTCGTTTCCCGTTCTGACGAAAGCCTGAGATATATCGCATAGAGGATCATCGTGGCCGCCAGGAGCACCAGTCCAAGCGCCCCTGCCATGCCCCAGTTGGCTGCGCCCGTGGCGTAGTAGGCGATCACCGAACTGATCATCTGATCCTTCGCACCGCCGATCAAGGCCGGTGTGATGTAGTAACCGAGCGCGCTCATGAATACCAGAAGCGAACCAGAAACGACGCCGCGCAGCCCGAGCGGCAACAAGACATTCAAGAATGCCCTGACGGGATGAGCGCCCAACGACGCCGCGGCCGGCATCAGGTTTTTGGGGATACCGATCAGCACACTGAAGATCGGAAGCACCATGAAGGGAAGCAGGACATGGGTCATGGCGATGATGACGCCGGCCCGGTTGAAGATCAGCGGTATCGGACTTGACGTTACGCCCGATTGCATCAAGACCGAATTGATCAGCCCCCTGTCCTGCAACAAGATGAACCATGCCGCGGTTCGCACCAGCAGTGAAGTCCAGAGCGGCAACAGCACCGCACCCAGCAACAATTGCCGCTTCCAGCCATCGACCGAGGCGGCGATCATGGCAAAGGGAAAACCGATCAAAACGCACGCCCCTGTCACCGTCAAAGCCATCACAAACGTTCGCAGCATTATGGCCTTGTTCGCCGAAGCATCAGCCGGAAGAGAGGCAATTGCACCGGACGCGTCCCGTTGCAGGTCAACTGCTGCCAAAAGATTGCGGTCTGTGATTCTTGAAGATGCTGCCACGCTGACGGCCTGCCAGTAGGAAATGTCACCCCATCGCTTGTCCAGCGCAACAAGATCAATGCTACCGGCAGTGTCCAAAGCAGCCTTACGCGTTTTGGGCATCAAGGTGCGAAAGCCGGATTTGGCACTGTTCAGCCGCCGGACAAGATCCCCGAACAATTGATCGTCGCTGATCTGGCGCAGGTCGGCAATGAAAGCAGCTTGCATTTCAACGGTTGGGGGGCTGGTGCGGTCCCAGCTCGAAACGGATCGCGCGGTTGCGGGGAGTGTGCGTGCCGCCACCGGGTCGGACACAGCGGACTTCATCATCGTGACGAGCGGTAACGCAAAAAAAACAATAAGGAACAGCAATAGCGGCGCGACAAGTGCCAGGGAAATCACCTGTTTGCTGAACCTTGGCGGATTCATGGGCTGACCACCCAGCAATCGGACGGCAGGAAGGAAAGGTGCACCTCATCACCAATCGAAAGCGTGGGCTGGCTGCGGTCTGTCTTGACGATCAGCGACTGGCTGTCGCTTCGTGCGATCAGCCGCAAATGATCCCCGTGATAGACGATATCGGAGACGGCGGCGGTGATGTTGTTGCCCGCCCGGCGTCCCACCTTTATCCGCTCGGGTCTTATCGACAGGCAAACACTGCTGTTTGGACGAAGGTCCGTGGCTGTTTCAACGAAAACCTGCTGGCCGCCGGGCAACTGGACACGGGCCGTATCGCCTTCGATGCCTTGTACGCAACCCCAGACCAGATTTGTCTCGCCAATGAATTCCGCGACGAATTGCGTGCTCGGGTGGTCGTAGATATCCGAGGGTTTGCCAATCTGTTCTATTTTTCCGCGATTGAAAATTGCGATGCGATCCGACATCGTCAACGCCTCCGATTGATCGTGCGTCACAAAGACGATCGTCAGCTGGAGCCGCCGATGCAGATCCCTGATGTCCAATTGCATTTGTTCGCGCAGTTGCTTGTCCAGTGCGCCGAGCGGCTCGTCCATCAAGACCACTTCTGGCTCGAAGATCAGCGCACGTGCCAATGCAACCCGTTGCTGCTGTCCGCCCGACAGCTGTGACGGACGCCGCTCGGCAAGTGAACCAAGCTGCACCATATCGAGAGCCTTTCCCACGCGCTCCTTCACCTCCGCACGCGGAAGGCTGCGCATTTTCAAAGGGAAGGCGACGTTCTCCGAAACCGTCATGTGCGGGAAGAGCGCATAATTCTGGAAGACGACGCCCATATTGCGTCTGTGGGGCGGCAAACTGTCAATTCGTTGGCCGCCAGCCCAGATGGCGCCGCTTGTCGGATTCTCGAAACCCGCAAGCATCATGAGTATCGTCGTTTTGCCAGAACCGGAGGGACCAAGCAGGCTGATAAACTCCCCCTTGCCGATCTCAAGATTCAGTCCCTCGACAACGGTGAGGAGCCCGAAGGATTTGCTGACCTCCTCCAAGCGAATGAATGGATTGTTCAACGTCGATCACCTCAGCTCTCGGGAAGCAATGCGGAAATGGCGGCTCCGACAAACCGTGATCCTGTCCGTCACAACGGCGAAGGCAGGACCGCGTATATCTCAGCGCCCATACAGAACAAAGTCATTGCGCGAGCCAGGCATTGAACCGCTGCGTCAGAGCCTCGGAATTGTCGGTCCAGAAATCAACATCCAAGGAAATCGCTCCCTTGAGATTGTCCGGCGAAGTCGGAAGCTCGATCTGGAATTTTGCACGCACGAGTTGGCCCGCCTCGATGTTGGGAAGTCCGTAGGCGATGTATTCGGGCAATTTAGCCTGGTTGTCCGCTTTGCTTGCATAGGCAATGAAGTCCATCGCCGTGTCCTTGTTCGGGCTGTCCTTCAGCACTACCCAACTGTCGATAGCATAAATGCTGCCCGGAAACACAAAGCCGAAGTGCCTGCCTTCGGACCTGTTCAAACCACTGATACGACCGTTATAAGCAGTCGTCATGACCACCTCTCCCGAGGATAGCAACTGAAGCGGCTGTGCTCCGGCCTCCCACCAGACAATGTTCGGCTTCAGCTCATCGAGTTTTTTGAAGGCTCTGTCGACGCCTTCCGGGGTGGCAAGAACGGAGTAAACTTCATCGGCAGCCACACCGTCCGCCATCAAGGCGAATTCAAGCGCGTATTTCGCTCCTTTGCGCAGGCCCCGCTTGCCAGGAATCTTCTTCGTGTCCCAAAAGTCTGCCCAAGAGGCGGGCGCTTCTTTCAGCTTGTCGCCATCATAGGAGATTCCAGTTGACCAAACGATCGCGCCAACCCCGCAATCGCTGACTGCAGCCGGTAAGAACGCGGACTTGCCGCCCAACTTGTCCCAGTCGACCTTTTCGTAAATGCCGTCCGCACAGCCAAGCGCGAGTTCCTCGGCCTCAACCTGGACCGCATCCCAGTTTGGAACGCCCGCTTTCACCTTGGCCTGAAGCACGCCGTATCCGCCGTCCCAACTCTCATCGAGCACCGGTTTTCCGGCCTGCTTTGCAAAAGGCTCGAAATAGATTTTGCGCTGGGCGTCTTGGTAATTACCACCCCATGACACGACTGTCAGATCACGGGCTTCAGCGGTCGCGGTTCCGATGGTCGCCAACGCGAATGCAATCAATGCTGCGTTCAGAATTTTCATCGTCATTCCCCTTGTTTTTCTATGACTAAGCTAAGAAACCACAGTTTGACTCGATTGAAAGCCTGATAAAGCGCCCCGGTGATTAAAATCACCGTTACAAGTCAATATGTCGGCGGGGTTATCGCGCTTAATATTTCGCTCTTTTGCTCGCCTACATTGCGGAAGCGATGGGGGAGCCGGCTGTCGAAATAGTACCCATCGCCCTTGTTAAGGATCTTTTTCTGGCCGCCAACGGTCACTTCCACTGCACCTTTGATCACCATTCCCGCCTCCTGTGCGGCGTGCGCGAAGGCTGCTCCGGTGTCAGCGCCGACCGCGTAAGTCTCGTGCAGCATAAGCAGCTGCCGGTTAGGATGGTTGAGGCCGATGACACGGAATGAGATGGTATCGACTTTGCCGATCTCCACCAGGTCCTGCACTCCGTAGAACGGTGTGTATGGCAGGCTCGACTGAAGATCGCTGAAGAACCCGGGGAGCGTCGTCCCGAGCGCGTCCAGCACTGCACTCAACGTGTCGATTGACGGACTCATCTTGTCCCGCTCTATCAGGGAAATGGTGGAATGGGAGATTCCGGATCTCACGGCCAGCTCTCGCACGCCCAAATCGCGCCTGCGCCGCATCTCTTTCAGTTTGACGCCGATTTTTGGCATTGGATTTTCCCAAGATTGGAGTGCCTCATCGAAATAGCCTGTCACCGCACGACGTGTAAAACGCGCCGCCTTTGGTGAATATACTGAACAGATGCTCCGGCAGCAATTGCAGTAAACCGGCGGGTGCATGATTGTGACGCCATTCCTCCCACAAGCAACCCGGAGATTCAAATGGCAAACAGCTCCAGCCAATTGGGTGACAAGACAAGGCATCTCAAGCAGCCAAACCTCTCCTCGGTATCGGACACAATCGCAATCGAAGCCACCGTCAAGCACATCATTGCAAATGTGCGTGCACAAGGAGACGCTGCCGTGCGAGAATACTCACGCACTTATGACAGGGTGGATATTGAAGCCTTCGAAGTGGGCCTCGAGGATCGCCTGGAAGCGGTTGCCAACCTCGATCCTCAGACCCGGAAAGACACGGAGTTTGCCATTGAGCGGGTGAAGGCGTTCGCCGAGGCACAACTTCGAACCATACTTCCCCTCGAATTCGATGCCCTTCCGGGATTGCACCTGGGACACAGGATCATTCCGGTCAAGTTTGTTGGGGCCTACGTGCCTGGGGGTCGATATCCGATCCTGTCCGCCCCCGTAATGACCATCGTGCCAGCAAAGGTTGCCGGCTGCGATCAGGTCATCGCCTGCCTGCCGCCCAATGCCCATCCGGCCATGATTGCCGGATGCCATTTGTCGGGTGCGGACAGGATCTTCAAAGTGGGCGGGGCGCAGGCCATTGCCGCCATGGCGTTCGGCACCGAAACCATTCCCGCCGTCGACAAGATCGTTGGGCCCGGCAACGCCTACGTCAATGAGGCCAAGCGGCAGGTGTTCGGCCAGGTCGGCATCGACCAATTAGCAGGTCCTAGCGAAATTTATATCGTTGCCGACGAAACAGGCGACGCGGAGATGATCGCCACCGACCTTCTGGCGCAAGCCGAGCACGATGTCAGGACCCGCATTGGCCTTATCACAACCGATCAAAAACTCGCCGGGGCTGTACTGGAGGAAGTCGAACGCCAGCTGGCAACACTGCCCACGGCCGACGTCGCCGGCGTCGCGTGGCGCGACTATGGTGAGATCACCGTTTGTGCTGATGAAGCCGCAATGATTGAGTATTCGGACCATATCGCGGCGGAACACCTTGAGGTTCACACACGCGATGCCCATTCCACCGCAGGGAAATTGCGCAACTATGGCTCTCTCTTCATCGGGAAACTTGCGAGCGTTGTGTACTCTGACAAGTGCTGCGGGACGAATCACACGCTTCCGACCATGGCCGCAGGACGTTACACCGGAGGTCTCTGGGTAGGTTCCTACGTCAAGGTGTGCACCCACCAATGGCTCGACGAGCGCGGTGTGGCAGCGGTCGCTCCCCCCTCGGTACGGCAAAGTCGCACAGAGGGTATGGAGGGCCATCGCCGGGCAGCGGCGCTTCGACTGAGCCGGAATTAGGCTTGTGTTCGAATCTCAGTACCCGTGTCTGCAACGGCCCGGATCACACGAACTTCCGCTTCGGGTTAACTCCTGGCACGAAGCGGTTTTAGGAATTCCGCGACTTCTCATGCCTTCGTCGCTCCGGTGAAAAATCCCTCCAATTCCGCGAATCCAATAGCCTGCTCTGAGAAGCAGAAGGTGCCTGCTGATCGCATTTCCCGCGCCGCATTCACGAACATGCCGAAGGATAGCCTCGCCAGAGCCGAACCGACGCTGATGCGCTTGACGCCCGCCTCCGCCAGGTCCGACACGTCGAATGTTGCTCCCGGCATTCCCATTACTATGTTGACCGGCTTCGTCACTGCCTCACAAACCAACCGGATCGTACTGAGGTCATTAAGGCCAGGTGCGTAGAGTACGTCAGCCCCGGCCCTTTCGAAAGCTTGCAGTCGCAGGATGGTTTCGTCAAGATCGGGCCGGCCCCACAAAAAATTCTCACAGCGCGCTGTCAGCACAAAATCATGGGAGAGAGATCGGCGCGCCTCCACAGCGGCCTCGATGCGTTCGACCGCCAGTGTGAAATCATAGATCGGATCATCGCGCCGACCGGTATGATCTTCGAGGGAACACCCGGCGAGACCAATTGCGGCAGCAGCTTGGATTGTCTCGGCAGCACTCTCCGGACTGTCGCCAAAGCCTTTTTCAAGGTCGGCCGAGACAGGCAGGGGCGTTGCTGCCACGATGGTTCGGCAATGGTTCAAGGTCTTCTCCCTCGATACTGTTCCCTCCGCGATGCCCAGAGAGAACGCCATGCCAGCGCTGGTGGTGGCGAGTGCGGGAAAACCCAAGGCAGCCAAAATCCGGGCGGTCCCAACATCCCAAGGATTGGGAATGATGAAGGCGCCCGGTCCCTCATGCAATTTGCGAAATGCGGAACGTTTGTCTTCCATCTTCTATTCCAACCTGGTGCTGGGCCCGAGCATTGCACGACCAATAAAACAACTGAAGAACAAAATCGAGATGAGAGATTCAGGACTTCCGCAACGACACGTCGATCATCTCTAGGACTGCTGCAATGCGGCTCTCATTCGTCGTTGACTTCGCAGATTATGAGAGGAGAATGTTTTTATGCCTCACCACGCAACATAAGGGGCGCCTAGGATGACAATCGCAACGAAACTCCGGGACTACATCGACGGTCAGGGCATCGCCTACGACACCGTCGCTCATCACCGTACAGCCACAACCAGCCAGTCGGCGCAGGCGGCACACGTTCCAGGCAGCAGACTGGCCAAATCGGTGGTCGTGCATCACGAAATGGGATACGTACTGGCCGTTGTACCGAGCACGCACCGGATCGAGCTCTCCACATTGCAGGATGTGGTGGACAGACGCCTTGGTCTCGCCTCAGAGGAGGAGGTCAGTTCGCTCTTCGCCGATTGCGACATTGGCGCGGTGCCGCCAATCGGGTCGGCTTACGATGTGCCGGTGATCCTCGACGAAAGCCTCGGCGACGCCAGCGACGTCTATTTCGAGGGCGGTGACCACAAGACACTGGTGCACGTCAGCGGACCGAACTTTCGCAGCCTTATGAAGGATGCGCGGGTCGCCCGCTTCAGCCATCTATCATAGATGTCGCGATCCTGGTCGCGACTCGGCAGCCGACGCGGTGCCAGCGACAACATAATTGTGGTGCGTCGCCGTCGCACCATGCAGTAGCGGAAAGTGCTCAGCACGGCCGGAGCGAAAGTCCGGTCGCGCGTTTCAACCCGTTGAACAAGTAGTCGCGGATCATGGAACTTGTCGTCGCCCTAGGCCTGATCGTCTTCAAGGTAGCGTTGTTGATTGCGATCCTGCTGCTGCTGCCCTTGCCGCTGACCTGGCTGGAACGCAAGATTGCCGGGCACATGCAGCAGCGGATGGGGCCGATGCGGGTGGGGTGGCACGGCCTGCTGCAGCCGGTGGCGGACGGAATCAAGCTTTTGACCAAAGAAGATCACATCCCGACCGAGGCCGACCGTTTCCTGTTCAAACTGGCGCCAATCCTGGCGCTCGCCCCACCTTTTGTAGCGTTCGTCGCAATCCCCTTCGGCGAAACCGTGTCGGTCCTCGGTACCGAGATCACGCTCTACGTCTCCAACATGAATGTGGCGCTCCTTTTCGTCTTCGCGGTGATCGGGCTCGAGGTCTATGGCGTGATCTTCGGCGGATGGGCCTCTAACAGCAAATACGCTGTCCTGGGCAGCCTCAGGACCTGCGCGCAGATGATCAGCTACGAGATTCCGATGGGGTTCGCGGTCATCGGCGTGGTAATGTTGGCGCAATCCATGAGTCTGCTCGATATCGTGCGGGCGCAAACCGATGTCTGGAACATCGTCTATCAACCGGTCGGCTTCTTCGTGTTCTTCGTCGCCGGACTCGCCGAAGCGCAGCGCATTCCCTTCGATCTGGCGGAAGCGGAAGGCGATCTGGGGGCCGGCTTCCATACCGAATACAGCGGTATCCGCTTTGCGTTCTTTATGGTCAGCGAATATGCCATCGTGCTGCTGGTGTCGGTGCTGGTGGTGATCCTGTTCTTCGGCGGCTGGAATGGGGTTCTGGTCCCCTTGCCACCACTCCTCTGGTTTCTGCTCAAGGTCGCGTTCTTCGTTTATTTGTTTATATGGTTCCGCTTCACTTTCCCTCGCTACCGCTACGACCAACTGATGGCGATCGGATGGAAAGTCTTGCTTCCTCTGTCGATGGCGAACATAATAATAACCGGTGTTGTTTTCTTTTAGGGGCCACAGCGGCCCGGCAGCGAGGCGGCGATGTCGCGCGCACGGCACAGAGTTGGAGCATGGATCGGATGGGCGTTCTTCGCCGATCTCGCAAGTGCCTTGGCTCTGACCTTCGGTTACATGTTCTCCAGAACCGTGACCATGCAGTATCCGGACAGGGAAAAATGGTTGCCTTACCCGCGTTACCGCGGGCATCACTTCCTGACGCGCGACGACGAAGGCGAGATCAAATGCGTCGCTTGCGAACTCTGCGCGCGGATTTGCCCCTGCGACTGCATTGAAGTCATCCCCTACGAGGACGAGAAGGGCAATCGTCATCCGGCAAAATTCGAGATCGACATGGCCCGGTGCCTGTTCTGCGGGCTGTGCGAGGATGCCTGCCCTGCGGACGCGATCGCGCTTGGCCAGCAGTATGAATTTTCTAGTTTTTCCTCGCGTGACCTGGTGATCGGGCGTGACAGTCTGCTCGGCAAGCCGGGCAAGGCGGCGACCGGCGGCGGCGTGGTTGCTGCACGACTGAACACCGAACAGAACGTTCTGGTCGAGACGAGCGAGCCGCACGGGTACAACTGGTGGAGGAATATCCGGCAAACGTGAACGCGCGCTTGCCGTCAGACCGGAGCGCGCAGACAGGAGGCTCAGATGCATGTGTGCCAAATCTTGAAGACCAAGTCTCCCGAGCTCATCTCGGTCACACCGGATCAGCCGATGATGGAAGCCCTGCGGCTGTTTCGGGATAACAACATCGGCTTCGTGGTCGTCGGCCGCTCTCCCGGACAATGCCTGGGCACGCTATCGGAGCGCGACTGCTGCTATGCGGTGGCTGAATACGGAACCGAGGCGCCCATAATGCGGGTCGCCGACATCATGAACCGCAGTGTGGCGACCTGTTCGACAGAGGATTTTCTGCCCTTTGTGATGGCGATCATGACCGAGCGGCGTACGCGCCATGTGTTGGTCATGGAGGGCGGCACGCCTGTCGGCGTGGTGAGCATTGGCGACGTGGTCAAGCACCGGCTCGACGAAGCGCTTCGCAATGAGCAGGCGCTGCATGAATACATTGCCGGGACCGCCCATCACTGACGTCGCCGGCTCGAGGTGCAGGCAACAGTTGGGGCTCCGTAGTGCCTCAGCCCAGATTCTCAGGCCCAGTCCCTACTGCAGTGACAGCGGCGATCTCGAAGGTCGCGTGCGCCTTTTGAACGTCGACCGGACATGGGTATTCGCCCCGCCGCATCAGTCTGTTAAGACGCAGGGCTTTGTAGTTTTCGGGAACGAACACGAGCCCCGTGGGAAAACGCTTGTTAACCTTTAGCTGCGCGGTCAGCTCGCTTCGGGCGGATCGCACGACCACCTGATCGCCATCCGAAAGACCTAGCTGCACGGCATCCCGCGCGCTCATCTCGACATAAGGGTCATCCGCGACCGTATTCAGGATTTCCGAGTGTTCGGACAGATATCCGTTGTGGAACAGGCAGTTGCCGGTGATCAACATGAGCCGGTCGGTTGCAGTGGGGGCAAGCGGCGGGGCGAAGAACTCGCCAACTGGCGGCACACGGGACGCCTTGGTGAATGCTCCGTCAAAGCCAAGCCGGTCCTGCGCCAGCCCCTCATAGGCCGGAACCAGCCGGGCAATCTCGTCAAAAATCCCGTTTTGAATCGATGGCCGCAACGCTTGGTTGCGAAGCGCCGCGACGAAGTCGAAGATTGCCAGATTGCCGCGCGCTTCGTGCGCGGGTTCGCGGAATTTGCAGACCTTCTGGATCCGGCCTTCATTGTTGGTGAAAGTGCCGGATTCCTCGCCGTAGCTTGCTGCGGGCAGCACCACATCGGCCAGGCCCGCAGTATCGGTGAGGAACGCATCCTGCACGATCAGGAGATCGGCGGCACGAAGCGCCCGCTGCACGAATTCCCGGTCGGGATAGGATATCAGGGGGTCGCTCCCGGCGATATAGAGCGCGCCCATTCGCCCCGTGTCACAGAGCTCCAGCATGGCGTCGAAATCCGCGCCCGGTGCGGACGGGATCTCGGCGCTCCAGGCCCGCTCGAGAGTCGCGCGCGCCGCAGCATCGTCCACCGCCCGCAGCCCCGGCAGCACCACCGGCAGAACCCCCATATCCCAGGCGCCCAGCTGGTTGGCACGGTCAAAGAGGAACTGCATCGCAGGTCCCTTGCCCAGTACGCGGAGAACCTGCAAAAGGTTGTTGAGCTGCTGCAAGGTCGCGCGCGCTTGCGGTGACCTCAGGAGGTCGGCGCTGACAAGCACGGTAACGCTCCGGCCTGCCAGAAGAGCCGTGGCCAGACCGTTCGTTTCGTCACTATCGGCGGCAGCTACTGCCCCGCCGTTTGCCGCGCCGATGTCTGCAACAATCGCGGCAAGGCTCGCAGCCTCACCGCCCGGTGGAACGCGAACGACCGCCCTGGCATCAGCGTCCAGACGAGATGGCCGCGCCGAGAGCATCAGCAACCTGGTTTGCCGGCGCCGCGTGGCGTCCCGCAGCAGGTATTCGGTAACCGGGTTCTCGTCGGTCACATTGCCGCCGACGACAAGCACGCAGTCGTTGCCGATCACGTCCTGAAGCGGCGCGCGCGCGTAGAAAGCCGCCACCAAGGGGCCAAGCGCATCGAAAGGTGTGGACCAGCGCGACGAGCAGTCAATGTTGTTGGTCCGGAATACCGTCCGCATCATTTTCTGGAACTGATACAGCATCTCATTGGGAAGGCGAGGCGAAGCCAGCCCGCCCGCAGGCTTTGCCGCGACGGCAGACAAGCGCTGCTGCAGGTAGTCTCCCGCGTCTTCCCAGGAAACCGGAACGAGGGTGCCGTCACGACGCACCATCGGCCGCTTGATCCGGTCCCGGCTCTCGACGAAATCAAGGCCAAAGCGCCCCCGCACGCAGAGCGTTTCGCGGTTGACCCCGTGCTCCGCTTTCGAGCGGACCCGCATGAACTCACCCTTGCGCGCTCCGACGGTCAGTTGGCAGCCGGTGCCGCAATGCGGGCAGACTGTGTCGGTCTCGGCCAGATCCCAGGGCCGCGCCTTGTAGCGATAAGGGAAGCTCATCAGCGCTCCGACTGGACAGACCTCCACGCAATTGCCGCATTGGTCGCAACTCGCGAGACTGCCCTCGAAGCCGGTCACGGCGGTATCCATGCCTTTTTCAACCGTGCCCAAGGCGACCGCGCCGACCACCTCCTCGCACATCCGCACGCAGCGCTGGCACTGGATGCAGCGGTTGACGTTCATGATGATGACCGGGCTGAGACGGATGTCCTTGGAGTGGAACACACGTTTGGCATCGCGGAACCGGCTTTCGCGGGGCCCATATGCCATCACCATGTCCTGAAGCTCGCACTCGCCGCCCTTGTCGCAAATCGGGCAGTCGAGGGGGTGGTTGGCGAGCAGCATGTCGAGCATGGAC
This sequence comes from Phyllobacterium zundukense, assembly GCF_025452195.1. NCBI lineage: Bacteria > Pseudomonadati > Pseudomonadota > Alphaproteobacteria > Hyphomicrobiales > Phyllobacteriaceae > Phyllobacterium > Phyllobacterium zundukense. The sequence goes on along the minus strand of NZ_CP104973.1, from coordinate 1,341,990 downwards.
GAGCGTGTTTCATCGATCAGCGGCGTATTCGTCCGCACGACCATGCCGTCGGTGACTGCGGTGGCGCAGGAAGGCTGCAGCCGCCGCTGCCCCTCGATCTCCACCAGGCACATGCGGCATGAGGCCAGCGCCGGCAACCGTTTCAGATAGCAGAAGGTGGGGATATCAATGCCCAAACGCTCAGCGGCCTGCAGCACCGTAGAGCCGGCCTCCACTTCCAACGTTTGTTCATTTATCGTGACACTGACCATGACTTTCCTACGGCCTTCTCCATGTGCTCCTCAGTGATATCGGCATCGGTGCTCCTCGATATGGGCGACGAATTCATGCTTGAAATGCGTCAGTGCCGCCCGCAGCCCCATGGCTGCGCCGTCGCCCAAAGCGCAGAACGTGTTGCCGAAAATGCCCTTGCAGAGCGCCTCCAGCTGTTCCAGATCACCCGGTGCGCCCTGCCCCGTCTCGATCCGGCGCAGCACCTTTACAACCCAGTTCAGCCCTTCGCGACACGGCGTGCACTTGCCGCAGGACTCATGGTGGAAGAACTCGATGATCCGGGTGGCAACCTTGACCATGCAGGTCGAGTCGTCGATCACGATTACCCCGGCCGAGCCGAGCATCGAACCGGCGGCGGCCAGCGAATCGAAATCCATCCCGATGTCCAGCCCTTCCGCAGGAATCAGCGGCGCCGAGACCCCGCCGGGGATCACTGCCTTGATTTTGCGACCCGGCAGCGGCCCGCCGCCGCTATCTTCGACCAGTTCTCGCAGCGGTATCCCCATTGGCAGCTCGTAAAGACCCGGTTTGCGCACCTGGCCGCTGAGGCAATAAAGCTTCGGGCCGGGACTTTTGTCCGGACCGATGTTGCGGAACCAGCCTGGCCCCCGCGCGACGATATGCGGGACGCAGGCCAATGTCTCGACATTGTTTATCACGGTCGGGCTGGCGTAGAGCCCTTCGACCGCCGGAAACGGCGGTTTCAGCCGCGGCTGCGCTCGTTTGCCTTCGAGCGAGATCGAGCATCGCGGTCTCCTCGCCGCAGATATAGGCGCCGGCGCCGCAATGGATGTGTACGACGAAATTGAAATCCGAGCCGCGAATTCGCGTTCCCAGATAACCCTGCGCATGGGCCTCAGCGATCGCCTGCTCCAGCCGATGGATTGCCAGCGTGTATTCTCCACGGATGTAGACATAGGCGGTTTCGGCCCCGATCGCATAGCCACTGATCGCCAGACCCTCGATCAGTTGGTGCGGGTCACGCTCCATGATGATTCGGTCCTTGAAGGTACCCGGCTCGCCCTCATCGGCGTTGCAGCACAGATATTTCGGCTTGCCGGCCCGCTTCGGCACGAAGCTCCATTTCAGCCCGGTTGGAAATCCGGCACCGCCCCGACCCCGCAGGTTGGATTCCTTGACGAGGTTGATGATCTCGTCAGGCGCATGCTCATCAAGCGCCTTCGCGAGTGCCCGATAGCCGCCGCCAGCCCTGTAGGTCGCGAGCAGATGGCCGTCCGGCACGTCCACGTTCCTGAGAAGGATCGGTTCGAACATGGCGCTATTCTCCCGGTGGCACTGTGGCGGCGACATCGACGCCAGTCACTTGCCCCGCCACCGCCCGCAGCCTGTCCAGCAACGCGTCGATCCGCGCGATATCGAGGTCGCCGTGATAGTCGTCGCCGACCTGCATCACCGGAGCCAGCTCGCAAGCGCCGAGGCATTCGACGGTCGAAAGTGTGAACAGGCCGTCCGGCGTGGTGCCGCCCTTCATGATCCCCAGCACCGCCTCCAGATGCCTCAGCAAGTCCTCTGCTCCACGCAGCATGCAGGATACGTTGTCGCAAAGTTGCAGGTGGAACATCCCTACCGGCTCGGTATGGAAGAGAGTGTAGAAGGTCGCCAGTTCGTAAACCCAGATCCGCTCGACCTCGAGGATGTCAGCGACCTCTTCCAGCACCGGGCCGGGCAAATGGCCATGTTCCTTCTGCGCGATCAGAAGCGCGGGCATGATCGCCGAGCGTTGGTCCGGATACCGCTCTGCCGCTGCCTTGATCTTTTCGCGCATGTTCATCGCATCCAAATCTCCTGCTACTTGTCGACCTCACCCATCACCGGGTCAAAGCTGCCCAGCACGGCGATCATGTCCGCCAGATAATTCGCTTTGCTTGCCACAAACAGTCCCTGAAGGTTGACGAACGACGGTGCCCGCACCTTCATGCGGAACGGCTTTTCCGACCCGTCGCTGATTATGTAGAACCCGAGTTCCCCCTTGGGCGACTCGATCGCCGAATAGACCTCGCCTTTCGGCACCTTGAAGCCATATGCCGACAGGTCAAAGTGCTGGATCAGCGCCTCCATTGAGCAATGCACCTTGTCCTTGTCCACCGGGAAAGCGATCGTCGGCATGTCGATCTGGAACGGTCCCTCGGGCATCTGGTCGAGGCATTGTTCGATGATCCGCACGCTCTCGCGCATCTCCTCGACCCGGCATTGCCAGCGGGCATAGCAATCGCCTTCGTTGCGGGTAATGATGTTGAAGTCGAGCCGGTCGTAGATCTCGTAGGGCTCGTCGCGGCGGATGTCCCAGTCGACGCCGGAAGCCCGCAGGTTCGGGCCGCTCAGGCCGAGATCGATACCGTCCTCGGCGGAGATCACACCGATCCCCTGCGTGCGATTCAGAAACACCCGGTTGTTTTCGACAAGCCGTTCATAGTCGCGGATCCGGTTCGGGAAGATATCGCAGAATTCCCTGATCTTGGGAACAAAACCGTCGGGCAGGTCCTCGCGCACGCCGCCGACCCGGCAGAAGGATGTATGCATCCGCGCTCCGCTGATCATCTCAAGCAGGTCCATGATCATTTCACGCTCGCGCATGGCGTAGAGCAATGCGGTCATTGCGCCGAGGTCGAGCGGCAGCGCGCCAGTGATCAGGAGATGACCGGAGATTCGCGCCAGCTCAGCCATCATCACGCGGATATATTGCGCGCGGATTGGCGCCTCGATGCCCAGGAGCTTCTCCACAGCCAGCGCGAAGGCCAGGTTGTTCGACGGCGGGCAGAGGTAGTCAAGCCGATCTGTCAGCGGAAAAATCTGGGTGTAGGTGAAGCTCTCCGCCAGTTTTTCGGTGCCGCGGTGGAGGTAGCCGATATGCGGGTCCACCCGCGCGACATATTCGCCTTCCAGTTCAAGGACAAGCCGCAGTACCCCATGCGTGCTGGGATGCTGCGGACCGAGGTTGAGAAGCACCTCCCTGGTGTCGAGCGCTTCGCCTGCCGGTCTGCTCAGTTCCGTGACTTCGGTCATCTCAAGTTCCCGGTGAAGCGGCCTCCCTATGGAATGTTCTTGGTGGCTAGGTCAGGCTGCGTCGGCGGCGTGCCTTCGACACCAAACGGATTCAGCTTGTCCTTGTAGCCCCGGAGCGGAAAGTCCTTGCGTTGCGGAAAGCCCTCGAAGCCTTCCCACATGTAAATCCGGCGCAGGTCGGGGTGGCCCTCGAACCTTATCCCGTACATGTCCCAGGCTTCACGCTCATGCCAGTTGGCGGTCCGCCAGACCCCTATCACCGACGGGACGCGCGGCGGATCGCCGAGCTGGCACTTGATGCGAACGCGCCATTTGTTCGGCAGCGAATAGAGATGGTACACGGCCTCGAAGCGCGGCATCTCAGGGTAATGATCGACTCCGCAGATGTCTGACAGGAAATTGAACCGCAGCGCCGGGTGTTCCTTGAGAAACCGGCTAAGCTCGACGATCATTTCAGGCGGAGCGGCGAAGGAATGAACACCATGTGCAAAACCAAGATCATCGATTGCCTCGCCGAAACGCTCCGTGATCGGGGCGCGATCGAGGGGCGCCTCCATGCTCATCGCGCCGCAACCCTTTCTAGAGGAGTCCCCGCTAACGCCCGGGATTTCTTGATCTTCTCCTGAAGTAGAAGGAAGCCATGCATAAGCGCCTCGGGCCGAGGCGGGCAGCCGGGCACATGCACGTCCACCGGCACAAAGGTTTCCGCACCCTGCACCACTGCGTAGGTGTTGTAGACCCCGCCTGAGATGGCGCAGGTGCCCATCGCGATAACCCAGCGCGGCTCCGGCATCTGGTCATAGAGACGGAGCACGACGGGAGCGAATTTCCGCGTCACGGTCCCGGCAATAATCATCACGTCGGATTGGCGCGGCGACGGCCGGAACACGACGCCAAACCGGTCGAGATCGTAGCGCGCACAACCCGCTGCGATCATCTCGATTGCGCAGCAGGCGATACCGAACGTCTCGGGCCACAGCGCCGACCTTCGGCTCCAACTGATGACACTGTCGGCCGTGGTGAACAGCACACTGTCGCGGATCGTATTGTTTACGCCTCCCATTCCAGCGCTCCCTTCAGCCAGGCGTAGGCGAAACCCACGACGAGCAGCAACATGAAGACGAACATCTCGACATAACCGACCAGTCCGATGTCTTTCAGGACAACGGCCCAGGGGAAAAGGAACATCGTCTCGACATCGAAGACCACCAACAGGATCGCGAGGATAAAGAACTGCACCCTGAAGCGGCCACCGGCGGCCTCGCCTGCCGGGTCCATGCCGCATTCATAGGGCATGTTCTTCGCCGGATAGGGATTGGATGGGCGCAGCAGCGAGGAAACAAACAGCGTCACACCCGCCACCAGAACAACTCCAGCGACCATGAAAAGAACTGGCAGGAATTCCATTGCAGCCATAGCGTATCGCCCTGGCCGTCCACCGAGGGCTTGCCGAACCCACTCGGAGCCGGTAATGCGGTCGCCTCGGGAAGCGACTTTGGGCAGTCCTTTCTTGAGCATTCAGTGTATTCCGTCGGGTGGATCATTGCAAATCCAATCAATTAGAGTATTTCCGCTTAGGGTCGCAGAGATGCTCCAACTTTGTTTTGCCGCAATTCCGGACGGAAAACGCTTCGCACTTTTCCTGAAATTGCTCTAGCCGCCCAATATCGACTCTCGCGCAAGCCTCAGAAACCACGCCGGAAACAGGCCGATGCCGATTGTGCCGGCGGCGGTGACGGCGAGCACGGCGCGGACCAAGGGCGTCACTGCCGGGTCGAACGCCCTCTCCGGCTCGCGCATGTAGATCACCATGACGATGCGGATGTAAAAATAAGCGGCGACTGCGCTCAGCAGCACTGCGATTACCGCCAGAATGACGAAACCTCGCTCGACGAGCGCGACCAGCACGTAGAACTTGGCGAAGAACCCGGCCGTCGGCGGAATCCCGGCCAGCGCGAACAGATAGAGCAGCATCAGAAGCGCCAGCCCGGGATGCGGCTTGGCGAAACCCGCGTAATCTTCAATAACCTCGCCCGAGAAATTGCCGTTCCGCATCATGATGACGGCGCCGAAAATGCCGAGATTCATGAAGGTGTAGATCAGAAGGTAGAGCATCACGCTGGCGATCCCATCCGCACCGCCAGCCACCACGCCGAAAATGGCGAATCCGGCATGGGCAATGCTGGAATAGGCCAAGAGGCGCTTAAAATTATCCTGTACCAGCGCCACGAAACTGCCGAGCGCCATCGTCACGACGGCAATGACCGCGACGACGATCCAAACGTCCGTTGCTGCGACCAGCGGGTTGAGGAACACCCGCAGGATCACCGCGAACGCCGCCGCCTTGGGGCCCACTGACATAAAGGCGCTGACCGTCGTCGGCGCGCCTTCGTAGACGTCCGGCACCCACATGTGAAACGGCACCGCGCCAACCTTGAAGACCAGCCCGGCGACGATGAAGACCACGGCCAACAGCAATCCGGGATCGAGTGGATCGCCGACCACGGCCGCAGCCATTCCGTCCAGCTGCGTGGTGCCCGTCAGCCCATAGACCAGCGAAACGCCGTAGAGGAATATCCCCGTCGAGACCGCGCCAAGGATAACATATTTCAGCGCCGCTTCGTTCGACCGCCGCTGCTGCCGCAGATAGCCGGTCAGCACATAGGTGCATAGCACCATCAGTTCGAGGCCCACATAGATCGACAGGAGATCTGTCGCCGAGGCCATGATCATCATTCCCGAAAGCGCAAAAAGCAGCAGGACATAGTATTCACTGCCGCCGATTCCTTCGACATCGGCGTATTTGGGCGAAAGGAGGAATGTCAGAACGGTCGCCAGGTAGAACACGACCTTGAAGAAGGCCGCGAAGCGGTCGGCAATGAACATGCCCGTGTAGGCTGGCCGCACCTCACTCGCGAGCATAAGCGTCGCCAAGGCGGCAATCAGCACGATCGCGACGGAAGCCGCGACAAGGAAAAGTTCCTGCCCTTTCCGCACAAACTGCCCGAGGATCAGCAGGATGCAGGCGCCAGTGACCACCACGATCTCGGGCAGGCTCGCCAGGATCGACTGAAGGAGCTCGACGGCGGTCATTGGCCACCCCCGTTGGCGTGCACCTGTGTCAGCAAATGCTTCACCGAGGCGTCGATGATGTTGAGAAAGGGTTTGGGGTAGAGCCCGACCCAAAGCACGAAGACTGCCAGCGGCAGGATCGCAACCATCTCGCGGGCGTTTACATCGCGTATCTTGTACCGGGCACCGACAGTTGCGGGACCAAGCGCGACTTTCCTGTACATGCCGAGCAGATAAGCCGCGCCCAGCAATGCGCCCAAAACGGCAGCCGCACCGACGGCCAGGTTGGCAGCGAATCCTCCCGACAGCACCAGCAACTCGCCCACGAATGAATTCGTTCCCGGCAGCGCCATCGACGACAGCGTGAACAGCGCAAGAAACGTCGTATAAACCGGGGCCGCCTTCATCAACCCGCCATAGTCAGCCATGCTGCGCGTATGTGTGCGCTCATAGATCAGGCCGACTAACAGGAACAACGCGCCCGTCGTCACGCCATGATTGAACATTTGCAGGATACCGCCCTCGAGCCCGCGGAAGTTCAGCGCAAAAATTCCCAGCGTCACGAAGCCCATATGACTGATGCTGGAATAGGCCACCAGCTTCTTCAGATCGTCCTGCGCCAGCGCAAGCAACCCGCCGTAGACGATTGCAAGCGCCGACAGTACCAGCATCAGCGTTGAGTAATGCACCGACGCCTCCGGTAGCATCGGCAACGAGAACCGCAGGAATCCGTAGGCGCCCATCTTCAGGAGCACGCCGGCGAGGATGATGCTACCCGCCGTCGGCGCCTGCACATGCGCGTCCGGCAGCCAGGTATGGACCGGGACCATCGGCACCTTGACCGCGAAGGCGATCAGGAAGGCGAAGAACAGCCAGGACTGGACCCCGAACGGCAAATCCTGCGCTGTCAGGGCGAGGATGTCGAAGGTCTCGCCGCCGTGAAAATAGAGTACGATGACGCCGATGAGGAACAGCAGGCTGCCGGCCAGCGTGTAGAGGAAGAACTTGAACGCCGCATAGACCCGACCGTCGCCGCCCCAGACGCCGATGATCAGGTACATCGGGATCAGCATCGCCTCCCAGAAGACGTAGAACAAGAACAGGTCGAGCGCACAGAACACCCCCAGCATCAGCGTCTGCATGACCAGCAGACTGACCATGAACTCCTTCACCTTGCGGTCGATCGCGACCCATGAGGCGAGCACGCAGATCCAACCTAGCAACCCGGTCAGGAATACGAAGAGCGCGCTTATCCCGTCGATGCCAAGCGTGTAAGTGATCCCGAGTGCGGGGACCCACGGACGCGTCTCGGTGAACTGCATTGCGTGGGTAGCGGTGTCAAAGCGGGCCAGCATGAGGATGCAGAGAGCGAGGTCGATGACGGTGACGGCCAGTGCCGTCCACCGCACCGCATTGTCGCTGCGCAGAAACATCAGAACCGCTGCCCCGGCGGCGGGCGTGAAAACGATGAGACTAAGCAGCGGGAACCCCATTGCCCCCCCTACCGCCACGCCACGGCGAAGACGACGATGGCTGCGATCAACCCGACGATCATCGCCAGCACATAGTGGGTCACGACGCCGGTCTGGAGTCGTCGCAGTGCCCCGCCACCATCCAGGATAGAGCGGGCGACGCCGTTCACGACGGCGTCCACGCCGGCGATATCGATCCGTAGTCCCGCTCGTGCCGCCCCATGCAGGAAGGGCAGCGCCACGGTCTCGGAGACATTGCTCACCGCTTTCTCATAGCGCGCGAGCGGCTTTTCCGCGAGCCACATGAAATACTTCGCTCCCTTGCGGTAGAACCAGTCAGTGTCGATGCTGATCGTGTTCTCGGGATCGAGGGACTTGAGGAAAAGCACGAACCCCAAGGCGGTAAACATCAGCACGCCGAGGCTCTCGGTAATATGGACGGCCGTATAGGGTTGGAAATCAACCGGATAGGGCAGCAAAGCATAGAGCGGCTGGGGGAACACGCCAATCGCAACGCAGAGCACCGCCGCCATGCCCATCGCAACCAACATGTTGCGGGGAGGTTCCCGCGCCTCCAGCTTCTGGTCCGTGCCGAAGAACATGTAGTACGGGAGCTTGAGTCCAGTGTGCAGGAACGTCCCCGACGACGCCATCGTCAGTGCCAGCACCACCAGCGCGCGGTGATCCTGTCCGGCCGCGGCCACCACCATCGACTTCGTGACGAAGCCCGAGAAGAATGGAAATGCCGAAATCGCTAAGGCGCCGACCATGTAGAGCACGACAGTAAGCGGCATGGTCCTGTAGAGTCCGCCGAGCTCGGTGAGCTTTCGCCGCCCGGTGACGTAGATCACCGCCCCCGCCCCCATGAACAGCAGCGACTTGTATAGGATATGCGCGAAGGCATGGCTTGCGGCCCCGTTCACCGCCATCTCGGTCCCGATCCCGATCCCCGCCACCATGTAGCCCACCTGGCTGACGATGTGATAGGCCAGGAGCCGTCGGCAGTCGTTCTCCAGCACCGCGTAGATGACACCGTAGAGCGCCATGATGGCGCCGAGCCAAACCAGCAGCTCGGTCCCCGGAAACGCCCGCGCCAGTACATAGACGGCGGTCTTCGTGGTAAAGGCGCTCATGAACACGGCCCCGGTGACGGTCGCCTCCGGATAGGCGTCCGTTAGCCATGCATTGAGCGGCGGCACTGCGGCGTTGAGGGTGAACCCGGCAAGGATCAGGTAGGCGGCGGCACCCATTTCGCCCTCAATCGGGCCGAAGAGCAGCGAACCGGTGGCGACTCCGTGGAGAATGATGCCACCAAGCAGAACGACGCCGCCGGTGATGTGGACCATGAGGTAGCGGAAGCCGGCGGCGACCGCCTTCCGGCCGCCTTGGGCGAAGACCAGATAGGCAGAGGCAAACGCCATACCTTCCCAGAACAGGAACAGGGTCAGGTAGTCGCCGGCAAACACCACGCCGAGCGCACTGCCGACGTAGATGAATGCAGCCACATGCTGCCCGGGACGCGTCAGATGCAACGCGTAGACCATCCCGATAAGCGCCATGATGGTGAAAACGGTAGCGAAGACGATGCTCAGCTTGTCGACCTTGGCGATCAGGATTTCCTGCCCGATGTTTTGCGCAGCGCCGTAGTTGCCCGGCTGCATCGTGAGCACGACGACGATGGTGAGCGCCGGGATCAGAAGCAGGTACGCCTTGCCGATTGGCCCTCTCAGGAAGGGGATCGGCAAGGCGCCGAGAAAAAACAGCAGCGTGGGATGGACAAAGTCAGTCATAGTAGTCCTCGCGCCGCATAATCCCACCCTGATGGCCAAGGAACTTGGAAACGAAAATCAGCACCACGCAGGAGCCGAAGCCGTAGACCGCCGACCAGCCCGGCAGGCGGTCCCACAGGTATTCGGCATGTTCGCGGGGGACCAAAAAATCGGCGATAACGACCAGAACGAGCACCAGATAGAACAGCCGGCGTCGCTGACTCGCGTATCTTTCGTCACCAAAGAAATCAACCACGCGCTTTATCATCTGACAACTCCTTGCGCCAGGGCGAGAAAATAGTCGGGGAAGATGCCCATCAACACCGACAGGATGGCCGTCGCGACCAGCGGGACCGTCATCATCGGAATTTCACGGACCGTCGCCGGACTTTCCTGTGCGGCTGTGCCGAAGAAAGCGGTATAGCTGACCGGCAGAAAATAGGCGGCGTTCAGGACCGAGCTCACCAGGAGCACGATCAGGAACGCAATATCCCCCGCCTCCACAGAACCCAGCGCCAGAAACCACTTGCTGACGAAGCCCGCGGTCGGCGGCACCCCGATCATGCTGAGCGAACCGACAAAGAACGCTCCCATCGTCCAGGGCAGCTTGCGGCCGATGCCGCCCATGTCGCTGATGTTCCGCTTGCCAGACGCGCAATAGATCGACCCGGCACAGAAAAAGAGCGTGATCTTGGAGAATGCATGAGCTGCAATGTGGATGATCCCGCCGACCATCGCGACCGGTGACAGCAGGACCGCGCCGAGCACGATGTAGGAGAGCTGGCTGACCGTCGAATAAGCGAGCCTCGCCTTCAGGTCGTCCCGCGTCAGGGCGTAGACGGACGCCATCAGGATTGTGAACGACGCCAGATAGGCGGTGGCGATGCCGAGGCCGAGCCCGCCAACGAGCCCTGTGCCGAAGATGTGAAACACCACGCGAAGCACGCAGAACACACCCATCTTGACAACCGCAACCGCATGCAGGAGCGCACTGACCGGCGTCGGCGCCACCATCGCTGCAGGCAGCCAGGCATGCATCGGCATTACCGCAGCCTTGGCGAAGCCGAAGAGATAGCAAAAATAGACGACTGTCAGCAGTGCCGGCGAGGCTTCGGCGCCAGCCAGCAGCCCCCCAGCCACAAAGTCAAGCGACCCCGCAATGTGGTAGGTCAGCGCCAGGGCGGCGAGAAGCACGCTCTTCGAAGCGCCTATCAAATAGACGAGGTATTTGCGGCTTCCTCTCCATCCCTCTTCGTCTTCGTGGTGGTAGACGAGTGGATAGGTGACGAGGCTCAGTACCTCGTAGAAGATCACCAGCGTGAAAAGATTGGCGGAGAAGGCACCCCCGACGGCCGCTGCGAGGCTGGTGGCAAAGCAGGCGAAGAAGCGGGTCTGGGCGTGCTCGTTCAAGTGCCGCATATAGCCGATGGAATAGATCGCCGCCACGATCCACAGCAGCGACGAGACAGTGGCAAACACCATGCCGAGAGCATCGACCCGGAAAGCGAAGTCAATCCCCGGCAGAATCTCGAACAGGCGTAAATCGACCGTCCCGCCCGCCAGCACCGTAGGCGCCATCGAGACAACAATTACGAACATGACAATCGCGGCCAACGGCGAGACGACATCGCGGAGTTTCTCGCGGTTGTTCAGAAGGAGAACTGCAAGGGCCGCCAGGCCTGCGACAGCGACGGCAAGCAGCGGCCGTATTGATATCACCGGGTCCAAGCCGCTATCCTTTCATCATGGTCACGTCGTCGACCTTGAGGGTTGACTTGTTCCTCACGAGGGCGACCAGGATGCCGAGAGCGACGGCAACCTCCGCCGCGGTGATTGCGATGACGAAGATCGCGAAGATCTGTCCGCGGAAATCGTCATAGTAACGCCCGAAAGCGATGAAGTTGATGTTGACCGAGTTGAGCAGCAGTTCGAGCGACATCAGCACGACCAGAATATTGCGTCTGAGCAGCACGCCTGCCGCTCCTATCACGAACAGGACCACACCGAGCAAAATATACCACCAGAGCGGAACCATTATCCCGACTCCTTCCGCGCCAGCACGATGGCGCCGACCAGGGCCGCCAGCAGGATGACGGAGGCGGCTTCAAACGGCAGGAGATAGTCGGCGAAAAGTGTTGTGCTGAGCTGCCTGATATTATCGCCGCCGCCCATAGCGGCGGGCTCCGCGCCCGAAAAGCGGTCACTCAAGAGCACCAGAACTACCATCTCGCACCCAAGCAGGACGACCAGCACCATCGCCGGCAGGTTGCCACCCGGCAGGAATCGCTGCAGCACCGCTTCGCGCACATCGATCATCATGATCACGAACAGGAACAGGACCATGATCGCACCGACATAGACGAAGATCTGGATGACCGCGAGAAACGGCGCTTCAAGCAGGACGAAGATTGCCGATATCTGCAGGAAGCACGCCATCAACGCCAATGCGCTGTGAACTGGATTGCGCGCCAAAACTACCGTCAGGGCCGTGATCACGGACACCGTAGCGAACAGAAGAAAAAACCCCTGACCCATCGACGCCGATCCTCCGACGCGAACTTTCACTCGGCGCGAGACGGCCGGTTTTGCCACTTCAGATGCGTGCACAAATTGTGCCCTAGTATCGGATTTTTCACAAGAATTTTGTCATCGGCGCAGTAAATGGGCGGGGGCCCGTCACGTTGTTTGAAGAAAAGGTGCATTAGCGCTCGTGCTGACAGTTTCAAACGAGTTGGTCACTGACGCCCTTCTACTGTGCTATGGCTAGGTGGTCGCGCATGTGACCAGAGTGCTTCGCATGATTAGCGGTCGATACAAGCTGCCGATCCCAAGCTGACCAAAGGGAAATAAACAAGGTCATCCAAGATGCCACACACTATTCCATCACGTGGGAAAGTTGGATTGCGCCGATTTCTCGCCGGTGCCTTTGGCCAAGATGAAACCTCCCCTGCCACATCAACAAGTAACACATCGATAGCGCGATAAGCGCACCCTCACTTTCGTCGGGCGCCTCAATCTCGAACATTTGTACGAGATCCATTCCCATGGATAAGATACCTTTGAAAATGGTGATAATAACGGATTTGCCACCGAATCCGATTGGCACAGCACTTAGGGCAACAGCTAACTATCCAAGGTCGCAAAGCCGGAGCAATACTCAGATTTTCGCAGAGCTCCATTGCAGCGCAGCTGTCGAAACGGGAGCGTCCCAAAAAAGCAACCCCTCCTCGTCAAGCAACGACAACGTGACAGAGAGACCGGCCATATCGAGCGAGGTTACGTAGGTTCCTACCAGTGATCTCGCGACACTGATGCCTTCAGCTTCGAACAGGCGGCGGACAATGTTGTAAACGAGGTAAAGTTCTGGCGTCGGAGTACCCCCGAAGCCGTTTACCACGACCAGCGCACGGTCTGCGTTTTGCAGGTCTATATCCGCAAGGATGGTATTGCAGATCATGCTGGCAATAGTGTCGGCATCGGCCAGTTTCTGCCGGGAAAGCCCGGGTTCGCCGTGTATCCCGACCCCGACCTCCATCTCGTCCGGGTCCAGCACAAAGGTGGAACGTGCCGTGTCGGGAACGGTAACTCCACCGAGAGCCACGCCCATTGTACGTATCCGCGTGTTCAACCGGTCACCAAGCGCCTTCAATCCGGCAAGATCCATTCTAGCCTCGGCGGCGGCTCCAAGAATCTTCTCGACGACGAGTGTACCGGCAACCCCCCTCCTGCCGGAGCTTCGCGGCGGGCCTGGCACCGCAATGTCGTCGCTTACAATAACTGTCTCGATCCGGTGCCGCCCCGTCATCGCCTCCGCAGCCATTTCGAAATTCATCAAGTCCCCGTCATAATTCTTGACGATCAGCAGGCATCCCGCTCCGGTGTCTGCCTCTTCAATGGCGGCGATAATCTGGTCGGGCGTCGGAGAGGTGAAGATATGTCCGGTGCAAGCGGCATCCAGCATGCCCAGTCCCACAAAGCCGATATGCATTGGCTCATGACCCGCTCCCCCACCCGATATGATCGCAACTTTTCCTGGCGTAAGATTGCGCCGCCTGACAAACTTCCGGTTGGACCCGAACACGACCAGACGGTCGTGGGCCGAAACGAAGCCTTCAAGGCTTTCGGCAACCATCGACGCGGCCTTGTTCATGAATTTTTTCATCGTGCCCCTCCACTGGCATCGATTTATTCAAGCACGGCTCTTGAGCTCCACCAAGCCATCCTGAGAATAACGGGCTAGGGTGAGGACCTTTTAATCTGAATTCCCCAAAAGTGTTGCGATCCTCTGGACAAAGTCGGTGATTGCTTCATCCATGAGTCGATTTTTCCTATCGTCTCCAAGATCCGGAACCATCAGTGACAGTGATCTCAATCCTTCGGTACTGCCGAAGTCAGGCAATTTTCCCGGATGCGCGGCATGATAGGCCGCTACAAACTGTTCCTGCTCAGTCGGACTAAAGTGACACACCCTGAAAATTGTCGCCAGATGCCGCGCCGGCAATGGCGTGGAATAAGTTGGACTTGTAATCTGGGTGACGAAACTCCGGTGTTTACCGAGCGCAGCGGCCAGACGTTGACGGGTTCCTGATGGGCGATTGTCGATAATCTGGGCCAGAATGGTCTTGTAGGCCACAATGGGATCTTCCATGACTTCCCGCGTCATCTTAATTCCCTGCCGCCGACTTGCCGTCAGCGTCGTTGAACTCGAGCCTTAGATAGCCCTGCAATCTAAACATTTCGGCCATCGACCTTTCCCTCGTCGAAATTGTGTTCGACCAGTTCCTTCAACGCCGCAATTGCTTCTGCCGCACCAATTCCGTCGGCGCGAATTTTCAGAACCGAACCCTTCCGGATTTTGGCTCCCATAACCTTCACAATGCTTTTGCCGTTCAGCCAGATGCTGTTGCCGTTCACCTCTATCTCGATCGTGCATGGAAAGGATTTGGCAAGACGGGTGAAAATCACGGAAGGGCGGGCATGCAATCCGGTCCCGTGCACGACTTCGATTTCTGTCTGCCGCTGCGCCGTCACGCGATCCGTCTCCCGTATTCTCGCATCCTGCTTGTCGCTCATGAGGGTGAGAGTTCCTCGGCTGTAGCCACCACCTTTGCGAGCGACGCCCCACCGGACGCTTCCGCAGCGGCAATGACCGCACCCTCGACAATAGGTGCATTGCAGATGGCGACCATCCCGGAACGTGGTTCGCCCAGCATTTCGATCGCCATTTCGCTGTTGGTCTCCGCACCGCCGAGATCAACGAACACCGCAACTCCATGATCGGACCATGCTGCCTCTATGGCTGCAAGAATACCCGCCGTATTGGTACCGAGACCACCCTCGGGATTGCCTCCGCACCATGAAAGCGGCACAGTATCGCCGACCATCTGGCGCACCATATCGGCAGTGCCTTTCGCAACGAGTGGCGAGTGCGATACGATCACAATACCCACATTTGCAGTGTTGCCTTTCATGCCGGACGGTACTCCCTCAGATAGCGGCAAATGGCTGTCGTAAGAAGGGCACAGCTCGATGCCCCCGGATCGACATGGCCAATGGAACGATCTCCAAGGAATGAAGCACGTCCCCGCATCGCCTTCATTTCAGCGGTTAGTCGAGCAGATACCTCCGCCCTTTTGGCTATATTGATCAGGGCTGATTGCCTTAGCATTTCTGTTTGAACGGGGTAAAGCACGTCGAGCAACGTTTTGTCACCTGCATGAGCGCGCCCGCGCCGCGCCACTGCATCGATCGCCTCTCCGAGGATGGTGGCGAAATCCGCCTCGTTTTCCCGGGTGCCAAGCCGCCGTCCAATCTCTATTAGCAAGGTCCCGTACAGCGGCCCTGAAGCGCCGCCGACGCTCATGACAAGCGTCATCCCGATTGTCTCGATCGCCTGCGGCAGCGGCAGGCTGCACAACCGTTCCCGATCGAGATACACCGCCTCGCAACCACGCCGCATGTTGGTCCCGTGATCCCCGTCGCCGATGGCCCGATCGAGCTCGCACAGGTCATCAGCATGGATCACGATGACCGCGTGGCAGGCTTCGATCAGTCCCAGCACAAGTTCCCGATCAGTCTGCAACGACGGAAGTCTCCCCTCGCGCGACTTTATCATCGATCACCTTTGCAACAGTCTCAAAAGCAGCAGCGACAGCGATGGCTCCCGGATCAGCGACACCGGCGAGATGCCCTGCACCCACATACGATGCCCGGCCCGCATTTGCTTTGGTCATAGCCATGGTGGCATTGGCACCCGCAGCTGCCGCCCTGGCAGCGTGAGACGTTCCACTTGCCGCCAAGGCTCGCAATGCCGGATCGAGCGCGTCCACCATGGTTCTGTCACCCGGTCTGGCTCCGCCGTAAAAAGTCATGCGGTCCAGGCCCTCAAGCAGCGCGGCGGGCAGATTGTTCTTCTCCGTCATTGCCTTGGCTGCTGCCGTGAAAAAGATCGAGAGCAGAACGCCACTTGATCCACCCATGCTTTTCGCAAGGATATTGCCAACCGCTGCAAACGTTCCCGCGTTGTCAGCGAGCGGCAATGATTTGATCTTGCCAAGCACGCCTCGTGCCCCGGCAGCAACTGTCGATCCCGTATCGCCGTCGCCAGTGCGGGCATCCAGACGATTGAGCTCGGTTTCTAGCGAGATCAGATGCTGGCATATGGCGGTCACCAACCCTTCCGCCAACGGATCGCGGCTCGCCGCGGCGATGGCCTCTTCAACAGGGACCTTCGGCGCGGAAAGAATATCCAGGCCATGCCGTAGAACCGGCGGAGCCCACGCATGAGGGTCGACGGGAGAGACAAGCGCCGTCTCACGTTCTGCATCGAGTCGGATGAGCGAAAGCGAAAAGCCGTTCATGTTGAGCGCTGTCATCATTGGCGAGGGGCCGATCACCAGCTTCACCCGATCCGCCAGCGAGGACGCAAGAACATCATGGGCAATGAGGCTCATTTCCAATGGCGGCACAGCGCCGAGGTTGTTTATCAACAACGCATATTCGCCCGTCCCCGGCAGAGACGCCGCAAGCCGCTCCGCCATAATGGCAACGATCTTCCCGGACTCCTGGAGCGCGATACGTTCGACCCCCGGCTCGCCATGAATGCCAAGACCCAGTTCTCCCTCGTCAGCGCCGAGGCGTTGTTGCTGCTCCTGGCCCGGGATCGAGCATGTCGACAGCGAGACACCCAGCGACACAATCTCGCCAGCCGCCGATGCAGCAGACGCGGCTACATCTTCAAGGCTATCGCCGCGTTCGGCGAGAAAACCTGCGATCTTGTGAATGAACAGCGTACCAGCAACTCCTCGCGGCTGGGCAAGGTCGGGAAGCGCGATATCATCGGCAACGATGACCATCTCCACCTTGAACCCTTCGGCGCGAGCCCTTTCAGCGGCAAGCCCAAAATTCAACCGGTCGCCGGTGTAATTCTTGACGATCAGCAGGCAACCTTTCGGCCCCGTAACAGCACGGATCGCCGTAAGCACGGCATCAACGCTGGGTGAAGCGAAAATTTCACCCGAAACGGCGGCCGTAAGCATGCCCCTTCCGACAAACCCGGCGTGGGAAGGCTCATGACCCGCACCTCCGCCCGATATGACGGCGACCTTGGATTTATCCCAGTCCGCCCGCAGAATGACCTTGATATCCGGATAGCTGTCCAGTCGCGCCAGCATTCCCGGACGACTGGTCAGCAAAAGACCATCGAGGGCCTCGGTGACAATGTTCTCCCTGCGGTTGAAAAAATGTTTCATGGGCATTTTCCAGTCTTTCGTCTTCTACACGTGTTGAACAAACCATTCGAATCGCGGTAATCCCTCATAACACCCGGTTCCCATCCGCACCGAAATAAAGCGGATTCCTTAGCGCAAGACCAATCGGATCTCCTGGCTTTACTAGCAGACGTGGATTGGCCAAGGTGGTCAGCTTGCAGTCGCCGACCCGTATATGCAGGTGATTCTGGTCTCCGAGGTGCTCCACCCAATCGACGTGCGCATTGACATCGCCGCCTAGCGTTATGTCCAGATGTTCGGTCCGCGCCCCGATTGTTTGTGTACCTGCCGGGATATTGCTGTGGGGCAGCACATTAGCTGGGAAAAGATTGATGTGCGGCTGTCCAAGACGTGCAGCGACATGAACATTAGCCGGGTTGCTGTAGATTTCTCGCGGCGTTCCAATCTGTACCAACCGACCCTCGGTGAGAATGCCTATGCGATCGGCCATTGTCATGGCTTCGATCTGATCATGTGTCACGTAGAGAAGCGTTGATCCGAGCTCTTTCTGAATGCGTTTGAGTTCCAGCCGCAGATCGGCGCGCAACTTGGCGTCCAGCGAGGAAAGGGGCTCGTCCATGAGATAGATCGCCGGGCGACGTACAAGCGCACGGCCTATGGCGACCCGCTGCATTTCGCCGCCCGAAAGCCGGGTCGAGCGGTTTTCAAGCTTGTGGTCGATGCGCACCATCCGCGCAACCTCCCGCACCCGCCTGTCGATCTCATCCTTGCCGAGACGGCGTGCCGGCGACCGCAGGGGAAAGGCCAGGTTGTCGTAGACGGACAGGTGCGGATAGAGCGAATACTGCTGAAAAACAAACGCGACATCGCGACCCGCGGGCGCTTCTTTCGCCACATCATATCCGCCAATAATTATGCGGCCACTGTCGGGGCGCTCCAGCCCGGCAATCAGGCGCAGCGTAGTGGTCTTGCCGGCACCGGTGGGGCCAAGCAAGACAACGCATTCTCCGTCGGCAACAACCAGATCCACATCGGAGACGGCACGGGTTTCGCCGAAATTCTTGTTGATGCCTTGCAGGACGACTTCAGCCATGATGATGCTCCGCATAGCGGGACGACGGAACCGCCCTGCCCGATTTGCAGTCGAAGAGAGACAGTCTGTCGTAGTTGAGTTCAAGCCCCACGGTTTCGCCAATACGGAAATTCTGGTCGGCCGGTACACGCGCCTTGACCAGTCCTTTACCCATCTCCACAGCGACGATCTGGTTGGTCCCGTGATACTCGCTGCCAAAGACAGCGCCGCGCAAAGGGGATACATCGCTGAAACTTATATCTTCGGGCCGCACTCCAAGCGCGAGTTCGCTTTCCGCAAGATCGAGATGGATTTCCGGCACAGAAATATCCACGCCATCGACGATAACGGATCGCGCGCCCTTTTGCAGGCCGCCCGTAAACCGCAGAAAATTCATCGGCGGCGAGCCGATAAAATCAGCGACATACATAGTCGCCGGGCGGTTGTAGATCTCCTGAGGCGTACCGAATTGCTCGATGATACCGTGGTTCATCACAGCGATCTTGTCTGCCATCGCCATCGCCTCCAGCTGGTCGTGGGTGACGTAGACTGTGGTGGCACGGATCCTGTTATGCAGTTCCCGCAGTTCCCGAACCATCAGATCGCGAAACTCTGCATCCAGTGTGCCAAGAGGTTCATCCATAAGAAAGCACTTTGGCCGCCGGACGATTGCCCTTCCGAGCGCCACGCGCTGACGATCGCCGCCCGCCAGACCCGATACCGACCTGTCAAGAATATGATCGATCTGCAGGAGCTTTGCCGTCTCCTCGACGCGCGCGCGTATTTCTGCTTTGGCAACACCCTGCGCAAGCAGTGGAAACCCTATGTTTTTGCGTACATTCATGTGCGGATAAAGCGCAAAGAGCTGGAAGACAAAAGCAATATCCCGCTCCCGGGCTCGGTTGAAGGTGACGTCTTCACCGCCAAGGAAGATCTTGCCGCTGGTCGGCAACTCAAGACCCGCAATCATCCGCAGCGTCGTTGTCTTGCCGCAGCCTGACGGGCCGAGCAGGGCCAGGAATTCGCCATCACGGACAACGAAGCTCGAATCCTCCACTGCGCTGAAAGCACCAAATTCCTTGCGCAGATTTTCTATCCTGATCTCTGCCATCGTCTACTCCGGGAACTTTGACACGATGATGAACATGAGAGTACCCGCCAGCAGTGTGACCAGCGACCATGTGTAAAAGATCAGAAGGAAGGGCTGGAACAGCATCAGGAACCCGAGGCCGATCAGACCAGTCGCAATGTTCTCCATAGGACCGCGCCTTAGAAAGAACGGCCGTTTTTGTTTCGAGGGGACAGGTGGTTGCGCCGTCATTTGCGTACAGCTCCAAAAGTGATACCGCGCAACAGCTGCTTGCGCAGAAGGATCGTGAAAACCAGGATCGGCACGACGAAGATCGTGGTTCCCGCAGCAACGGCCGGCCAGTCCTGCCCGCCTTCACCAATGATCGTTGGAATGAACGGTGGCGCAGTCTGGGCTGCGCCCGACGTCAAGAGCACTGCGAAGGCGTATTCGTTCCAGGCAAAGATGAGGCAGAAGATGGCCGTTGCGGCGATGCCCGTGGTTGCCTGCGGCAGGACGACCTTGAAAAAGGCCTGCATGCGCGTGTAGCCGTCGATCATGGCTGCCTCTTCGTATTCGCGCGGAATTTCGTCGATGAAACCCTTCAGGAGCCAGACGGCAAGCGAGACGTTTACGGCCGTGTAAAGCAGGATCATGCCCAGCGCGGTGTCAGACAGGCCAAGTTGCCGATACATCAGATAAATGGGGATGGCGACGGCGATGGGCGGCATCATTCGCGTCGAGAGAATGAAGAATAAAAGATCTTCCGCGAGAGGAACCTTGAAACGCGAAAATCCATAGGCTGCGAGCGTGCCTAGCGAGACGGCGAGGAACGTCGAGCCGAAGGCGATTACCAGCGAGTTCTGGAAACGCGGCCAGTAGTTCGAGGGCCCGGCGATGACCATGTTGCGGCTTCGGGTGATTTCATCGCAGGTACTCGTCGGAGCCCCAAGCGAAGTGATGTACTCGGCAGTTTGCCGCGTGCGCGTTGTAAATAGGTTGCAATAACCCTCCAGCGTCGGCTGAAATACGATTTTCGGCGGATAACTGATCGAATCCGGAGGGGATTTAAAGCTGGTCAGAACGATCCATATGAGCGGGATCATCGTGATCACCGCATAGGCGACGACGATCGTCGCCGCGATGCGCTTTGATGTGACGCTCGGCTCGACGACCGAATGGGCAGTAGAACTCATCGCTGTTTCACCTTGTTGAGGGCTTTCACATAGATGTTGGCAAGACCGAACACCGCAACAAACAGAATGATGGCGAAGGCGGATGCACGTCCCGTGCGCCAGCTTTCAAATGCCTCCCGCTTCAGTGTGATGGAGGCGACTTCCGTTGTCGAACCTGGGCCACCGCCAGTGAGAAGGGTCACCATGTCGAACATCTTGAAGTTTTCGATGCCACGGAAGAGTACCGCGAGCATGATGAAAGGCAGCGCCATAGGCAGCGTGATCGACCAGAACTGGCGCCAAAGTGAAGCACGATCCACTTCGGCAGCCTCGTAGATATAGTCGGGGATCGATCGCAGTCCGGCCAAGCAGATCAGCATGACGTAAGGTGTCCACATCCACGTATCGACAATGATAATCGCCCAGGGCGAAAGCCGAACAGAACCCAGCATTTCGAACGAGGACGGCGGGATACCGGTTAGAAAAGACACGATGTGATTGAAGAGGCCAATCTGCGGTTGATAGAGAAACCGCCAGAAATTGCCGACGACGGCTGGAGACAACATCATTGGAACCAGGATGATTGTCGTCCAGAAAGCGTGCCCGCGAAATTTCCGGTCAATCAGATAAGCGAGGGAAAATCCAATCAGCGTCTGCAGCAGGATCGTCCAGAAGACGAAATGCGCCGTAGTCTGCATGGCTTGCCAGATATTGGGATCATTCAGCACCCGGTTGTAATTGCTGAGGCCAACGCTTTCCAGCGCGGCATTAGGCCGGTTCGCCCGGAAATTCGTGAAGGAAAGATAGATCGCCCAGATAAGCGGAAAAATATTGACGGCCAAAAGCAAAGCAATGGCGGGCGTAATGAACAGCCATGCCATGGAGCGATCGGACAGGCCGCGAATTCTGGAAGCGATGGGCGCCGGCGTAGCACGGGCAACAGCCTCACCCAAAATGGTGGAACTTGTATCGGTCACGGACTTCACCTGGGTTTTAAAGCGTCGCATTCGAAAGAACTGCCCGGTACGTTTTCGGATCCGGGCAGTCATTTCAGCACGGGGTCATCTGAAGCGCCGGAGCTAAAGCTTCCCGTCGTCCTTGAAGACCTCGGTCCAGTCCTTGACCAGCCCATCAAGCGCCTCTTTCGCCGTGCCCTTGTCTGCAACGACGTAATCGTGAAGGCGTTTCTGCATTGCCTGCAGAAGGATAGCATAGGACGGTTCCTGCCAGAAATCCTGAACCTGATTCATCGCCACGAGGAAGTCCGCAGCAAATGGCTGACTCTCCGTAAATGTCGGATCGTTCAACACTGTCTTGTGCACGGCGTATCCGCCAAGCGACCACCATTTTTTCTGAACATCCGGCTGGGCAAACCATTTGATATAGGCGAGAGCGCCATCCATATTGTCAGTATTGGCAACGACGGAAATTCCCTGTCCGCCCAGTGTCGATGCCGCAACCTTTTCTTTAGGATTGACGAAGAACCCGATCTTGTCGCCGCCGACCTTCTCGTCTTTGTAGAGACCCGGGAAGAAGGCGAACCAGTTCATCGCCATGGCCACTTGTCCGGATTTGAATGCATCTAGGCTTTCGCCCATATAGGCATCGGTATATCCGGGCGGCGTGCAGCATTTGTAGAGTTTCTTGTAGGCTTCAAGCCCGGCGACTGCTTCTGGCGAGTTGACCGCACCCTCCATGTCATATTTGCCCGGCGTATTTTCATACTTGAAGCCATAGGGATAAAGCGCCGACGTTGCGCCCATGGTGATGCCTTCGGAAGCGCGTTCGGTGAAGATCGCGGCTCCGTAGACCTTTTTGCCGTCGATTTCCCGGCCGTCGAAGAACTCGGCCACCTGTATCAACTCATCCCAGGTCGTTGGGGCCGCCAGATCGCGATTGTACTTCTTTTTGAATTCGGCCTGAATTTCAGGCTGGGCAAACCAGTCCTTGCGGTAGAACCATGCATTGGCATCGCCCATCGCTGGCAAGGCCCAATAGTTCGGCGTGCCCTTTGGCCACGTCGCATAGGCGTTGACCGCTGCATCGGCGAAATCGCTCATCTTGATCCCTTCCTTATCGAAGAAATCATTGAGTTTCACGTAGTATCCATTTTCAGCCGAGCCGCCGAGCCATTGGCTATCTCCGATGAGGAGATCGCACAGCTTGCCGCCGGAGTTGAGTTCATTGAGGATGCGGTCGGCGAAATTCGGCCAAGGCACGAATTCGAACCTCATCGTCGTTCCGCTTTGCGAGGTAAAATCTTTCGAGAGCTCAACCAGTGCGTTGGCGGGGTCCCAGGCCGCCCAACACAGGGTCAGCTCATCGGCTTTTGCCAAGTTCGGCGCTGCCACGAACAGCACAAACGCCGAGGTCGCCCCGAGAAGGGCCTGCTTTATCGTTTTCATGCATTCCTCCCAGATACACAAGCGACACCGCGCCGCTCTTTGAAAAGATCCTTCGTTCCCTTGTTCTCACACGATTCTCTTCCCATCGTGTTGAGTAATTTTGTTAAGTAATACCTTATTTACTGAACATTTCAAGCATGAATCGTTGCTGCACTGCACACTTTGGCGATGGTTGGCTCGCCCATACGAAGCCCGTCCATTTCAGATTATATAACGAGATTGATACGAGCGGCTGAATGACTGATACGAAACTTTTCCCGACACACCCGAAATTCCCTGCTGAAGGCAGCGATGCCATTTATTGGAATTGCGATTGCCGTCTGTTTTGCAGTCGCATGACTGATCAGATCGCCGTCGAGCCCAGCTGGAACGACTCCTCGCCCTTGTTCTGTCCCAGTCACAATTTTGGTCTTGTCACACAAACTGAGTTGAAGTGGTTTGCCTTTCTACGGTCACCTTCACCGTCTCAAACTATGGCGGAATGGACCATCCTGACGGCAGCGCTTGCCTGAAATTTCTCGCGCAGATCCAGCGCTGTCGTTGAAACAAAGTGACAACAACACCGCTGATATGCTCGTGGGCCTGGCCACCAGCAGACGCGGCGCCCGCACCCTGTCGAAGCCATATCACCGCCTGGCGGCAAGGTTTTGACCCGCCCGGCTGTGTAGTTCAATCGCCGGAACCGGTAGGTTTTCGCTGGTAAACGTGGATGTAGTCGACCAGTAGAAAGGATGGGTCCGGCGTTTCATCGATCGGCCAACCCGATCCGAGCGCGAGGTTTACCAACGGATAAAACGGGGTGTGGAATTCCTTTGGCGTCTCGAAACTCCATATGGACTTACGATCGAGATAAATGATCGTCTTCTCCGGTGAAATCTCCACGCCATAGGTGTGATATTCATTGCTCAATGTCCCATCCTCGACCGTTGTCCAATGGCCGTCCGTAGTATTCTCACCGCCTTGGCTCTGACGCCAGATATGGTAGCCACTGCTGAATTCGTACGGCACGCGACCGTAATATTCCATTACGTCTATCTCCGCGGTGTACTTCGACCTGTCGATGCCGATGAGCCAAAAGGCCGGCCAGACTCCCTTGCCCGGCGGCAGCTTCATCCGTGCCTCGAAGTAGCCGAATTGCTGCGAGAACCCCTGCCCTTTCGCGTTCGTCGACGCCAGGAGGCCCGAGCGCCAGTTTCCATCGGATCCTTTACGCGCCTCGATCCGCAAGATCCCGCTATCGACGGTGAAGGGAAACCCGTCGGCAGGGTCGGTAAAACGGGCGTCGCCAAAATCTCCATTCCAGGGCGTGTGAGCAATCCAGCGTGAGCCGTTCTCCCCCCAGGCCGAGACATCCAGCTTGTCGAAGTTCTCCTCGAAGGTCATTTGCAATACACCAATATCGATCTGCTCCTGAGCTGCGCCTGGATGACCGAAGAATCCTGATAAACAAAGAACGACGATCGACATGAGTTTCTTTGCAGATCTGCAACGCATTCTGCCCTGCGGCAATGCCAAAACAACAGTCTGATTGACCTGAATTTCGATCACGAGGTGAGGGCCCCGCTTCTTCGAGGTAAGATCTTCTGAACGACGATGGTCTCAAGACCATCGGGCCTTCCGACGATCTGCCACAACAACAGCGCGGAAACCCAGAAGATCGTGGCCGCAGCCCCGCCGCAGAAGGTCAAACCTACGATGAGATTGAGGCCGAGAGGCATGGCACTGAGCACTGGCTGCACGCACAGCAGAAAACCGATCATAGGCAAACTCGCAGCAAGCGGCCTGAAAAAGGCATTGAGCTGAGCACCGAATGTCGCGCCGATCAGGTGTCGCGTGATGACAAGCGATGCGGCATAGGCGACAAGAACTGCCACAACGCGCGCGGCGAGTGCCCCGGCCAATCCGAAATAGGCGATTCCCAGGATCGTTACCGGAACTCTTATGGCGAACTCCACGAACATTCTAAGTGCGACATAGCGGGTGTTGTCCATGACCATAGCCAACGCCGGCATGATGGTTGCAGGAAGACCGATCAGGCTGACGAGACACAGCCATTGGAGAATCGGGATGGCGAATGCCCATTTCTCGCCGACAATGATGCGCACGACCGGGTCGGCAAGCAAGGCGAGGATGAGGAGGACCGGAGCTGCGACCAGGGTGATTGCGTTTGTCGCTTTCAGATACGCGGTTATCAGCTTGCGATAATCGTCGACATTGGAGAAGGCGGCCATCAAGGGGCGCATCAGTGGTCCTACAAAGGTCTGGTGCGGAATACCGGCGAGATTATCCGCCACGCTGAAGGCGCCGAACGTCGACAGGCTCGTAAAGCGCGGAAGGAGCAGCCGATCCAGTTGCCAGTTGATGGAATTCAGGATCTGCGCAACCGTGTTCCAACCAATCATGTCCTGAAAGTGCTTCCACTCCGAAAGGGTCAGGGTCGGTCGCATTGGCGCGAAGACATATGAGGTGATCGCCGCCGCGAACGGGCCAGCGACCGCTCCGATTGCCAGCCCCCAGTAGCTGCCGGTCATTAGCGTCACTCCTACCCCGAACAGGAGCGTCGATCCCTTGGCAATGATGTCGAGCGCAAACTCGCGTCTGAAATCAAAATGTTGCATGAAGAGAACCATGCGCGGACTGATCAGGCTGCGCATGGCTGGTGCGAGGGAGAGAACGGCGACAAGTGAGACGAGCCGAGGATCATTATAGATAAGCGCCATCGGCCAAGCGACGATCACCATCAAGAGGCTGATGGCCGCCCCTCTGAGAACGCTCAGCGTGAACGCCGTGGCAAACATCCGGTCTGAAGGAGATCGCTGGCGGACCAGGGCCTGGGTCAGTGGCAGATCGAGGATCGCCTCGACGATGACCAAGACCGAGGTCGCGATGGCAACAAGGCCAAAATCCGCCGGACTCAGGAGCCTTGCCAGGACCAGAAGGCTCATGAAATCGAGCAGTCTTGCGAGGAACTTTCCGCCAATGGTCCAGATGCTCGCCGTCGCCGTCCTTTGCGATACGCTTGACACGGCTCTATGCCTCGTCGACAGGTGGAGACGACTTCAAACGAGCGGGAAAAGGATGACAGCTGCACCGTCGCCGTTTGGCAGTGAGGCGCCTTAATCTGCGCAATACGTCGATGTCCGCCCGGCCCATCAATGCGACCGTCCTCTGAAAGAACTGGCAGATGCGTCAGTACGTCTGGACAACTGTTCGTCAATGAGTGCGGTCAGCCGATCGCGAAAGACGGTGGAGGAGAACTTCAGGGCATGGTCACGGATCGCGTTCGGATCGAAGTCGTCCTCGATCTCCTCGAACGCTACCATCGTATCCAGAAGTGATTCCTTGGATTGTAGTGCAAAACGAAGCCCGACATGGGGTGAAGAAACGGTCTCCCGGGCCCCGCCAGCGTCGAACGCCAGAACTGGCCGCCCCGATGCCATAGCTTCCACCGGTAGAATGCCGAAATCTTCGGTGCCGGGAAAAAGCAGAGCGCGGCATCGCGACAGATGATCACGCAAAACGGGGAACGGCTGGTGGCCGAGGAATTGAACGGTGGGTCCGGCAATCGACTTGAGATATGCTGTCTGCTCTCCCTCTCCGATCACGATCAGTTTGCGGCCAGTCTCGCTACAGGCGCGAACCGCGATATCCGGCCGCTTGTAGGCCGTCAACTGCCCCGCATAGAGGTAGAACTCGCCCCTCCCTTTCCCCACTGCAAAATCATCAGTTGCAACGGGCGGATGAATGACGGCCGAATCCCGATCGTAGAAGCGTTGGATGCGGTTTGCGACATAGCCTGAGTTCGCCACAAAGACATCGACCCGCGAAGCGGTTGTCACGTCCCAGGCGCGCAGCATTGGTGCCGTGATCGACATCAAGGCCCGGCCCAGCCACGGAAGACCCAGCCGATACACGTGGAATTGATCCCAGATGTAGCGCATCGGCGAATGACAGTAGCATATATGAAGGGCGTCCGCGCGCGTAATGACGCCTTTGGCAGGTCCGGATTCGCTTGACAGCACCAGATCGTACTCCTGCAGATCGAACTGCTCGAGCGCGAACGGCATCAGCGGCAGCATCTTCGTGTAATGCCGCTTCGCACCGGGAATCTTCTGAAGAAAAGAGGTGCGGATATTGCGCGTCTTCAGAAAATCGCTGATACGATCCGGATTGCAGACAAGGGTGAAGATATCGGCCTGCGGAAACATGCGGCAAAGCTCTTCGACGACTTTTTCGCCGCCACGCATCGACACAAGCCAATAGTGCACTATGGCGACGCGAAGCTGCTTGGTATCGCTTTTGCTGGTGGTCTCGATGGACCGGCTTTTCGTCATGACCGGTGCATCGGCGAGAAATGCCATGACTTCCGGAAGAGAGGTTGTTGCTTCGAGGGTCAACTGAGTGCTCCTTGTTTCATCACCGCGTCCGACGGCCCGGGCATTACATTTGTCGAAATCAGGCTGTGGTATTGTGCGAGAAGGGCGTCACGCCATTCTTCATGTGTCGATGCGAGGTTTGGCGACAACTGAAAGGCACGCTCGCTCATCCGGCGAACATCGTGCTTCGGCATCTTGCGGAATGTCGTCAATGTATCGGCAAAGGCGCGCTTGTCGCTCGTATCGCAGGAGAGCGCGATGCCAGCGCCTACCATCTCCTCGGCAAGAAAGGCCTCTCGCGACAGGATGACGGGGACGCCGCTCCCGGCAGCTTCAATAGCGACAAGACCGAACGGCTCGGGATAGCGCGACGGCATCAGCAGCGCACTTGCCTGACGAATCGTCTTGCCGATCTCCGCGTGCGACTGCCAACCGACTGTCCGCACGTGATCTCCGGACGTCGCCACCCGTTCCATCAGCGGCCCGTCCCCGATCACGCAAAGTTTTGCGCCAGCTCTGCGCGTGGCGGCTACGGCGTCTTCCACGCCCTTCTCCTCGTCCAATCGTCCGATGAAGACGAATTCGTCGTTGGCTTCCGCCTCAACACGTTCGGTTGACAGCGGTGCGATGGGATTGCGGATCGTCGTCAGGCGTTCGGGCGGATAGCCAGCACGAAGGAAGAAGCTCGCCATTTTCTCGTGCAGCAGGACTATTTTACCGAAATCGGCCTGATTGCGCAGAAGTCGAACGAGATTGGAGCCGCGGGCAACCCGCCACAATTTGTGCGAATAGCTTCTCTTGTCGCAGGCGGTGGCAATGCAGCTCACCCCGAGCGGACGCCGAAGACAAATCTCTTGCGCCTGATAATCAAAGAAGGCGCCGTTGGGACAAGCGGTGAAGAAATCGTGCGCGTGAACCACACATCGCCTCGCAACGGGCACCAGCGCCTTGAATATCGCCGGAGACAGGATCTTGGACCAGCCATGGACATGGTAGCTTGTGTTCGGTGTGTCGTTTGCACGGATCCAGGTCGCGATCATCCGAACGGCGAGGACATTGTGAATACCTGAAACAAAAGCCTTCGCGCGCTCGGCGTTGATCAGATCGCGGCTGTTGAGCGACACGATGGAAACGCCGAGGGCAGCAAGTTCTGTGTTGGCGCCGTCGTCCCCGCAAATATAAGTCACCGCGATGTCGAGGCCACGAAACAGTTTAGCCGACAATACGGAGAGAGCTGTCGCGCCGCCTCTGGCCGTCGAATAATCATCGATGATGACCACGCGATCAATTGTTGGGTTATACAGCGCGGCATTTTCAGACCACTTCCCATATCTCCCGGGAGCCAGTGATCGTACGGTCGACCCGGCCGATCCAAGTTGGTCAGAGCAATCCGGGTTGGGAAAGAAAGTCGGCATCATTTCACCAATGCCGCGCCATCGGCATAGGCCTCGAGTGCTTTGCGGTTAAGAATGCGAATCTTGCCTTGAGATCCGTCGACTATCTTGCGCTCGCGCCAGCGTCGCAGACATTGATTGACCTTTTCGCGGGAAGCCGGAAGAGTTGCGGCCAAGTCATATTGCGAAATGATCAGCTCGTCCGGACTATTCGGAAAATCGCTCCCGTAGACCGCAGAAAGCCGCAAAAGCGTGCTGGCCAACCTGGACTGCAAGCACGACCCTGCATTTGAAATGATCCGGAGTTCGAGCTCCGCAACACGGGCCAATGCCCTGTAAACTACTTTCTCCCGGAAACGAGGATCGCTGGCATATCGTTCGCGCAACAAGCGGCCTTCGAAAAAATGCAATTCGCAATCGGAACTAGCTCGATATTCGAGATTTAACATCTGCCTGCGCAGGACCTCGATCTCGCCGATGAGCCCCGCTTTCGGAATAATTTCAACGATGAATTCCCTGCCGTCGGGCAGCATCGTACTCGCGCTGACGAAGCCCCGCTGAACGCGAGCAAACATATCAACGAGGATACCGGCTCCGGCGATGACCTCACCGCGATGGAAGCTTCGAGCGTTCGAATGGCAGAAGGAGAATTCATCATCCGGTGCACTACGCTTGCCTAACTGGATGCCCTCTGGAACCGCTGCCTTGGCGATACCGGCTCTGCAATCTTGGGTGTGTGTAGCCCCGTCCATGCGCATAACTCCCAAATTCTGGATGGTTATAGTTGATGCTGCACTGCATCATTTATAATGGCTCAGTTTGAGTGTCAAGTAACATTGCATGTCGAGCAAGGTATATCTAAATATAGATCATCGAATACGCTATTTGATGCGATTTAATTTATTGCAGATTGCCTAACAATTGTATAGTAATGTGCTCATATATGAGCCATTTTGGACAAAAGTCCCTCGGAACTTATTCAAAAACTCGCAAATTTATACGTATACAGTAACTCTTGATAGGCTTTATTATTTATACTATTAGTCACTTAGATTTAGTCATCGGGGCCTGCCCTGTCACGGATTCCCCTCATCATCTTATTAGCATAAAGATTTTGTTCACGATTATGACCTCGGTCACAGACAATCCGGTTGCAGTGCACCAAAGTTCATTCGTAACCGGAAATTGTAGGAGACGACCGATGACGTGGGATGCACAGGGCATTAAAGTTCGCGAATCCTGGTCGGGCGTCCAGAAGCCCGCGCAAGGTGGTGGTGATCTACGCGTTGCTCGACCTCATGCGATCGGCAAATGGTCAAAGCGAACGGTAGACCTTTTGATAGCGATCACCGCTTTGGTGCTCCTCTTTCCGCTTTTCCTGATAGTCGCAATAATCGTGAAGCTTGGTGACAAAGGGCCAGTCTTTTATTCCCATACCCGGATCGGCCTTGGCGGAGCCGCGTTTGGATGTCTCAAGTTTCGTACCATGAAGACTGACGCCAGCGCCCAGCTCGCCGAATTGCTGCGAACCGATCGGGCGGCAAGAACCGAATGGGAAGCGACGCGGAAGCTCAAGAACGATCCCCGAATTACGGTCGTCGGCGAGATTCTTCGAAAATCGAGTATCGACGAGCTTCCGCAACTGCTGAACGTCGTGCGCGGCGATATGAGTCTCGTGGGACCGCGGCCGATCACGGCCGAGGAGCTGCCCCGTTACGGTGAGAACATCTCGGCCTACATGGAGGGTCGTCCCGGCCTGACCGGTCACTGGCAGACCAGTGGACGCAACGATGTCAGCTATCAGCATCGGGTTTCTCTCGACGTTCACTACCTCAACAATTGGTCGCTCAGTCGGGATTTTCTCATCATGGCGAAGACAATTCCGGTCCTGTTTTTAAGGCGCGGTTCCTACTAGACGGATTCAGGAAGCGCTGCCGTCCTTGTCCCAAAATCGAAAGACTTTTTTCTACATGTTTAACCTGCGACTAGCCCTTGGCTATACCGTGATCGTGCCATTTTGGATTGAGAATAAATGACCTCCAGTCGCATCTTTAGCGGTGTTTCCTCAATACCCCTGCCTGCCCCAACCACGGGTGGGAGTTCACCGCTGACCTTGCGGGACATGCTGTTCTTTCTCAGGATGCGCTGGGCATGGATCATAGTTACTACCAGTGCCTTCCTCGGCGTGGCCGCGGCTTATGTCCTTACCGCCCAGCCGACATTCGTAGCCAGCACCCAACTTTTGGTCTTTCCCCAGGTGAACGGTTCTGACGCGCAACGGGCTGTCGAGGCGGATGCATTCCTTGAGGCACAGCTGGAAATTGCCAAATCCAGCGATGTGCTCGGTCAAACGGCGAAGGCGCTTGACCTTGCCAGTGATCCTGCATTTGCTGACAAGGCGCCTTCGCTGCAGGACACTGCAAAAGGTTGGCTGACGGGAAATTTGCAAAAGGATGCAGAAACAGACGATCCGACAGCTGCGGCACAGCCAGAGACGCAGCGGTCCGATCGGGTTACCGCCAGGTTGCGAAACATGGTGGCACTGCGCCGGATCGGACGCTCGACGATCATCGAGGTGTCGGCCGATGCATCCAGCCCCAAAAAAGCGGTCGAAATTGCCGATACGGTCGCCGGGGAATACATCCGGAAAAACATACTAATGAAGGCCGAAGCGGCACGGCAATACAGCGCGTGGCTGGAAAAATTTGTAATCGAGCAACAGCGCGGTCTAACCGAAGCTGCCAATGCTTTAGCCACGTTCAAGAGCAATCCGCGCGATCAGTTCAAACTTGCGGAATTGCAAAGTGCGGCGGATGCGCGCCGCACTTTATACGAGAGTACCCTTACCCAGTTTACTGAGGCCAAGCAGCGCATATCCTACCCTGTATCCGATGCCACGATTGTTTCGCAGGCCACGTTGCCGCTTTCCAAGGCAAGGCCGCGTAGCGGACTTATTGTTGCCTTCGCTACAGCTGTGGGGATGGGCGCAGGCTTGATGCTGGCCATGATTCGGCACGCTGGTGACCGCCGGATAGTCCGCAGCCAACGGCTCGCGGAGGCCGCTGCGTTGCCCTTCGTCACAGTACTGGCGAGATCGGAAAAGACCCGCAATGGCCGCTCTACGCACTTCTTGGCAACTGAAGCCGGCAGCGGCAGCACGGCCACTTATCCGATCATACCTGGTATGGCGGAGTTGGGCGCAACGATCGCAGGACTTCGGCGGAGGCGAAAGGTCGCCATCGGGATCGTCGCCGTCAATCCGGGGAGCGGAGCGTCGACAATAGCTTGCGAGCTTGCGATCCAGTCCGCGGAGTCGGGATGCCGCACACTCCTGATCGATGCGGCCGCGGCGAAATCTTCCCTCAGCAGCTCGATTGCGCCCCATAGCTCGACAGGTCTGATCGATGTTCTCGATAATGCCGATCTGATCCAGACGGCGGCATTGCCCCTCACCGCGACCTTGAAATTTCTACCCCTCGGCAAAATCCGCGGGGTCACGCCGGCCATTCGCTTGAGCTCCGGTCGCACGCAATTGAGCTTCAACGATCTGAAAAAGGAATTTGACGCCATATTCATTGACATTTCCGCCGTCTCCACATCCCCGGACGCGAATGCGATAGCCCCGGAGCTCGATGGAGTCCTGGTGATCATGTGGCATGGACGCACCACGATCGACGATGCCGTGAAAGTCATCGACGGTATACGAAATGTCGGCGCGGAGGTTCTCGGCGCGATCATCAACAAAGCGCCGCTGAGTATGCAATCATGACCCCGCAATCAAGAATTACCGTGGGCATCGCTTCGGCAGGCCGCCCCGCAACACTGCTGGAGACGATCGACTATCTTGCTGGCCTGCGAAACCGCCCGGAGCGGATCATCGTCTGCGTACCCGACATCGACGATGCAGTCGGGCTCTGCGATCGCCTCGACGTGGAGCTTATTGTCGGCTCCCGCGGGTTGACTTGCCAACGCAACAGGATTCTCCGGGCGGCCGTTCCCGATACGGATATTCTGATCTTTCTGGACGACGATTTCATTCCAGCCCCGAACTTCATACAACGGATGGAAGCAGTCTTCGCACGCGAACCGGACGTGACCATCGCAACGGGCGAGGTCTTGGCAGACGGCATCCTTGACGAGGGTCTTACCATGTCCGACGCCTTGGAAATCATCGAGACCGCTGGCGAGCGGGCTGAGTTGGTGACGGATGTCTATAACGCCTACGGTTGCAACATGGTGGTCCGCCTGTCGCCCGTTATCGAGCATGGCCTCGCCTTTGATGAGCAGCTCCCGCTCTACGGCTGGCTCGAGGATGTCGATTTCAGCAGATCCATCGCCCGTTACGGTAGATCAGTGCGCGTCGAGGGCGCCCGCGGTGTTCATCTGGGTGTCAAATCCGCGCGTCAGCCCGGGCGAAGGCTCGGCTATTCGCAGATAGCCAATCCTGCCCACCTGATCCGGAAGGGCACGATGTCGAAGCCGCGCGCGATCGCACAAATTAGCCGCAACATTCTGGCCAACGCTCGCGGCGCGCTGCTCGGCGACCGTTCTATCGATCGACGGGGACGTTTGGGCGGTAACATGCTGGCTCTGGCAGATCTTCTCACAGGTCGCGCGTCTCCCGCGCGCATTCTCGAATTCGGCATTTCTTCCAAGCGCGAGATGTCTTCACCATCCATCGCAACAAAACGGAGGTAGCAGACGTCATGCAATGCATGTCCTTGCCAGTGCTCAACAGGCGGTCAAGTCCCCCTATAGGACACGCCGGCAGACTGCTCCGTCTGTCATACTCGAAAATTCGGATTTTGCCCGAGCGCCTCGTATTTGCCGGCCTTCTCTTGCTTATCTTCTCGTGCATGACCAACTGGAGCGCGGCCAGCGCCGACACGTATACGCTGGTGGCAGAAGACAAGATAAAGTTACGCATCGTCGAATGGCGATCGTCGGATACCCGATACGCCAGTTGGGAGGCGCTTGAGGGAATATATGCCGTCGACGATATGGGCAATCTATCGATCCCGATCGCGGGCCAGATAAAGGCGAATGGGAAGACGACAGAGCAACTCGCCGACGCCATCGCGAGCGCGCTGGCCGAGAGGGCCGAGTTACCGGGAAGACCCTTTATTGCCGTCGAGATCGCCGAGCACGCGCCAGTCTTCGTGACAGGAACCGTGCAGGCCCCGGGGCGCTATCCTTTTGTGACGAACATGACCGTAATGAAGGCGGTGAGCATCGCGGGCGGCTTTTTGCGGGCGCGTGAGGGCAATGCCGTCTTCGAACGCGATCGGATCCAGGCTGCCGGGGCCTATCGCACCGCCATCCTCAGCCGGCGTGATCTTCTGATGCGACAGGCCCGTTTGCGCGCCGAGATCGCCGGCGAACCCAGCTTCGCTATTCCTGGCGAACTCGTGGGAACGCCAGATGTCGAGAAACTGAAGACGGAGGAGTCCAACCTGATGCGGCTGCGACGCGTCGAGTCCGATAGTCAGATCGCCGCGGCGAATGATCTCAGCCGTCTGTACAGTCAGGAAATCCAGTCACTTGAAGCCAAGATCATCTCGCAAAAGCGACAGATCGCCCTTGCGCAGGAGGAACTGGATGCCGTCAACGGCCTTGCGAGCAAAGGTCTGTCGAACAACGCACGCCAATTTTCACTCGATCGCGCATTGGCGGATGCCCAAGGCAGCATGCTCGATCTGGAAATTGCCCTGACCAAGGCCCGTCAGGCGCTGAGCGACAGTGAGCGCGAAAAGACAGGGATCATCAACAAGCAGAACGCAGAAAACCAACAGCTGCTCAATACGGTTGATCTTGATATCAGCAAGGCGGCAATCGACATCCAGGTAGCGCAGCTGCTGGGCGAGGAGGCCGGGTACAATGCTCAAGTCGCCCGGATCGGGACGGAGACGACGAGCCTCGGAAGTACACAGAAAACCTTCAAGATCGTGCGTCGCAGCGATGATGGAACCTATCATACGATCGAAGCGGATGAGACGACCGCCTTGCTGCCGCACGACCTCATCGAGATCGGTGTCGACGCTGACGCTCAAGCGTCTTCCCTGCTGCAACCGCATGCATCGGTTGCCCGACCACCCAACGTAACCCTAGGCGCTCAGTCGGCTTCCCGCCACGATATTTCAAGCAGGATCGAAGGAGGCATCCGTGATTAAAGAGGATACCATCGCGGCGTTCCTGGCCTACCCTCTTCCTTGCCACGGCTCCGGGAAAGCCGGCTGGAAACGCCACCGGCGTACGTTGCGAACGCAGGCCATGCAATCACCGTCCAGATCGGAAGTTGAAGCATGACGATAGAACCGATCGGCTACTTCGTCCTCCTGCTTGGCGCACTTAGTGTGATCTACGGTGCACGCTTTGCAATCGGGACGCTTTGTTTGTCGACGCTCTTTGGAGCTGCGGCGGCGCTCCAGCTGCCCTCGCTTGGTGGTGGTAGCATCCAGCCCAGCCATCTTCTGGTGCTTTTCTTTGTCGCGACCGCCTTGCTGCGCCCCGTCGAAACGCAAGCAGCCTTGGCCAGCATCGCGTATCCGAGCCCCGGCTTTTGGTTCGCTGTCTATATCCTGTTCTCTGCCGTATCGGCTTTCTTTCTGCCCCGCATCTTTGCAGGTGCAACCCTGGTCTACTCGTCCGCCCGCGACGCGTCGGGGACGATGTCGACTGTGGCCTCTCCGCTGGCTCCAGGTTCGTCCAATTTTACACAGGCTGTCTATCTGCTCGGCGACCTCGCTTGCTTTGCCGTCATCAGTGGGCTCACCCGGCTCGGGCACGCTCGTCTCATCGCTCGAAGTTTGATCGTGACGGCCATGGCGTGCCTCGGCCTGGCGCTACTCGACATCGGAGCGTTCATGACCGACCAAGCCGAGTTACTCGATTTCATACGCAATGCCAACTATACGATGCACACTGCCGAGACGATCAGCGGTTTCAAGCGCATCGTCGGTTCCTTTCCCGAAGCAAGCTCATACGGATCGGCTGCATTGGTCTTCTTTTCTTTCACGCTCCTGCTTTGGCTAGAGCGTTTTCCAAGCCGCCTGACCGGTATGGCAACGGTATCTGTTGGCGCTACAATCATACTCTGCACGTCGACAACTGCCTACATTGCCGGTCTGTTTGTTCTCGGCCTTGTCGTACTGCTAAGCCTGAAACGCCTTCCCAGTGGCCGGGCCACGGCCCCCTATGCTGCTTTCCTGGTCATCACACTGTTCATGATTCCCTGCACGATCGTTGCACTCATGCTGATACCGGATGCGTGGAATTCGGTCACGGACCTCACGAGCATTACCTTCGCAGACAAGCTCCAGTCTCAATCCGGCGAAGAACGCACCGCCTGGAACACTCTGGCGCTAGTCTCATTCGTTGAGACGGCCACTTTCGGTGCCGGGCTCGGCACAGTTCGGGCTTCCAGTTTTATTGCCGCATTGCTGTCGAATGTCGGATTGTGCGGCACCGTGCTTTTCGCCGTCTTCCTGTACAGCCTCTTGACAGCGGCCGGGCGGAATGAATCAGAGGACCGGGCAATTGGAATTGCCGCCGTGTTGGCATCAATCGCCCAGATCGCCTCGGCGACGATCTCCGGGAGTAGTACCGATCTGGGCTTGCTGTTCAGTATTACTGCAGGGCTGGCCACCGGTTGCCTGGCCGGCTCCCACGTCTTGCCACGACGCGCGGCCCGGGCGTCTGCGAGCCCACATCCCTTGGAGGCATCGGCATCTTTGATGAGAACGCCGATGGTTTCGGCGCCATGATAGGCCAATTCCGATCCCATCCAATCCTGGCCGCATCTGGGCGGACCCGAAGATTTTCTACGCGGCGCGCCTCGAAGATCGTCAATGACAGGTGGTTGGTGGACGAAAGCAGCTCCGGAAGTCCCCTTGGAAAGTCAGCTCCCGCGGTGCTCGTCTGTTGCATGCGCCGCGTCAGCGGTGGAACCACTTTTTGGAAATTTGCGAGTGCGACGCCAAAGTCCCGACAAGAAGACGCCCACCAGGTAACTGACCTCCATGAGCGCAAGGATAGCCATGCTGGAGAGCGTAGCGGCAATCAGGGAAGACCCTCCGGTGAAGGTCACGACCCCCAAGCCAGTTGCCACGAAAAACGCAAAGATTGCGAATGCCCAGACACGGATGGCGGTCCCCGCCGTGATCGAAATCAGCATCACGACGATTGCGCCGCTCAGCATTGTCATCCTCCCTCCCTCTGCATCACGGCAAGGGTCCCAACTGCCGGTCTTCGCGATTTAGCACCGCGGACTGTCGATATTGGAACGCCCACCGGGGTTAAAATTTCAACAATTAAACGCTCAAAAATCGTCGTCAGCCAGCCATTTATTTCAAACCGACGGCTGAGTTACGCATTGGCAACAAAATACCGGACTGCGTTTCCATACGGCAGTATCAGTGACGGGTTCAATAAAGCGTTTTCACGGCGAAGACCAATCAGAGGGGCGGTGATATGAACAATCAATGCGTCGTCTACGTTACGGATGTCGAGTATTCGTTTCCGACTATTCTTTCGGCCCTCCAGGCTCGCAAATTCGCCAGCGCAGTGACCGACATCTGCGTCCTCATGTCGGAACACCTTGATAATTTTGCAGAGCTGAAAGGTCTGCTCGCGATGAGCGGGGTCGAACTGATCGATGCGACTGCAGCATTGAAGGACTCGCTCGGCAAGCTCGACGGCTCGCATTTCCAGGGACGCATCAGTGTCAGCACAATGGCCAAGCTGGTCCTTTGCCAGGTCCTGCCCGCCGAGTATACCCAGATTATTTACCTCGATGGGGACACACAGGTCGTCAGCAATCTGGCTGAACTGGAGAACGCCGTCGCCCCTGAGGGAAAGTTTTTTGCGGCGCGTGATTACACGTCGATCCATAACCTCCTCCACAGCGGAAGGGACAGCCACTATTTCAACGCGGGTGTTCTGAAGTTTCACCGCAACGGCTGGATCGGGCAAGAGGCGTTAGAACTTTTTGTGAAAAATCCGGAGGCCTGCGAGGGCAAGCATGATCAAGGTGCACTGAACTATGTCTGCGGATCTTCACTCATCCTCGTGTCAAACCGCTGGAACTTTCCGAAGCAGTTTCTTCATCTTGTGAACATGTCCTCCTTGTCTATCGTGCACTACATGGCGCATCCAAAGCCGTGGCATGGGACCTTCTTTCCGTGGAGCGATGCAGAAAGCCAGGTTTACGTCGACTTGCGCAAATCGCACCCGGTATACGATGCGCTGTACCGCGGAATAACATTCGACCGTAAAATGTTATACAAGTATCGCTCAATTCGGGAGCGCATCAAACACGCGCTCCAACAGGACAAGTCCAATCCGCAAGTGCAGAGTCTGCTTGTCGGCGACTATGTCGTGTGATGATCGAAAAAACATGATTCACAGTGCCTCCCTCACCAGCATTTCACATTACACAAAGGCCCGACTGCGCCGATCTCTGAAGGCCAGGCAGGTCAGGTGCGACCTGTTGCGCAGCGGGCTCAAGCGCGCACGCCATGTCCTCATATGCGTCATCCGCGACGAAGGGCATCGGTTGGCCTTCTTTCTGCAGTACTATCGCGATCTTGGCTTCGAGCATTTTCTTTGCATCGATAACGGGTCGACCGACGGCACGCTCGAACAATTGTCCAGCTTCGACGACGTGTCCCTCCTTTCGGCCAACGGGTCTTACAAGGCAGCAAGGTTCGGAAACGACTGGATCAACGAAGTCATCAACCGGTATTGCCAGGAAAAATGGGTCCTTTACGTCGATGCCGATGAGTTTCTGGTTTACCCGCATTGCGATACAAGATCGATTAGTCAACTGACCGCCTACATGGATACCGTGGGCGCTCGTTCTCTGCGATCGGTCATGGTCGATATGTACAGCCATAATCCTATCGTTGATAACGTATGCGAGCCCGGAAGAAACCCCTTGGGAGTTTGCAACCTCTTCGACCGGTCGGGCTACGTGTCGCATTTCGACAAGCGCAATCTGACGATATGGATCAAGGGTGGGGTCCGTGGGCGGGTCTACTTCCAGGGCCGTATCTGGGACGGTCCTGCGCTCAACAAGATACCTCTCGTTTACGTAACGGGTGAGTGCCTGTTTCTCAAATCATCGCATCAGGTTTGGCCGCTGCATTTGAATTTAGGTGACATGCGTGGAGCACTCGGCGTATCGGGCGCCCTTTTGCATTTCAAGTTTCTATCGACCTTCGTGCACCGGGTTTCTGATATGGCAAACCGATCGGAGCACACCGAAGAATACGCAGCGTATTCCTCAGGCGAGGACATGAGTCATTTTCTGTATGAGGACACGGGTGTTTACAAAAACTGGAAAGATCTGTCTGATCGCGGTCTTATACAAGGTGAAGGTTGGCAATATTGGAAGAATGTTTCGACTAGTGGATTCATCGAGACCGAAGAGTTCGATCCAGACGTTGGCACTTCACGCAAAAATGTTCCGGTCACTTGTGCAATCCAATCCCGCCCAGGCTGACACAATTAGTGTCATTCGCGAATGCGCGCTGCTAAAATCCAGTCAACCGCAGCAGAAATGTTGTCGACTATTGCCGTTGGTGGAGGGTTGAAGCGGTCCTCGTCGCCGGGGCGGTATTTGCCCGTGCGTACCAGCAAGGCGTGGGCAAGTCCGGTCCGCAAGGACCCTGCGATGTCTGTTTCCGCGTCGTCCCCGACCATTACGGCTTCTGCAATCGGGCATTCCATGCTGGCTAATGCGCACAGGAAGAACGCAGGCGACGGCTTTCCCAAGACAACAGCCCTTCGTTGACTAGCAAATTCCAGCGCTGCAACAAAAGCCCCCGCATCGAGACTGAGTTCTCCATCTGCATCCTTGAACGTCCGGTTCGGCGCCAATGCCAGGAATTCTGCGCCCTTGATCAACTCTCTAAATGCCCTGTTTAGCGTCAGGTAATCGAAGGCCTTGCCCGCATCGCCGACAATGACCGCCTTTCCGTCCCCGCCCGCCACATCGTGGAAATCCGCCACCAAGTCCGGGTGGACCAGTAGGTACGGCGATAGATTGTGCTGCCCAAGCCATTCACGCGCTACTTGCGCTGGGGTGAAAAGCTCGCCGTATGCGACAGAGAAGCCAAGTCTGTCGAGCTGTTTAAGAATGGATTCTTTGTTCGACCGTGTCGTGTTGCTTACGAAGCGTACGGGAAGACCAGCCTCGTGCAGGCGCGCAACAGCATCCGTTGCACCCGGGATAACCTTTTTGCCATCATAGAGGACGCCAGCAAGATCCAGAAGAACACCGCTAATCATCGAAGCAGAATGGACACGGACAATTTCGGCGTCAACGTCATCAAGCGACCTTCCAACGATCAACGTTCGTCTCGGAGGGTTTCAGGTGTGCCGAAACGGCCTGTCCGAAAACTATCCTGACTTGGTACCCCGCGGTTACTGGGAAACGATCCTCTGAAAAACAGTGGTGGCAGCGCTTCTCGGAAGGGAAGTGACCGCGGTAATAACCGCCCTTCTTGTGTTTTGGTAGAATCATAGATGTTCAGGAGATTCGAAATGCTCGAGACTACGCCTACCCTTGTATTCACGATCGAAGCACGTGGCCGACTTGTTTATGGTCCGATCAAGACAACGACTGACGATCTGGCCGAGAAGCTTCGAACTATCGGCAAGTTCAGCGACGAAGAGGTTAAACAGGTATTGCGTGAGATCGACAACATTGGGAGCGTCGAGGTCAAGCCGGACGCAGGGAAACATGAGACAATCACCATCTCGAAGATACTCGCATCATGAACATGCCATCCCCTCCTCGTCAAAGCGCCGGACCACCGCGCTTTGAATCTACGGAAGCAATTCACGCTATTGGGAAGACAGCTCTGCGGGCATGCCTCGACTGACAGCGGTTCGGGCTCCTTCGCCGGCACCTCATGCCGCTGCGACGAGAGTTCGGGAGCGCGATCCGGCGCGCCAGAATCCGGACCGCATTTCGGCTCAGCTGGAGGACATGACGAACGCGTCGGCGCATGGATGAAACGGCGATGGACATGGATCGGGTAAGCGCCGCATGCGCAGCAACGCAAGCCCCCCTCAATGCACCCCGAGAAACTGTTGCAGTTCCGGCGTCTTCGGGCTGTTGAACACCTCCTGCGGCGGTCCGATCTCGTGCACCCGCCCCTGGTGCATGAAAACGACCCTTGAGCAGACGTCGCGGGCGAACTTCATTTCATGTGTCACCATCAACAGCGTCATACCTTCCGCCGCAAGCTCGCGCACGACCGTAAGCACTTCTGACACCAGCTCCGGATCGAGCGCCGAGGTGATTTCGTCGCAGAGAAGCGCGATCGGCTGCATGGCAAGCGCTCGCGCGATTGCGACGCGTTGCTGCTGGCCGCCCGAAAGCTCGTCCGGATAGGCATCGAACTTGTGCCCCAGCCCGACGCGGTCGAGCATCTTGCGCGCCGTCGCCTCGGCTTCCACTTTCGCAATCTTCTTGACGACGGCTTGGGAGAGGATGACGTTGCCGCCGACCGTCAGATGCGGAAACAGGTTGAACTGCTGGAAGATCATCCCGACCTTCAGCCTCAATGCTTTCAGATGCACCTCGTCGTCCAGTAGTTGCGCGCCGGCGACCGAAATCGACCCTTGCGTAATAGTTTCCAGCCCGTTGATGCAGCGAAGCAGCGTCGACTTGCCCGAACCGCTCTTGCCGATGACCGCGATGACTTCACCGGGTTCGACGTCGAGATTGATGCCCTTGAGAACCTCATTGGTTCCGTAGCTCTTGCGGACCTCAGTGATTTCGATGAGCGACATTGAGCTTCCTTTCGAGAATTTGGCTGCTCCTGGACAAGGGCCAGCAGAGTGCGAAATAGATGAGGGCGACGAGGCCGTAGACAGTAAAAGGCTGGAAGGTGGCGTTAGTGACGACGGTTCCGGCCTTCGACAGTTCGACGAAGCCGATGATCGAGGTCAGTGCCGTGCCCTTGACGACCTGCACCGAGAAGCCGACGGTCGGCGGCACGGCGATCTTCAGCGCCTGCGGAAAGACGACGTAGCGCATCTGCTGCAGCCGCCCCATGCCGAGGCTGGCGGATGCCTCCCATTGTCCCTTGGCGATCGATTCAACGCAGCCCCGCCAGATTTCGGCGAGGAACGAGGCGGACCACAGGATGAGCGCCAGACCCGCGGCAAGCCATGCCGGCACGTCGACGCCGAACAGACCGAGGCCGAAGAAGGCGATGAAAAGCTGCATCAGGAGCGGCGTGCCCTGGAATAGCTCGATGTAGTAGGTGGCGAAAGCCCTCGCCGCTTTGCGCTTGCTGATGCGCAGAAAGAGCAAGAGCAATCCGACCGCCCCTCCTCCGACGAAGGAGACAAGCGAAAGCAGGATGGTCCAGCGCGTCGCCAACAAAAGATTGCGCAGGATGTCCCATGTCGAAAATTCGATCATCGCGCCAGCCTCCGGGGAAAGATGAAGCTTCCGAGAACGACAAGTACCTGCCGGAGCAGGATGGCCAGACCAAGGTATATGGCCGTCGAGACCATGTAGGCCTCGAATGCCCGGAAGGTCCGCGATTGGATGAAATTGGCGGCAAACGTCAGGTCTTCGGCGGCGATCTGCGACACCACCGACGAGCCGAGCATGACGATTACCACCTGCGAGCACAGTGCCGGCCAGATGCGCTGCAGCGAGGGCAGCAGCACGACATGGCGAAAGGTCTCGAAAGGTGTCATCGCCAGGCTAGCGCCGGCCTCGAACTGTCCCTTCGGCGTCGCCTGGATGCCGGCCCGGATGATCTCGCAGGTATAGGCGCCGAGATTGATCACCATCGCGATGTTGGCCGCCGTCAGTTCACCGAGGTGCAGGCCGATCGATGGTAGACCGAAGAAAATGAAGAAAAGCTGGATCAGGAACGGCGTGTTGCGTATCAGTTCGACATAGGTCGCAACGATCGGCTTCAGCCATGATGGCCCCAGCGCTCGCGCCCAGGCACAGAAGATGCCCAGCGATATTCCAAACCCCGCCCCGATGGCAATCAGCTCGAGCGTTATCAGAACGCCCTTGACGATCTGTAGATAATATTGGGCTAACCAGCCGAATTCAAAAACATAGTTCAAGTTGTGCCCCTCTTCATCTTCAACAGCGGTTGCGCCATCCCGCGACTGCGGGATGGCGGCTTTGAATCCGATCAGAGGCCGGCTGGAAGGTCGGCGCCGAGCCATTTCTGGGAGATGCCGTTGAGCGTGCCATCCGTCTTGGCAGCGGCGATGATGGCGTTGACCTTTTCGAGCAGGCCCGGCTCGTTCTTGTTCATGCCGATGTAGCAGGGCGAGTTCTTGATGAGGAACTTCAGCTCCGGGCGCTTCGGC
The DNA here is from genome assembly GCF_025452195.1 of Phyllobacterium zundukense. Lineage (NCBI taxonomy): Bacteria > Pseudomonadati > Pseudomonadota > Alphaproteobacteria > Hyphomicrobiales > Phyllobacteriaceae > Phyllobacterium > Phyllobacterium zundukense. The sequence continues at coordinate 1,298,801 of NZ_CP104973.1, read as the reverse complement.
GGGTTCTTGGCGAGAATGGCAGCCGCAACGACGTTACCCGTAGCCACCACGTCCACTTGGCCGGAGAGGAAGGCTGAGATCGTTCCGTTGTTATCTTCGTAGCGCTTGATGACGGTGTCGGCAGGGGCAACTTTGGTCAGTTCCAAGTCCTCGACGGCGCCCCGCGTGACACCGACGGTCTTGCCGGAAAGTTCCTCGGCCTTCGTCACGGTAATACCGGCGGGGGCAAAGACGCCATTGAAGAACGGGGCGTAGGGCGTGGAGAAGTCGATTACCGCTTCACGTTCGGCATTCTTGCCGAGGCTCGAAATCACCAAATCGACCTTGTTGGTCTGCAGATAGGGAATGCGGTTCGCGCTGGTGACGGGGACGAGTTCGGTTTTCACGCCTAGCTTTTCGGAAATGAGATTGGCAATGTCGATGTCATAACCCATCGAGACCATGTCCGTGCCGACGCTGCCGAAAGGCGGAAAATCCTGCGGAACAGCGACGCGGATCGTGCCGCGATCGGTAATCTCGGCGAGCGCGTCGGCGCGGGAGGCCGAAGCGGTGGCAAAGATGGCGGCGACGGCCATAGCCGCGGCGGCGAAGCGTTTGGTGAATGTCATGCTTTTCTCCTTTGGATTTAATTCTTCTGGGATGAGACGGCCGCTTCCTTCGTTGCTGCGGCCGCGGGGGGAAGGGAAAGCGAGGTGCGTAGCTCCGAGAGCGGATCGGGGCGCGACGTCAGGTCGAGACCTTCCTCGACCTCCTCGAGATGCGCGATGTTCAGTTCGGCGGCTTTCGCGAAGTTCTGGGCCTCCAAGGCCTCCACGATGCTGCAATGCCCCAGATGGGACTGCATCGCATGGAAGTCGGACTGATAGAGCATCGAAATCAGGATGGTCCGCGCCGTCAGGTCACGCAGGATGTCGATGAGCACGATATTGCCGCTCAACTCCGCCAGCCGGATATGGAAATCGCCCATCAGGCAGGTCAGCCGCCGCTTGTCTCCGGCCGAAATAGCCTCCTTCTCTTCGGCGAGATGCGCGCGCAGTTTCTCGCCGCCAGCAACCGTCAGTTCGCTCATGCAGCGAAGCAGGCCGGATTCGATGACCCGCCGGGCGGCATAGACCGTCATCGTCTCCTCGGCCGACGGTTCAACAACGAACCAGCCGCGGCGGGGGCTGACATGGACAATGGCGCGTGTTTCCAGCCGCATCATCGCCTCCCGCACCCGCGTTCGCGAAACGCGAAAGAGTGTTGCCAGCTGGTTTTCACTGAGGCGGGTGCCGGGCTTGATGCGAGCGGAAAGGATGCCGGAGACGATGGCCTCCTCGATATCACCCTGCGCGGTCTGTCCTGTATGTGAATTTTGCATACCAGACAGGAGAGCAAGAGTCGTGCCAAGTGCCTTAGGACAGCCAAGTCAAGCACTTAGTGTTATTACCGCGACGATCATGATGAAAATGGCAGCAGGAGCCCATTCATCTGGTGCTTTTTGGTGCAAAGTCTTTTGAGCGCGGCGAAATTCAGACGGCATTGCCGAAGATCCTGGCCGAAGAGCTCGACGCGGACTGGAGCTTGGTACGCAGTCAGCTCGGCACCAATGACGCGGCCTACGTCGATCCGCTTTTCGGCATGCACCTCACCGGAGGCTCGAACACCATCAAGAACAGCTTTACGCAATATCGGGAACTCGGTGCCCGCGTCCGCGTCCGCGCCATGCTCCTTGCTGCTGCGGCGGACCGCTGGAACGTGGGGGACGAGCGGGGCGCTGTTCTTGCCACCGATGGCTGCAAGCTGCTTTACGGAGAGCTCGCCGAGGCGGCCATGGCCATGCCCGTGCCCCAGAAAATTGCGCTGAAGGACCCGAAAGATTTCCGCATTATCGGCAAGCACACGCCGCGTTTGGACGCAAAAGCCAACCGTCTAATCGTTCGATGTGTTCATCTAAACTTTCGCACAGTCCGCAGACGCTTCCGCCCAATAGTTTTACGGGCCGCCGATCGCCATCCTCCTTGGTATAGTCAATTCCACCGCGAAGGATAGAAAATGCGAGATATTTCAAATCCATCGATCATTAGCATCTCACGCCGCGATGCTCTGCTCGGCGGCCTCGCCGCCGGTATCGCAGCAGACTTGCCCTCGGTCGCCGCGGCCAAGACGCCCTCTACCCTCAATCACGGAAAGCAGACGATGAGTACGATCACCACCAAGGACGGCACAGAAATCTACTGGCCCGGACCGAAGTCCTGACCAAGCTTCCCGAGCAAGCACGCCGGGCGAGCTATACCAGCATTTGCACCCCAGCGTTCCGAGAAGGAAATCTCGGACCTAAGCTTCGTCGTGATGGCGCCAGCTCTTGGAACCGCCACAACATCGGCTTCAAAACGGCAAACGGCTCGGTGGACGCCAAGTTCGGTCTCGAAAAGACAATGCTGAGCTAAGAACTGGCAAACACAGCAATGGCGCGGCTCTGCGGCGCCACATCCGTCCAAACCTGCTCCCGATCATTTCCTTTGAAGGAAATCCAAATGCCCAAGACATGGCTCATAACCGGCAGCGCCAGCGGAATCGGTCTAAGTACAGCCGAACTCGTACTCGCGCGTGGCGAAAATCTGGTGGCGACAGCACGGAGTGTTGGCCGCCTCTCGCACTTGGTACAGCGCTACGGCGAGCAGGTGAATCTCGTAGAGCTTGACGTAACGGATATGGGGGCTGCACGTACCGCCGTCGAGGCTGCCATGGGCCGGTTCGGGCGGCTCGACGTGCTGCTCAACAATGCCGGCTATGCTCACCTCAGTCCCTTCGAGCAAATCTTGGAAGATGATTTCAAGGCCGAAATCGACACCAATTTCTACGGCGTTGTCAATCTGATACGCGCCGCCCTCCCTGTGATGCGCCAGCAAAAATCAGGACATATCATCAACATCTCGTCCAGTTCCGCCCGCTTTGGCAGTCCGGGTTCCACCGCCTATAGCGCTGCCAAATGGGCAGTGAGCGGCTTTACCGCTTCGCTCGCCAAGGAAGTCAAACCGTTTGGTGTGACAGCTATCGCTGTCGAGCCGGGCAGCATCCGCACGAACTGGACACGGATTGCGCGCGGTCATGTTCCGCCGCTGCTGCCGGAATACGAACCGACCATCGGTGCGATCATGAAGATGACGCAGGACTATGCCGGCACCGAGCCTGGCGATCCCGACAAGGTGGCCGCGGTCATCTTCGATCTTTCACGCCAGGATGATCTACCGGAACAGCTCATCCTGGGAAGCGATGCGCTGGCGCGAATTGCCCAGAGCGATGCGGTCCGATCCGCGGTCGCGCTCCGCTGGAACGAGGTTAGCCGGTCGACGGACATCGAAGAGCATATCATTCCCCTGCGGCTTTTAGAGTAGGACAGGAACCGCCACATGCTTTTTGATGCGGCTTTTCTTTCCCGCATGTCGTTTGCTTGGCACCTTCTGCTGTCAGCCTCCAACATGGGCCCGTCCTTCATCGGCATGTACACCGCCTATCCTACCGGGAGTTCAGCGGCAAGGGTCGGGCGGATTTCGGATATCATTTAGGCTCGACGCTTTTCGCGAAGGCCGCACAGAGTCGGCCGCCAATATATGGATTTCCATAAGTTGCAGCCGCGCGGTGGCGCGATTAGGGTGCGGCAACGGGTTGCCGGCACCGATTTCGGCAACAAGTCCAACACGAAATGCTGACGATCCCATATTTTCTTCCTGCAGGAGCAGCCGATGACGCGCGTCTGGTCGTACCGCCCCCCACTCCTGCATCTGGGTCTCTTTTTTCTGGCCTACGTCCTGGGCTGCGGTTTCGCGCAGGCACTTGCAATCGTACCTGGAACAGGCATTTCCATCTGGCCTCCGAGCGGGTTATTCATCGCGGCCCTCGTGCTCGCTCCCATGAAGAGCTGGCCGTGGTGGGTGCTGGCGGGCGGTCTGGCCGAACTGCTCAGCAATATCCTGTGGTTCCATAGCCCTCTGCCTGCAGCTTTCCTGATGTATGCTGGCAATGCGCTCGAAGCTGTGGTCGGCGCGTGGCTCGTGAACCGGGCCTTAGGCCGGCCAGCTCGGCTGGAAACCTTGCAGGAAGTTATTGTATTCGTCGTACTGGGTGCGGTCTTCGCGCCAGTCGTGAGCGCGACGGTCGGAAGCGCGACGCTTGCCTGGTTCGGCATACTTTCGCAAACCTTCGTGGGGGCCTGGCCCCTCTGGTGGATCGGGGATGCAACTGGGGTCCTGATCGTCGCGCCGCTCGCGCTCGTCGTGATCCAGAACTGGCACAGGAAGACCGAATTCTCCATGGCGCGATGGATGGAAGCTTGTGTCCTGGGACTGATCTTGCTCGGCGTCGCCGCCCTTTCGCTCGGCGGCTACCTGCCTTTCGCCTACATCATCATGCCGCCACTGCTTTGGGCTGCGGTGCGCTTCGAGTTCAAAGGGGCTGTTGTCACGCTGGCCCTCCTTGCGCTGATAACAGCGATATTCACGATATCGGGCGCCAGCCAGTTTGCCGGTGATCCCGAGACCCAGCGCCACAATCAGATCATGCTGCAGCTCTTCCTGGCGATCTCGGCATTTTCGGCATTGATCGTGGCCGCCATATCCCGACAGCACCAGCTGGCGTTGCTGACATTGCGCCAAAGCGTGGAGGCCCTGCGTGATCGGGAGCGGGAGCTTTCGCAGATCGTGGATATGGTCCCGGTCCACATCAGACGGCTGACGCCGGAGGGCGAGCCGACCTTCTTCAACAAGCGCCTGGTGGATTTTTTCGGGCTTGACCTGGAACAGTTGAACAAGCCGGGCATGAGCCGGCTGGCGACGAACATAGAGACCCTTGTCCATCCGGATGATGCATCTGTCCTACTGCAAGCGGTGCGTCACTCCGTCGCCACCGGCGAACCCTATTCCTTGAAATATCGTATGCGCCGCGCGGACGGCGTATACCGCTGGGTCGATGGCAGGGCTGAACCGCTGCGCGACGACGACGGAACCATAGTGCAATGGTTCGCAATCTCTATCGACATCGACGACGAGGTGCGCGCGCTGGAAGCGTTACAGCAAAGCGAGCGCCGCTACCGCGATTTGTTCCACTATATGCCAATCGGGTTGACACAGGTGGATGCCAGCAAGCTCATTCCATTGTTCAAGGAATTGCGGGCTGAGGGCGTCACCGATCTCGAAACCTATATGGACGAGCACCCTGAATTCCTGGTTCACGCTGTGGAAGCCCTGGAGATCGAAGAAGTGAACCAGCATGTTGTCGAAATGTTCGGTGCACAGAACGCGGAAGAAATGTATGGGCCGATAACGCGTTATTGGCAGCCGGGCCTTTCCACCATCCGCCGCTCCATCGAGGCAAGTTATCGCGGCGAGGAGGTTTTTCAGGAAGAGACTAAGGTGGAGCGTATGGACGGCAGCGTCATGGACGTCGTTTTCGCCACCGCCCGCCCCGGCGCAGTCGCCGACAAGAGTCTGGTCGGCTTCATCGATATCACGGAGCGCAAGAAGGCCGAGGAGGCGTTGCAAAGCAGCAAGCAGCAACTGGAGCAAATGATCGACGCCTTGCCCATCAACATCCTGAGTTTCGCTCCTTCGCGCAGGATGACCTACGCCAGCAAGCGATATCTGGACAGCGCCGGTTCGCCGACGCCCGACATCAAGGATTTCGATGCGCTGGCTCGAGATGTGGCTCACCCTGAAGATTTTCCAACCATGTTTCAGAGAGCAACGAACGGCTTCGCGACCGGCCAGCCTTTCGTGAATCGGTTTCGCCGGCGCACTAAGGATGGCCTGTATCGCTGGATAGAAGCGCGCGCCCAGCCTCTGCGCGCTGCCGACGGTGCGATCGTGCAATGGTACATCGCGTCAATCGACATCGAAGACGAAATGCAGGCGCAGGAGGCGTTGCGCAACCGTGAACGGGAGTTCTCGCAGCTCGTGGACATGGTGCCCAGCCTTCTCTGGCGGCTTAGTCCAACCGGCGAGCCGACCTTCTTCAACAAACGCATGATGGACTTCTTCGGCGTTGACACGAGAGAAGCAGATATGCTGGACACAAGCGGGATGGCAGCCATCATCAAATCGGCCATCCATCCCGACGACTCGGCGGGAATGGCGAAAGCGCTCAACTGCAGCTTGGCGACCGGCAAACGCTTCTCCATGCGCTATCGGCTGCGAAGGGCGGACGGCGTCTATCGCTGGGTGGACGGTAGCGCCGAGCCGTTACGTGATGAAAGCGGGCGGATCGTCCAGTGGTACGGACTTTCGCACGACATAGACGACGACGTGCGCACGCAGGAGGAATTGCGCCGGACACAGGAGAGACTGGCGGTCGCGTCGCAGGCCGCAAGCCTCGCGGAACTCTCGGCATCAATCGCCCATGAGGTGAATCAGCCGCTCGCCGCCATCGTCGCCAATTCGCATGCATGCCATCGCTGGCTGTCGGTCGAGCCTCCGAACGTGGAACGCGCGACGACCGTCGCCGCGCGCATTATCCGGGACGCCAACGCGGCGGCCGATATCGTGAGCCGAATCCGCGGCCTCTTCAGGCAATCCACGGAGACGAGGAACAGCACTACGCTCGCAAGTGTCGTTACCGAGGCTGGCGCTCTTATGGCCGAGGAAGGGGCTCGGCATCGCGTTCGCATGGACATTTCCATCGAAAGCGACCTGCCAGCCGTCACGCTGGATTCCGTCCAGATTCAGCAGGTCCTGATCAATCTCATCCGCAACGGCATGGACGCGATGGATCTCATTGCAGGCGAAAAAGTCCTTCAGGTGCATACGCATCGCCTGGGTAGCGAGATTCAGACAGAAATCAACGATCATGGGCGCGGTATCGAATTTCCCGACCGGATTTTCGAACCCTTCTTCACGACGAAGGAAAACGGAATGGGCATGGGGCTCGCCATCTGCCGCTCGATCGTCGAGGCACATGGCGGGCGTTTATGGGCCGAAAAGAATGAACCGCACGGCGCGCGATTCATTTTCACCTTACCAATTGCAACGAAAGCGGCACCATGACGGCGGACGACTATGTTGTTTTCATCGTGGACGATGACGGACGCATCCGGGAAGCGCTCGGGGAACTCCTGGAGGCCCACGGAATGCGCGCCATAGCCTTCGGGTCGGCGGGCGAATATGTGAACACCGAGAAGCCGGATGTTCCCGCATGCCTTATCCTTGACGTCGAATTGCCCGATATCAACGGCCTCGAATTGCAGCGGCAGATCGCCGAGGGGGATCATCCGCCAATCGTCTTCATTACCGGGCACGGCGACATTCCGTCCTCGGTGCGGGCGATCAAGCATGGCGCCGTGGATTTTCTCACCAAGCCGTTCAGCGATACAGACGTCATGGCCGCGGTCCACACGGCGATCGCCGAAGATCGAAAAAACCGCTCGGAACGAGCCGAACTCGGCATACTGAAACAACGCTATCTCGAATTGACGACACGAGAGCGTGAGGTGCTTCCGCTCGTGGTGAGCGGTCTGCTCAACAAGCAGGCAGCATCCGAACTGGGGATCAGCGAAGTCACGCTGCAAATTCACCGAAGGAAAGTAATGCAGAAAATGGGAGCAGCATCGCTCGCCGATCTCGTGCGTATCGCAGAAAGATTGGAAATAGCGATCACCCACTCGCGCCGGCCGGGAGGGAACTAACTATGGATAAAAGGAAACCTATCATTGCGGTTGTCGATGATGATCCAAGGCTGCTCGAGTCGCTGGAAGAGCTGCTGGAATCCGCCGGCTATGCGGCTTGCTGCTTCCAGTCGGCCGGGCATTTGCTTGTCCGCGGATTGGCAGATCTGGATGTGCTTATAACGGACATTGGCATGCCCGACACGAACGGCTTTGAACTTCGTGACATCGTGAAGAAGGCACGTCCGGAACTGCCGGTTTTCCTGATCACCGGCCGCCACGAAATCGCAGACCAGGGCCGCGCCCAGGGCATTAGCGGTTTTTTCCGCAAGCCTTTTGACGCTCCTGCCCTGCTCGTAGCCATCGCAGAGGCAATGCAAAAATCGAGAAATGGAGGGTGACATGAGAATGGACCAACCGTCCCGGAAATTGGCGCCGTTGGTGGCGCAGCGCAAGAATGACGCAACAGAGTCGATCGTCATCATTGTCGATGACGACGCAGCCGTTCGTGAGGCTTTGTCGGAGTTGATTCTCTCGGCAGGCTTCCAGCCGGTCAGTTTCGCCTCGGCCCGCGAAGTGCTGGACGCCAACATATTGGACAGCCCAGGCTGCCTGATCCTCGACGTGCGCATGCCCGGAGCGAGCGGGCTGCATCTACAACACCATCTGGCACGAAGCGGTAATCTCAAGCCAATCATCTTCCTGACCGGGCACGGCGACATCCCGATGACGGTCGAGGCGATGAAAGCTGGCGCTGTAGACTTCCTCACCAAGCCAGTGCGTGACCAGACACTGCTCGATGCAGTGATCGCCGGTGTTGCGCTGGATGCAGCACGGCGGGCGGAGGCTATGGTCGTCAAACGCAATCTCGAGCGCCTTGAGACACTGACAAACCGCGAGCGTGAGATCCTGCGCGAAGTCGCGCGCGGACGCCTCAACAAGCAGATCGCCTTCGACCTCAGCATAAGCGAAGTTACGGTCAAGCTGCATCGCTCCAACGTCATGCGCAAGATGGAGGCCGGCTCCATCGGAGAGCTGATCAGGGCATGGGAGACCCTGCCTCCGGGTATGCGCGAGATCGGAGCGCCCGGATTTTGACCGAGTCATCCGTAAGGTAAGGGAGAGGCTGTTCTCAGGCCCGCACCACATCCGCACGGAGGCCCGCGTTGACGATGATGCATCGTTGCCCAGATCTTTTCGACGACCTTTGCCTCGCGGACTACGAAATTGTAAAACAGCTTTACGCGCAACGGTACCGTGCGGCATGCAATGCATTGAAGGTAGCCTGGGAACCGCAATGCCGGGCGCAAGCGTGCCAGCCTCCAGTTCCTTCTCGACCAAGCATCGCAGAAGATATGCCGCGCCTAACCCGGCGAGTGCAGCCTGAATGAGCGCGGCTCCCGAGTCGCAATCGATAGGCCCGGAGGGAATGAAGCGCATCTCGTCCGCAAGACGCGGGGGCTGTGGACGCCGCCCAATGCATAGCGGGGCGAAGGGTAGAGCTGCCAAGGCTTCGGCGGTCACGGGCACCGTTCGGCGGGCGAGAAGCCCTTATACCAGCCTCTTCACGACCAAAGCATCACTGCGGTGCATAGGCTGCCCTATCCTTCAACGTAGCTCGATCGCCAAGGCGTCTCGATATAAAATCCGCGCTGTGGCTTGTGACCGGCACGTCTCGATCACTCAAAACAGGAGGGAATCATGTTGCAGAGTAAAAGAACAACTGAATCCGGAGCTGCGGATCCACGTGGCCGCTGCCGAGGTCAAATTCTGGGAGTCGCCCGATTTCTCCCACGTCTCAATGCCGGCAGGCTTCCCCGATGCGCTTCGGGCGGCCGCCAAAAGGTGTAGCAAAGACCACCAGAGCCAGCTGCGGCTGTTCGAGAACGAGCACGAGGTGGCGCCGGGTGTGGTCGTCTCCCGTACTGGCGGCCACACCCCCGGAGCTGGGAGCGACCGGCGAACTGCTGGTGGCAACACATATGCCGTTTCCTTTTGTTGGCCATGTCGCGGTCGACGGTAATGCCTTTCGTTGGGTACCAGTCTTCTGGGACTACTGACCGCGGGCGTGGCCGTGGTCATTATCGGTCGTGCACTGCAGAACACGCTTGCTGCGGGCGCGCAACGTGTCGCCCGGAATACAATTCGATCCGCCACCGGGCGAACTCATTCGCCTGGTGAACCCCTGTAAACCGGATTGTCAGGCGGCACGCTTGTTGTCTGCCGAAAGTCGATCGCCAGCAGCCAACCCGTTCCAAACGTTGATCATGGCGACGCCAATTGAGAGCGCCACGAGTTCCTCATCCGAGATGTGATGTGCTGCGTCACAATCTGAATCCGATGCATGGCTTGCTGCAATATTGGTCAGCGCCTCTGCCCATGCGAGCGCTACGCGCGCCCACGATACCGAAAGGCCGACCCCACGTATAAGTATCCTCTGGAGCGGATCATCCATTTGGCGAGACGGTGCATTCGGCTACTGCCGAATTGAACGGGACCCATCCTATTGATCAGGTTTCCCATCGTTAGGGACACCTCACCCTATACTTCAGCGGGGGATTGGCGCGTCCCCCGTAGAATGGCTTGGCAACGCCACCCACATTATTCTCCCGGCATCGGCAACCGCAGCACAGGAGAATGCAGATGCTAAAAACTATCAGGATTCTGGCATTGGGCGCCACACTTGCCATGTCAGCCAATACAATCGCGCAGTCAAAAGATGGCCACGCCAGGCCAACGATCGTTCTCGTGCACGGTGCTTTCGCAGAGTCCTCAAGTTGGGACGCCGTGATTGTCCGCTTGACCAGCGATGGCTACGCGGCGGTCGCAGCGGCTAACCCGCTTCGAAGCGTCGCCTCGGATGCCGCTTCGGTCTCGGCAGTCGTTCGTTCCATCAACGGGCCGGTGGTGCTTGTGGGCCATTCCTACGGCGGCCCCGTGATCACTGCCGCCGCGAACGGCAACCCGAATGTAAAAGCGTTGGTCTACGTCGCCGGCTTCATGCCGGATACCGGCGAATCCAGCCTGACGTTGTCGGGCAAGTTTCCCGGCAGTACCCTGGCGGCTGCTCTGGCGCCGGTAAACCTGCCTGATGGGACGCAGGATCTCTACATCAAGCCTGAGAAATTCCACCTCCAGTTTGCCGCCGATATCTCTGAAGAAGCCGCCGACCTCATGGCCTCGACGCAGCGCCCCGTTGCTCAGGCTGCCCTCGCCGAACCGTCGGGAATTGCAACTTGGAAGGTGCTACCGTCCTACAGTATCTACGGATCGGAAGACCGCAATATCCCGCCGGCCGTGATGCGTTTCATGGCAGAACGTGCTCCTGCCAGGAAGACTGTCGTCGTCGATGGCGCTTCGCATGCGCTCATGGTCTCGCATCCGGGCGAAGTCGCAGCGCTGATCAAGGAAGCCGCATCAACGCAATAATCCCTCAGATATTCGTCATCGATACCGACGAGAAGACCTGACGACCTGCGAGAAATGACAGCGTCGCCGATCGGGAGATACCCCCGTAGACAGATGAACCATGGACCTGCGAAGACGGGCGTGACAGAGACACTAAAACTTGCTGGAATTTCGGTTCCCACGACACCTCTCATAGAGCGCGCGTTGGACTATGCTCATGAGGCATGCGAACCCTATCTATACAATCACGTTGTCAGGTCGTGGGTCTTTGCAGAACGGATCGGGCAGCTTCGGAACATCGAACACGACGCGGAGGTTCTCGCGGTCGGTGCGCTGTTGCATGACATAACGCTCAACGAGAGATTCAAGGGGCCTCGTCGCTTCGAGGTGGAAGCCGCCGACCTGGCGCACAGATTCGCGACCGACGCAGGAGTCGACAAGTATCGCGCCCAGTTGATCTGGGACAGCGTCGCGCTCAACTCAACGCCGTCGATCGGCCTTTACAAGGAAGCCGAGGTCGCACTCTGCACCGCCGGGATCTGCCTCGACGTAGTAGGCCTGCAATACAGTGCCATTCCATCCTCTGAAATGAAGGCGATCGTTGCCGAGTTCCCCCGGCTCGGAATGAAAAGACAGATGACCAAATGCTTCTGCCACATCGCCGAGACGACGCCGGGAACAACCTACGACAACTTCGTGCGGGACTTCGGCGAACGCTTCGTGCCCGATTATAAGGTTCCGGATTCTTCAGTCGACCTCGTGGCGAAAGCTCCGTTCGAGGAGTGAAAGCGCCGCAAAATAGAGGAGGCATGGCCCTGGAGTATTATCAAGGGGGCGGGATGCGCGTCGCCCCCATATCGGTTGCTAGACTGCAGGAAGTGCCGATCCTACGGTCGAAGCGGTCGAGAACCAAGGCGATGCCCTCGAGGATCATTGCCGGACGTTACTTTCGCGGCCGCATTCGACTGACCGGCGAAACTTCGGACGATTGCTGCATGCGCATGCGTCGGCAGCAATCGCTCTACAGCGGCAGCAATCGTTCTGGCGCAGCGGCACATCAGTTTCGATAGAACATCAGAGGACACGCCAGCAGTGAGTGTGTCGCCAATAGCCAAAGACTTCACCGGCGACTGCGCTTCCAGTCCAGCTAGGAAGAGTAAGCCACCCAGAATCCAGCACCAAGATAGAACGCAGGAGTTTTCAAAGATGAACCAGATGATCAATAACTCTCAGGAGGCAAGCATGAAACTGGACAACACCCCACCAACCGGCAGATCGGGAGCCGAAGAGCTGGTTCCGTCGCGTTACGCGCTGCAGATCGGCGAGATTGACGTTCTGGTGGTCAGCGATGGAGTGTTACCGCTTCCAACCGAAATGTTGGGACACAACGCCGCCCTGGCCGACCGGGAAACCTGGCTAGGCGACATGTTCCTGTCGAAAGACGCTTGTGACTGGGCGTTGAACGTCGTTGTGGTGCGCAGCGGCGCGCAGACGATACTCATCGACGCTGGACTGGGTTTGGATCCTGACTTGAACCTGCCGAAGGCCGGGCAGCTGGTCAGGCGACTGGAGGCCGCCGGCATTGATCTCGGCTCGGTGACCGATATTGTGTTGACCCATATGCATATGGACCACGTTGGCGGATTGATCGTTGGCGGAGTGAAGGAGCGGCTGCGTTCGGATCTGCGGATCCACGTTGCCGCCGCCGAGGTCAAATTCTGGGAGGCGCCCGATTTCTCTCGTGTGCACATGCCGGCGGGTTTCCCGGACGCGCTTCGGGCTTCCGCCAAGCGGTTCGCGGAAGAATATCACAGCAATCTGCGACTGTTCGATGAGGAATACGAGGTAGCGCCGGGAGTGGTCGTTACCCGCACCGGCGGCCACACCCCCGGCCATAGCATCGTGCGCCTGACGTCTGGCAGCGATCGATTGATGTTTGCCGGCGACGCCGTGTTCACGGTCGGGTTCGACCACCCCGACTGGTACAACGGCTTCGAACACGACCCAGAGGAGGCTGCCCGCGTTCGGGTCCGGCTCTTGCAGGAGCTGGCAGCGACCGGCGAACTGCTGGTGGCGACGCATATGCCGTTCCCCTCCACCGGCCACGTCGCGATCGAAGGCGACGCCTTTCGTTGGGTACCGATCGCCTGGGACTACTAACGCCACTCGAGTTGGGGTCGAGCCGGGACATGTGCCCTTGAAGGTTATACCGGTTCGGCCTTCCCCCTATTCCCTACGAACGATGCACCCCATTCGGGAAGCTGCATATGGAGGTAACTTATGAAAATCGTGATTATTGGCGGAACCGGACTGATCGGTTCCAAGACTGCAGAACGCTTACGAAAGAAAGGTCATGAGGTCATTGCCGCTGCCCCGAAAACCGGTGTTAACACCCTAACCGGGGAGGGCTTGGCGGAAGTACTTAAGAATACGGAGGTGGTGATAGACCTCGCGAACTCGCCCTCCTTCGAGGATAAGGCCGTGCTCGAATTCTTTCAGACGGCGGGCAGGAACCTGATGGCAGCGGAAATGGATGCCGGCGTGAAACACATGTCGCGCTTTCCATCGTCGGCACCGATCGATTGCCGGATAGCGGCTATCTTCGAGCCAAGGTCGCTCAGGAAAAGATTATTCGGGAAGCCAGCATTCCTTATACTATCGTGCGTTCGACACAGTTCATGGAGTTTCTCGGCGGCATCGCCCAGGAGGGTACGGTCGGCGATACCGCCCGCTTGTCGACGGGTTTCCTGCAACCGATCGCGTCCGACGACGTAGCTGATTTCGTAACGGACGCGGCCCTTGCCAAGCCGGCTAACGGCACCGTTGAAATCTGCGGCCCCGAGCGCGCGCGTCTGTGCGATTTCGCCGCGCGCTACCTCAAGGCGATCGGAGATACCCGCAACGTTGTCGCAGATCCGGAGGCCCGGTATTTCGGGACCAAACTGGAGGACGGGTCACTCGTCTCCGACAATCATCCTCGCATCGGCCGCATCGGTTTCGATGATTGGTTTGCGACAACACCGAGAAAATAACAACGTGCATACGGGCCGTCTGAGAGGCGGCCCGGTGCCTCACTCACGAAAGGACGATAGACATGATCAAGTCACTGCATTTTGCCGTTGCGTTGACGGTTCTCCTGTCAGGTGCCGCTCTTGCACATGATACGCCTGGTGGCGGAGAGGGCGCAAAGGTTACGCTGGTCTATGACCATAAACTGCCGAACGTTCCCGGCAAAAGCATGAAAGGTGTTCTCGTCGAATATGCACCGGGCGGCTTCTCGGAGGGCCATACACATCCAACATCCGCCTTCATCTACGCGACCGTTCTCGAAGGCGCGATCCGCAGTCAGGTCAACGACGGTCCCGTCACAGTCTATAACGCCGGTGAAAGCTTTTCGGAATTGCCGGGCGATCGCCACGGCGTCAGCGAAAACGCCAGCAAGACTAAGCCGGCAAAGCTGCTCGCTGTCTTCGTGGTTGATACCGCTGAGCAGGAACTAACCTTCCCGATCAAGAAATAGGCTAACAGGCCGGGCCTGCAGTGCAGGTGCCCGGCCGCTCCTTGACGCAACCACAATCGGTGATTCTGCCATGATGGGGCGCCTCGCGAGGAGGGCCAGAATATAATGAGCTACGCTCTTGGCCGGAGCACAGCTCCTGTTGTGATGCGATCAGAGGTTCGTTACACGCTCAGGATTGGCGGAGGCCAACGCAGCCGCGCGCTCAGGCTTCGGCGGATAGATCCAGACAGTGTTGATCTCTTGCTTGATCGCCTTCGCTTTCTCGCCGACCATCTCCACCTTGCGGTCCCAACCTCGGGTGACGAGTGCTCCCGCATCGCCGAGGTCCAGGCAGGTGACATAGGCTTCCTGGTGATATTGCCGCGTCGGTACGCCCAACAGTTCGGCGGCGGCATTGTTGCCAGCGAAAGCGCCCATGCGGGTGGCGTGCTGGCACGACATCAATGCGTAGTTACCGCAATTGTCGCAAGCGGCACGCGCCGCATCTCCGGTGGCGAAGACGCCGGGCACGGACGGCACACGCAAGCAGCCGTCGACCAGCAGCCGGTCGAACTTGTCGCGCTCGCCGGGGATTTTCGTGGTAAGCGGACTGGCGCGCATGCCTGCCGCCCAGATCAAGGTCATGGTTTCGATATACTCGCCGGTAATTAACGTGACACCGGATTTATCCAGCGATGAAATCCCGGCGTTGAGCCGCGTTTCCACGCCGAGCTTGCGCAATGCTTCCTCGATGATCGGGCGAGCACCTTCGCCCATGTCGGGGGCGACCGCGCTAGTGCGATCGATGATAATGACGCGGGGATTGACGGTTTTGTCGAACAAGGTCCGCAGCCGCGACGGCATTTCGGTCGCCGCCTCGATCCCTGTGAATCCGGCGCCGGCAACAACGATGGTGCTGCGCGCAGCTGAGGCCGGCATCCTCGCAAGCTCGTGCAGGTGGCGATCGAGGGCAATAGCGTCATCGATGTTATCGATGCTGAAGGCGTATTTGGCAAGGCCGGGAATGTTCGGGCGGAACAGCCGGCTGCCGGTGGCGAGCACAAGGCGATGATACTGAAGGGACTTTCGTTCGTGCTTGGCATTGACAATGTCTATGGTACAGGCCTTGGCGTCGATCGCCTCGACGCTGCCCTGCACGTAGGCGACATCGATGGCATCAAATACATCCTGCAAAGGTGCCGTCAGAGTCTCGGGCTTCGGCTCGTAAAGCCGGGGGCGGATGACGAGTGTCGGTTCGGGGGATACCAGCGCGATTTCGAGCTCTTCGGGCGAAACGCCTTCGATATCGCGCAGGCGGGCCGCGGAAAGTGCGGCGTACATGCCGGCGAAGCCGGCACCCACGATCACAAGTCTCATGTTGTTCACTCCGTAATTTGTAGTTTCAATGGCCGCGCGTCACCGTCCGCAGAAGATGATCGGCAATCGATGGCGCGCGGATTGGTGACGTGACATCGCTTAGGCGGTGATGAAGGCCAGCACGTCGGCATTGATGACATCTGCATGGGTCGTGCATAGCCCATGCGGCAGCTTCTCGTAGATCTTCAGCGTGCCGGCCTGCAGGAGCTTCGCCGATAACGGAGCGGAGGCGCCGATCGGGACGATCTGGTCGTCATCGCCATGCAACACCAGCGCCGGCACTGCGATGTTCTTCAGGTCCTCGGTAAAATCCGTCTCCGAGAATGCCTTGATGCCTTCGTAATGTGCTTTCGCGCCGCCCATCATGCCCTGACGCCACCAGTTTGAGATGACCGCCTCCGAAGGTTCGGCACCCGGACGGTTGTACCCGTAGAACGGGCCGCTCGGGAAATCGCGATAGAATTGCGAACGGTTGGCGGCGAGCTGGCGGCGCAATCCGTCGAACGCTTCGATCGGCAGACCACCGGGATTGGTTGGGGTCTTCAACATCAGTGGCGGCACGGCCGCGATCAGGATCAGCTTGGCGACGCGGCCCTTGCCGTAGCGCGCGACATATCGCGCGGCTTCACCGCCACCGGTAGAGTGGCCGATGTGAACCGCATTGCGAAGATCGAGGTGCTCGATCATTGCGGCGACATCGGCGGCATAGTGATCCATGTCATGGCCATCACTTACCTGACTTGATCGGCCATGGCCGCGGCGATCGTGGGCGATCACACGAAAGCCCTTGCCGGCGAAGAAGAGCATTTGATTATCCCAATCGTCTGAGCTGAGTGGCCAGCCGTGGTGGAAGACGATCGGTTGAGCGGATTTCGGTCCCCAGTCCTTGTAGAAAAGTTGAACACCGTCGCTAGTTGTAATGGAGGTCATTGTGCTGATCCTTTGTAGAATATTTGTTTCGTTTCCCGTCATCGGTTCGAACGGCCGCTATGGGAGTGCTTGGTCGAGATCGCCCGTAATCAGCCCGATCGAGTTGCCCCAGGCCATCCCTTTGTCTCCGAGGGATCATTGGCATGCGACAATGGAGGTTTAGCGAATCGGGTCTGCGGCTGCGCCAGAGCGATTGACGCCATTGCAGAGCAATTGCGGTTAACGGCCGCGCCACCTCTCACCGCCCCGCGTTTCTCCGATCAGTTTTCGAAATGCGGCGGCAATTACTGGTTGCGAGACATAACAAGGCGAAGCTGCGATCATTATGGCTGAGTTGTGGTATCGCTCAGCATGTCCTCTCTTGTCAGCCGATAGCAGCGAAGCAGGTAATGTGGTGAAAGACGCGCGCTCTCTTTGAACACGCCGCAGAAAAACGCCACAGTCCAAAAAAATCAGAAGCGAGGGCGAAAGTGACTGCGGCTAGCCGCGGCGCCGCCAATCGGTCGGCGTTTCTCCGGTCAGTTTTCGAAACGCGGCGGCAAACGCTGTTTGCGAGGCATAACCAAGCGAGGCTGCGACCAGCGCGACCGAATTTCGAGGATCGCGCAGCATATTCATGGCCTGTTCGAGCCGATATTGACGCAGCCAGTTGTGAGGCGAAAGCCCCGTGCTTTCCTTGAAGGCGCGGCAGAAATGGAAACGTGACAGCCCGGAGTCGGAAGCGAGGGCCGCAAGGGAGACGTCCGCGTCAGCGTCCGAACGCAAACGCTCAATTGCCCGGCGCAACACGTTAGGCGCGAGGCCGCCAACCGCCGGCTGATAAGAGGGCGGCTTGCCGGTATGTGCGGCCAGTAGGCGCGTGGCCAGAAGGTCAGTCAACTGCTGCCTGAACAGTATATCCAGCGCCCCGTTGTCCTCCAGGACATCGGCCGCGCTCAGGAGCAATCGGGATGTAATATAGTCCGGATGCGCCGTTCGTTCCAGGAGATCGCTCGGCGCTGCAGTATCGGCTTCGTATGCAACGCGCTTCAGTGTTGCGTGAGGAAGATAGAGCTGGACGACATCAACAGGTTTTGGGATGTCCCACCGGGAGCTTGATCCGGCCGGGATGATTATCACAACCCCAGGACGAAACGTTCCAACCTCAACCGATCTTCCCGACCGCCGCTCCATGCGCTGCATCATGCCATTGTAAGCCATGATTACGTGATCGGTCATGGGCTCGACGACGTCATGCAACGGGTCGTGATGCCAATGGGCGATTGCGCCTCCGGATGAATCTGCTGCCAGGTGGACCGGCGCGGTGCCGAGAACGCGTGACATCTCGTTCGCAGGGTTCCGGTTGACCTCCGGCATCTCGTGCTGCGGCGCCTCGATTGTCTCAACCGGACAGCCATCGAGAGGATTGGAGGGGCAAGGCAAGCTCATGGACGCACGCTCTTTGACCGGCGCTGCTTATGTGCGATTCCGGCAACGATCGCCGCATTATCGTACATCCGCCCATGGCGGCCGGCTTTGTCAGTCTTGCTACACATGACATCCCCAATGTTGCGAGAGATTCCGCCGTGCATCCAGTTATTCGCGCGTTGCTTGTACGGAGGAAATATCAGAGATTTTCGAGGGGGAAAACTACCCTTCAGTATAGGTTGCGTTCGCCGTTAGACCTCGCTCCTGATCGCACCAGGGTTTCAGCGACGGGAATCCAAGGCTGCATCATAATGTGCCGATCGATCTAGTCGAGTTTGAGAGATTCCGACTTCGCGAAGTGGCGGGCGAATACGACAGTCGTATCGGATTCGCCCTTGCCTCCCGGCGTTTGGTCAGTCTTCAATCGCTACGGACTGGTTGACGTCATTTCTCCCGTGGTGGCAGGAAACTCTTGACCGTGGCGAGATCCGGCCACGGAAGCACCGTCTCGCCGGCAACGCGCCATTCACCAGCCACCCGGCGCAATCGTAGCTCGTAGAATGCCGGAGAAGCACGATCACCCATTTGACGATAGAGGATGGCTGTCGCCTCATGGCCCTGTTCCTCGATATGCAGGACCTTCTTCGCTGTCGACAGCGGCTTTTCACCGGCGTCGCGGCGGCTCCGGAACTCCGCGAATATCTCCTCCTTGGAGAACCGCGCAATCGCGCCTTCTGGTGTCAGGACAAGGAATCCAAGGTCCTCCGTATACAGGCTCTCCATCTCTTCCATCCGATAGTTGCTGCCGGTCTCTGCCAGGCGGTCGATGAAGGCAAGGATTTCAGGATTATGTTGCAGATGCATCTCTTCACTCCTTTCAAGCTAAGGTCATACCGCCATCGACATGCAGCTCTACGCCATTGACGAAGCTACCCGCCTCGGAGGCGAGAAAGAGAGCGGCGTGGGCCAGTTCCTCAGGCTGTCCGAGACGGCCCGCCGGGATGATGGTAGCCAAATGGCGTTCGAGGACCGGGCGATCGGCATCCGAAACCCCAAGCTTGCCGAGGATTGCGGTATCCACCGGTCCCGGGCTCAAGATATTGACGCGGATCTTTCGGGGCTTGAACTCGATCGCCCAGTTTTTTGCAAATGCGGCGATGGCGGCCTTGGAGCCTGCATAGACGGTATGATCCGGCAGAACTTTCGTCGCGGCCAGCGAGCTCGTGACAATGATATTGCCACCATCGCGGATCAGCGGCTCTATCGTTTGCACGCCAAAAAACACACCGCGCGTATTGGTGGCGAAGTGCCTGTCATAGTCTTCCGGTGTGACGTTGGCGGAAGCGGTAAGGTTGATGATCCCGGCATTGGCCATGTAGATGTCCAGATTGCCAAACCGTCTCGTCACTATTTCTGCGAGCCTTTGATGGTGTTCAAGGTCGGCAACGTCACCAACGACGCCAACGACGCCGTTTCCGATTTCGTCCACCACCTGATCGACAACGTCCTGTCGCCGACCTGTAATGACGACCTGCGCGCCTTCCTTTGCAAACAGGCGGGCAGTCGCTTTGCCAATGCCGCTATTGCCGCCGGTAATCACGGCAACCTTGTCTTTCAGATGTTGCATTGTCTATCTCCGTTTTCTGGTGAAACTAAGATAAACGTGAGCGCCTCGCGCCATTAGATCACAGTCAGGCACATGAGCTGTGCCGGGGAGATGCAAATGCCAAATCTATTGGGTGAGACGTCCGGATTGATGGCGTTTGTGCGGACCGTAGAGGCCGGATCGTTCAGCGCCGCAGCACGCGATCTGAACACGACTCCATCGGCAGTCTCGAAGAGCGTTGCTCGGTTGGAAAAGAAAATCGGAACACGGCTCTTTCTCCGCTCTACCCGTGCGCTCACCCTTACGCAGGACGGCCAGCTTTTTTTCGAACGCGTAGCGCCTCTCCTTCGGGAACTCGATTCCAGCGACGAAGCGATCCGGTCACAGGCTGTGCCGTCTGGAAGGTTGCGCATCAGCATGCCCGGGGAACTGGCGCCCTTGCTGCTGCCTGGCCTGTTTGACCGCTTTGCAACCACCTATCCAGACCTGCATCTTGATATCGGTTTGACGGACCGTTTCGTCGATCTGATCAGGGAAGACTACGACGTGGTTTTGCGTGTCGGAGATCCTGCACTGGGGGATCTCATTGTCCGTCACCTGGCAGATCTGCCGATGGCAGTGGTCGCATCCCCTCGATTCCTGAAGAGTTGGGGAATGCCGGGGTCCGCCGAGGCGCTGGCAGACGTTCCGTTCGCTCGATTCATGTCCGGTGGCATAGTAACGCCCTTGCGTTTGGCCGATGGAAGAACAGTCATTCCCTCCGGGCGAGTTGACTGCGATTCTGGAGCGGCATTGATCTACGCCGCGCGGAGTGGGCTTGGTGCGGCTTATCTTCTGAGATGTTTGGTAGCCCGAGAGCTGAATGACGGCATCTTGCTCGATCTCGCACCAGAAATCGCCCTGCCCAAGCTACCGTTCAATGCTCTGCATGCCTTCGGGCGCACCGTACCCTTGCGAGTGAAGCTGTTCTGCGACTTCATGGCTGGCGAAGCCAAGGTCATTGCAGCGATCTGAGCTTCAAGACCGTTGGACTGGCGAGGTTATCTCTCGCTTGCGACTTCCTGGCTCCATTGACTCTCGGATGCTAGGCGCGCGCAAAGGTTCCGTCGCAAATTTTCCTCGGCAGCGTCTGCATGGTTCCGCTGGCCGGCACCGAATTCGTTTCCACTGCGGATGAAGGGCGGTTTCAGATCAATGTGACGACACGTCAGCGCCTTTCGGACCAGGTACCAATTAGCATATGGAGGAAGCGCTCAGCAGCCGGCGACAAGGTCCCTCCGCGACGCCTAACCACGCCTATTGTTCTTGAAATTGCCGGATTGCGTATCGGGCGGCTAATGAGAAAAGGATGTTCCCCTTGGGGCGTTGCCATCTGCGGCAGCACAGATATGCCAAGCCCGGCTTCGACAAGACCAAGGGACGTCGAAAGGTGCGTTACCTCATAGAACCATCGAAGCTTGATGCTGGACTTAGCCAAGGCCGCATCGAGAAGTGTGCGGTTCGCGCTTGACCGGTGAACCGTGATCAGAGGGTAAGGTTCCAGGTCTGCCCACCCCACTTCCGCTTTCTCCGCAAGCGCATGATCCTTGCGCGCCGCGAGAACGAACGGATCTTCAACAAGACGGTCGAACGTCAGATCCGGATCGGATGTACCCATGATGTTGATGCCGAACTCCACCTCACCCCGCGCAACGGCCTGCAAGCCGTCGGTCGCGGGCAAATCAAGGATACGGAAACGGATATTCGGATGTTCTTCATTGAACAGCCGAATGACAGTCGGCAGGAAATAAAACGCAGCGGTGGGAAGGCAGGCGATCGTCACCAGACCGCCCCGGTTGACGCCGACATCGCGAACCGCAAATAGCGAACCATCGAACTCTTCCAACATCCGGCGAACAAGCGGGAGTAATTCCGTCCCCAAAGCTGTCAAAGAGACGTGCCGTGTCGTCCGCTCCAGTAGGGGAGCGCCGATGGCCATCTCCAACTTCTGAATGCGCCGACTGAGGGCGGGCTGAGAGAGGTTAAGCGCCTCTGCAGCCCGATGAAAGCTCACGAGTTCTACGACGCTTAAGAACGCCCGGAGGTCAAGTATCTCACAATTAATGCTCATAACACATCAATCCTCCGAATCTTCGCATTTCACATATCAATCACTTTACCGCAAAGTGCAAGAAATGGGCAGATTGATCTGCCACGCGCATGAATAAGAGCGGTAACCATGAACGACCTCATTCGTATACCCTGTGTTTTGATGAGAGGTGGCACGTCCAAAGGCCCGTTTTTCCTGGCGTCGGACCTCCCTTCAGATCCGCGCCAACGCGACCAGATTTTGTTATCCGTGATGGGTTCCGGTCATCCGCTTCAAATCGACGGCATCGGCGGTGGCAACCCCGTCACGAGCAAAGTTGCCATTGTTGGACCGGCGACTGTATTGGGGGCGGATGTCGATTATCTCTTTGCCCAGGTGCGTATTGATCAGCAAATGGTCGACACATCGCCCAATTGCGGCAACATGCTTGCCGCCGTCGGTCCTTTTGCCATCGAAGCCGGCCTCGTCAAGGTAACGGGACCGATGACGCGGGTGCGAATATACAATGTGAATACGGGCAAGCTCATCGAGGCGGACGTTCCAACGCCAGGGGGCCAGGTCGCCTATCTTGGCGATGCTTCGATTGACGGCGTTCCCGGCCACGCCGCGCCGATCGCCTTGACATTCATGGATGCCGCCGGTGCCCGTACTGGCAGGCTCTTCCCCACTGGACAGCGTCTTGAGACGATCGACGGCATAGAAGTGACCTGTATCGATTGCGCCATGCCAATGATGATCCTTGAGGCAGCGGCCATCGGGGCGACCGGTTATGAAACGGCGACGGAGCTGAATGCAAACAGCGCTCTCCTCGAGCGGCTGGAAAAATTGAGGCAGCAGGCGGGCCAGCGTATGGGTATGGGTGACGTAACGGCACAAGTTGCTCCGAAACCGGTACTGATCTCAAAGCCGAAAGCCGGCGGCGATCTAAATGTGCGCTATTTCATGCCGCATCAGTGCCATCCCTCGCTCGCCACGACGGGGGCCGTCGGCATTGCTACGGCCTGCATAAGCGACAACACCGTTGCGTCCAGACTGATTGGCGGACGCAAGCCCCCGGTCGTTCTCGTTCTCGAACATCCAAGCGGACGCCTGGAGGTAAAGTTGGACTCCCGGGACGGCAAGACAGTCGCAGGCATTCTGCGTACAGCCCGCCGTCTGTTCGAGGGCCAGGTCTTTGCAAAACCTATCGCGCAAATGGTTTGCGCGGCATAATTGAAAGCGGTGGCCGGGAGGGCGCCGCACATCAGGGAGGAAATACCATGCGTAAACTCATGCTCTCGCTCGCGGCTACTGTTGTATTCGCCGGATCGGCCTTTGCGGATCCCGTCAGAATCAGCGTCGGCTCTTACAATCTGAACAATTTGCCGTTCCCCGTAGCATCGGGCCTTGGTCTCTATGAAAAGGAAGGGCTCGACGTCACCGTCGAGAATTTCGCCTCGGGCGGATCCAAGACCCTGCAGGCGCTTGTGGCAGGCTCCACAGATATAGCCGTCGGCTTCTACGATCATACGATCCAGATGCAGGCACAAAGGAAGGACGTCGTGGGTATTGTGTTGCTGGCGCGCAATTCCGGTCTTGTCCTTGCAGGCGGCAAGAACTCGACATTTGACCCGGCAAAGCCTGAGACCATCAAGGGCGCGAAAATCGGCATTACTGCTCCGGGCTCCTCATCGGATTTCTTTGTTCGCTATTATTTGCAGCGCCACAAGCTTTCTGCGGACGATGTTTCGCTGATTGGGGTCGGCTCCGGTTCAGCTGCGGTCGCCGCCCTCGAACAGGGAAAAGTTGATCTGCTGGTCAATTATGATCCCGCCGCCACATTCATCGAGGCCAAGGGCGTCGGCAAGATCCTGATTGATGCGCGCAGCGATGAAGGCGCAAAGGAGATTTACGGCGGCATCTACCCGACCTCCGTTCTCTATGCCACGCAAGCTTATATTGATGAGCATCCGGAAACGATCCAGAAGGTCGTCAACGCGACAGTTGAGGCACTGGAATGGATGAACAACAGCTCTCCTGAGGAGATTGTTCAAAAACTACCCGAAGCCTTCATTTCCGGTGACCGCGAGACTTACGTGAAGGCTGTCGCAAATGCCAAGCCGATCTTCTCCGTGGATGGGCGCTTCAATGAAGCCGAGGTTCAAACCCCGCTCGCTGTTCTGAGGAGTTTCAATGACAAGGTTGCCGCAACGGAAATCGATCTGAAGAAAACATACACCAACGCTTTCGTCGACAAAGCGCCGCGCAAAAGCACGAACTGAGGAGGAAGCCATGGCCCTGGCAGTGGTAAAACCGGTGGTGGAGGAAACCGCCCCGCAACGAAAGAAGGCGATGGTTGCCATCGACTCCGTGACAATGTCCTTCGGAACTTTTGTTGCGGTGGAGGACGTCAATCTGACGGTGGCGGACGGCGAATTCCTTGCCATCGTCGGGCCGACCGGATGCGGCAAGAGTACGATACTGAACGCAATTGCCGGGCTGCTCAAACCGGCCAGCGGCAGCGTCTCGATCGATGGCAATCGCGTCTCGGGTATTCAGAATGATATCGGCTACCTGTTCCAGCAGGATGCGCTGTTACCGTGGAAAACGGCCATCGAGAATGTCGAACTTGGCTTGCTGTTTCGAGGCGTAGGCACGTCGGACCGCCGCGAGCGATCGACCGCGTGGCTTGCCAAGGTGGGTCTTAAGGGATTCGAACAGCGATATCCCCATCAGCTTTCGGGCGGTCAGCGAAAGCGTGTTCAGATGGCCCAGGCATTGATCAGCGGTCCAAAGGTCATTTTGATGGATGAACCGTTTTCGGCGCTCGATATCCATACTCGCCATCTGATGCAGAACGAGCTCTTGCGTTTGTGGCAGGAGGAACGCAGGGCCGTGGTCATGATTACACATGATCTGGAGGAAGCCATTGCCCTCGGCGACCGGGTGGCCGTGTTGGCCGCCGGACCGCGCAGCCGGGTTATCAACAGCTTCCCTGTCGATCTTGAGCGTCCCCGCGACGTCGCCGAAATCAAACTGGATCCGCGCTTCATGGATCTGTACCGCAATATCTGGGCGTCGCTGCGCGGCGAAGTGGAGAAGAGCTATGAACGTCGCGACTGAACGATTTATCCAACTGGGCCTGCTTGTTGCCATTCTTGGCGGCTGGCAGCTCGGGGTATCCGTTGGCATCATCGATGTTTTCTTTTTCCCTGCGCCCATGGACATCTTCAACCAGATCATCAGTTGGATCATTGATCCCAATTTCTATCGTCATGTGACGATCACGCTGACGGAAACCGTTCTGGGCTATGTTATCGGAACAGGTCTAGGCGTCGCTGCTGGCGTCTGGCTTGGTCTTAGCCGTAGTGCCGCTCGCATTCTCGACCCCTTTATCAAGGGCTTGAACGCCATCCCGCGCGTCGTGCTTGCTCCGATCTTCGTGCTTTGGCTCGGTCTTGGCCTGTGGTCGAAAGTTGCGCTCGCTGTAACGCTCGTTTTCTTCATTACATTCTTCAACGCGATGCAGGGTGTGCGTGAAGTCAATCCGGTGGTGCTGGCAAACGCCCGTATTCTTGGCGCCAAGCGGTCCGAGCTTCTGCGCCACGTTTATTTCCCGGCGGCAGCAAGTTGGATTCTTTCTTCTCTGCGCACCTCTGTCGGCTTTGCAGTCGTCGGTGCGATTATTGGCGAATATCTTGGCGCGTCGGCAGGGCTTGGCTACCTGATTGCCCAGGCAGAAGGCAATTTCGATGCAGTCGGCGTCTTCGCAGGCATCATTATCCTGGCGGTTTTCGTCCTAGTGATCGACCGAATACTGGATGTGATGGAAAATCGCCTCATTAAATGGCGGCCCAATGCCTCGGAGGAACGGGCAGCCTAGTTGGAATAGTTGATGCAGGCTGATGGGTGGCCGCTACAAGAAGCGACCACCCGTACACGTGCATGCCAATATTAGCGAGCTTTTTTACCGATTCTTGTTGCAGCGGTATGAGTAGGATCCCTCTTCAGCCAGGGACCGTTCGGTTTTTCCACTCGGCCATCGCGCCGCTCGCAGGGCCAAATGACAGCGGCGATATTGTATGTTCCCTGCATTACGATTGCAGAACGCTGCGCGGACTTCCTATTGGGACACCATAGCTGATACCAATTGATTTGCTGGGACAACGGAGGCGCACAATGGATGACGGCACAGATACAAGTCGAATGGAAATGGTCGTCCTGATGACACCCGACATGGCCAACTTCAGCGGCAAGGTCCATGGCGGCGCCCTGCTCAATCTCCTGGACCGCGTCGCCTTCTCCTGTGCCTCGCGCTTCTCGAAGCAATACGCGGTCACGTTGTCCGTCGATCAGGTCGTGTTCCGCCAGCCTGTCATGGTCGGTGAATTGGTGACCTTTCGAGCCTCGATCAACTACGCCGGTCGTACCTCCATGGAGGTCGGTATTCGGGTTGAGGCCGAAGACATCCGCACCGGCGCGCGTCGACACACAAATTCCTGCTATTTCACAATGGTGGCCGTCGATACGGATGGCAAGCCAACTGCAGTGCCGCCATATAATCCAACGACAGAGATCGCGCAGCAACGCTTGCGCGCCGCAGAAGCAAGGCGAGCCTTGCGACGGGAATTCGAGACGCGATTCAGAGAGGCCGGCTCTGGCCCGGCTACATGAGCCGAGTACGCAGAGACCTCCGCGGAATCACCTCAAATGATGCGTCGGTGTTGCGATAGGGAACAGATCCAGCTCGTTTTCGTGGAAATTTCTATAAGTTTGTCCAAAGGTCCCACGGATAAACGTTCCGTCGAAATTTTTCCAATAAGCATGGATTTTCTCGGCCCGAGTGCCGCCAGAAACGCGGCTAAGCCATTTCGCTTGAGAATGCGACGGCATTATCAGGCCATGGGACATGCACACTACCTGTCGAAGCTGTTCGACTATGGACTCGATACCGAATGCCAAACCGAATTATCCTCTGGATGCATCCCTAGGCGCTGGATCAGAGCCTCACCACCGCCTTGATCAGTCCGGCCCTGTCCTCGGCGAGTTCGGGCAGGCGTTGCGGCAGGTCGCCCAGCGGCAGGATCACCGAGCAGAGGGCAGCCGTGGAGATCTTGTCCTCACGGATGGCCGCCATGACGGTTTCGAAATCTGACTGGACGGCATTGCGGCTGCCGATGATGCGAGTTTCCCGCTTGTGGAATTCCGCGTCGTCAAAACGAATATGATCCTTCACGACGCTGACGAGCACGTAACTGCTGCCATGCGCGAGTAATGAAAAGCCTGCCTCTATGGCTACCGCGGCCCCCGTCGCATCGAAGACGGTGTCGAAGCCATCGTCGCGGTCGCCTTCAAGGATCCGCGACATATCTTCATACGTATTTTGAAAACCGAACTTCTCGCGCGCCAAAGCCAGCCGCTGCGAGCTCAAATCCAAAAGGTGAACCTCCGCGCCTGCGAGCCGCGCGAAGAGCGCGGTCCCGATGCCGATCGGTCCGGCGCCCGTAACCAGAACCCGGTCGCCGGCGGCCAATCCCGAACGGGCCACCGCATGAGCCCCGATCGCCAGGAACTCGACCATGGCCGCCTGGATTTCGTCGAGTCCTTCGGCGGCTATGAGGTTGCCCGCCGGGACTGCAATACGCTGGCAGAGGCCGCCGTCGCGATGAACGCCCAAGACCGCGATGTTCGTGCAGCAATTGGGCTTGCCGCGCAGGCAAGCGCGGCATGTGCCACAGGCGATATAGGGATTGATCACGACAAGGGTGCCGGCCGCGATGCCGCCTACAGGGGTGACCAGCCGGCCACTGAGTTCATGGCCGATAACGCGTGGATAATTGAGATAAGGATGCTTGCCGGTATAGATGTGGTAATCCGTTCCGCAAATGCCGACCGCCGCGATGTCGACAAAAGCCCAGCCTTCCGGCAAGTCCCTGGGAAGAGGCCGTTCGATGAGTTCGAACCGTCCTGGTTCGACGCAGGTGCCACATAACATTCGTCTTCCTTCCTCAATTCGAACTCAGGCCTGTTTGTAGTGTTTTGGCGCATTGCGCGGCCGCCAGCCATCGGGCATCTCGCCCTTGACGATCAGGCTCAGCACATCATCCTTGGTCACTTCCTCGATGCAGTAGCCGCCGACATTGCGTCCCCGATTCATCACAACAATACGGTCACAGAGGTCGAAGACGTCGTCCATGTCGTGGCTGATGAGAAAGATGCCGATACCTTCGCTCCGCAACTGCCTGATGAGATCGGCGACCATTGCTGTCTCGGCTGGTCCGAGCGCAGCCGTCGGCTCGTCCATAATGAGGATCTTCACCTTGAAATAGATGGCACGCGCAATGGCAATGACCTGCCGCTGACCACCGGACAACCGGGAAACCGGGTCGCTCAGATTCTTGAAGTTGGGGTTGAGCCGATGCAGCACCCGGCGCGCTTCCTCCAGCATGTTCTTATCGTCAAGATTGCCCCAGCGCGTCTTCAGCTCGCGGCCGAGAAAAAGATTGGACGGAGCATCGAGATGGTCGGCAAGGGCAAGCGTTTGGTAAATTGTCTCGACCCCCTGACGTCGAGCGTCCTGAGGTGATAGAAACCGGACATCCTCGTCCCCCATCCTGATCCGGCCGGCGTTCGGCGCCATGGCACCGGAGAGAATCCGCATCAGACAGGATTTTCCCGCGCCATTATGGCCGAGGACTCCAACGACCTCTCCGGGAAAGAGGTTGACCGACACGTCTTCGACTGCGTGCACGCCGCCGAAGCTCTTCTCGATATTGATCATCTCGACCAGCGGCCGCGATCCTGTTATTTGCGCGTTCATGAGCTTTTCCTGACGAAAGAGAAGGCAGAGGCCTGAGCCTCTACCTTCTCGCGGCCCGCCGTTCAGTAGAGAACGTTCTTGGCCTCGGGAGCGGCGATATTGTCCTTGGTGACGACAACCACGCCCGTATCGATCTGCGGCTCGGCCTTCTTGCCGCCGATGATGTCGAGAATGGCCTTCACGCCGAGTTCGCCCATCTGATAGGAACCCTGGACCATGGTCGCGGCCAGCGTTCCATCCTTGACGAAGGCCTGCAGATCTTCGTTGCCGTCAAATCCGATGGCGACAACTTGGCCCACCTTGCCGGCCTGGACGATTGCACGCCCCATGCCGACCGCGGTCGGCTCGTTGGCACCGAAGATGCCTTTGAGATCCGGATTGGCGGCAAGCACGTCGGTCGTCTGGTTGAGCGCCGTCGCCATCTGGGACTGCGAATAGTATGGGCCGACGATTTCCAGCTTGGAATTCGCCTTCAGATGATCGACGAAGCAGCCGACGCGACCGACTTCCGAGCCGACGCCCGCCACATAGGACATAACGGCCACCTTGCCTTCTTTCCCGACCTTGTCGATCATCATCGTCGCGGCAAGCTTGCCGGCCTCGCAGTTATCTGTCGAAAGGAAGGTCTGGAAGGTGCCCTTGCTGGCATCCGAGAGCGCGGAGTCGATGATGGCGACCGGGATACCGGCTTCGTTGGCCTTTTTGACGGCCGGAGCGAGTGCATCCGGATCCGACGGTGCGAGCACGATGCCAATCACGCCGCGATTGATAGCGTTTTCGACCATGCTGAGTTCGTCGGCAATCGCGGATTCCGTGGCCGGGCCGTTGAAGGTCATCGTATGTTCGCTCTGGCTGGTGATCGCGGCAGACGCGCCCTTGTTGACATTCTGCCAGAAGTTCGAGTTGGTTGTCTTGACGATCACCGCGATTTCCCCCGCCATGACGGTGGCGGGCGCGGCGATCATCGTGCTTGCCAGAAACAGTGCTTTCAAGGTCTTCTTCATGTTCTCCTCCTCTGATGAAGACAGTTTGCCGGTTAACGGCGGCTTCTCAACTGATCGACATAGACCGCCATGATGACGACAAAGCCGATGATGATTTGCTGGATGAAGGCTGAGACGCCGGCCATGTTCAGGCCGTTGCGCAGGACGCCGATGATGAACGCGCCGATCATGGTTCCGGAAACGGTGCCGACCCCGCCCATCAA
This sequence comes from Phyllobacterium zundukense, assembly GCF_025452195.1. NCBI lineage: Bacteria > Pseudomonadati > Pseudomonadota > Alphaproteobacteria > Hyphomicrobiales > Phyllobacteriaceae > Phyllobacterium > Phyllobacterium zundukense. Next base: position 1,268,846 of record NZ_CP104973.1, on the reverse strand, counting down.
CGACGCCCCGCCGATGACGGCCGCAGCGATCGCGTCGAGCTCGTACATGACGCCCTCATTGGGCTGGGCAGTAACCAGTCGGGACATCAAAACGATCCCCGCCAGTCCGGCGAGCGCGCCGGACATGACATAGGCGGCCAGTTTGGTTCGATCGACCTCGACACCGGAAAGCCGCGCGGCTTCCTCATTCGAACCAGTGGCATAGATGTGACGGCCGATGGAGCGGCGGCGCAGCATGTAGGCGACAGTCACGGCGACGACGGCAAGCAGAATCGCCGGATAGGGAATCCCCGGAAAAATGACCTTGGGCAGCCCGTTCGAACCCATGCCGATGACCCGGAAAAGCGAACCGTTGCCCAACTTGCCGAACGCCTCGCCCAACTGCGAAATCGGAGCGGCGCCAGTGATCTGCAAGGCAATGCCTCGCGCGATCAGCATCATGCCGAGTGTGGCGACAAATGGCGTGATGCGCATCTTCGTGACCACGATCCCATTGACCACCCCACACAGAGCTCCGACCACGATTCCCATGGCCATGCCGAGCGGTACAGGAATTCCGAACTTTACCGCCAGCCCAGCCACGGTTCCGGAAAGCGCCAGTACCGAACCGACGCTGAGATCGATACCGCCGGTCAGGATCACCAACGTCATTCCGATCCCGAGCAGGCCGATGACCGACGTTTGCAACAGCACCGTCAGCCCGTTGCCGACGCTCAGGAAGGCGGCATTGCCGAAGGCGAACAGTCCAACCAGCATCAAAAGCGTGAATAGCGCTGAAAGCTTATGCAGGGCATCCGATGAAATTTTGACCCCAGCTAACGGCACAACAAGCCGTTCCACTTCAACTGACATAACGCCCCTCCCTGAGCGGTATAAAATAATTAAATGCAGACTGCAGGTCGAAACACCCGCTGTCAATTGTTTTTAATTATTGTCGACACCTGTCGTTTGGTCTATTGGGAGCTACGACAGGAGGCTCTCGCAATGGCGCGGACAGACGAACGTTTCAGGGCGACTTTCAATGCGGTTCTTGAGGAGTGTTCCGCGTTGAAACCAGGTGATTTGCTGGCTTCGGAACTGGCGCTTGCTGCGCAATTTGACGTGAGCCGTACAGTGATCCGTTCAATCCTCGAACGCCTGGACATGATCGGGGTAGTGCAATGGAAGGGACGCCAGAAAGCGCTCATGCGGATGCCGCGCCAAGACGAATGGCTGACGGTAAGTGCGAGCCAGGTTTCTCCCGAAGAGCTCGAACGTCAGTTTCTTTACTGGATCCTGCGCTTCGACGTTCCGCCGGGCACGCCACTCAATGTCGCCGAACTTGCCCGACAGTTTCGGGTCAGCGTCCACGGCCTGCAGGAGTTTTTAGCGTCGCTCAGCCGGTTCGGCCTTGTCAAACGGCGGCCCAAAAACGGTTGGGAGCTTGTTGGATTCACTTCTGATTTCGCGATCGAGCTTTCCGATTTCCGCATGATGATTGAGCTCAATGCGATTTCGCAGCTCATCGCGCTGCCCGACAGCCACCAGATTTGGCACAAGATAGAGGAGCTCGACGAGGCGCATCGCGCGCTTGCAGCGGCAATCGATGCGCGTTTTCACGATTTTTCCCTGCTGGACGAGCGCTTTCACCTGGCGATAGGCAGCATCACGCGCAATCGCTTCGTCGCCGAATTCCAGAAAGTGATTTCCTTGATTTTCCACTACCATTACCAGTGGGATAAGAAGGACGAACGCGAGCGTAACGCAGCCGCAATCGACGAACATCTTAGACTGATCGCGGCCCTGAAAGCGCGCGACGAAACCGCAGCGCTCGCGGCAGCGCGCGATCACCTTCGCACATCGAAGCAGACGCTACTCTCCTCGCTGCGCATTCACGCCCTATCCTAGCGGGTCGAAGATGGCATCACCGCCCTCGGGCCACCGCGCATGGATCGCATGGAGATTGCGGGGCAAGGACCGCGTTCTTCCAGGCATGCCTCGTTCTCGTGCACACCAAGGCCAAACGCGCCGATGCGGCGCCCTTGCTTAAGCCCAAGAGCGTCGCAAGCAGCCCGCCGGAAGTCCGTCGGGCTCCTTGGGTCAATCGAAATCCTTGACGTTTTCGGATGTAACAAGCCCCGCCCCAGTGTCGACATTGGCATCCACCGCCTCACCCTGGATGGCCTTGACTACGGTCGCAATGCCAAGCTCACCCATCTTCGCCGGGAATTGCGCGACGCTCGCATCTTCCGTTCCGGCTCTGATCGCTTCAAGTTCGCCGCAACAGGCGTCAAAACCCACAAGAATGATTTTATCGTTAGCAACATTCGCGTTGGCCAGCGACTTGACGGCCCCGGGAATTGGCGGACCGCACGCCGCGTAGATCGCCTTCAGATCCGGATTGGCCGTCAAGATGTCTTCGGTGACGGAAGTGCCGAGTTCGAGCGTGCAGTTGGTCGCGCCCTTTGCGACGACGTTGACCTTGACGCCGCCCAAGCCCTCCATCATCCCGGTGACGCGTTCGTCCAGCGCCGGCACACCCGGCACGCCTTCCAGAATTGCGATCTTGTCGCCGTCCTTGAGCTTGGTCTTCAGGAACTCGCCGGCGATCTTGCCGCCGTTGAGGTTGTTGGTGGATACCAGCGCCGTCTGGCTTTTCCAGCCAGGGATGCTGTTGTCGACCAGCACGACCTTGATGCCGGCGGCGACGGCTTTGTCGAGCGCGGGTGCGACGGTGGGATCGACGGGCGTAATCGCCAGTCCCTTGACGCCTTGCGTGATCATCGATTCGATCAGAGCGATCTGACCTTCGATGTCGGTTGCTGACTGACCTTGGCCGGTGACGAGCTCGATCCCGGGGTGGTCGGCTGCGTATTTTTTGGCGGCCTCCTCCATCGTCGAATAGAACGGCACCGGAAATTTGGTGATCAGTCCGATTTTGACGCTCTCGGCGGCAACCGCCGCATTGGCCATCACGGCGACCAGCACCGGTCCCATAAAGAACTGCAGTTTCATCGCGCTTCCTCCCTGTTTTGACGGGCCCTGCGACGGCTCCTCGCGGCCGCCTTTCGAACCCGCCATTTTTTTGGCTCAAGCCCCGACGATCATCGAGACCAGTTCCTGTTTGTTGTCCCGTGTCGGAACGAGCTCGCCGACTCTCCGCCCTTGTCGGAGTACCACGGCTCGACCGGCAAGTTCCGTCACGTGCTCCATATTGTGGGTGATCAAAATGATCGCATTTCCGCGGTCGCGCAGCGCGCCGATGAGGTCGAGCACCTTGCGAGATTCGCGCTGGCCGAGCGCCGCGGTCGGTTCGTCCAGGATGACCACCTTGCGGGCGAAGACCGCCGAGCGGGCGACGGCGATGGCCTGGCGCTGTCCGCCGGACATCAACGCCACGACCGCGTCAAGGTGGGGCAGCGACACATTGAGCGATTGGATCAACGAGCGCGTCTGTTCGTCCATCCTCCGCTTGTCGAGGAAGCGCATGGCGCGCGGTAGCCATTTCGGACCGGCAATCTCGCGTCCGGCGAAGAAGTTCTGTGCCGGGGTAAGGTTGTCGAAGAGCGCGAGGTCTTGATAGACAGTCTCGATGCCGGCCGACCGCGCGTCGGCGGGCGACCGCAGAACGTTGGCCGCGCCGTCTATCACGACGTCGCCTGCGTCCAGCCGGTGGACGCCGCTGATGCACTTGATAAGCGTGGATTTGCCCGCGCCGTTGTCTCCGAGCAGGGCGAGGATCTCGCCGCGATGGACGTCGATGCTGACGTCGTCGAGCGCAACCACCGAGCCGAAACGCTTGCAAGCACCGCGGACGGACAACACGGGATGTTGCGGATGTGCGGCGAGCTGGTGCTGCGTCATGGTCCGGTCTCCGCCCGCAGCACACGCATGCGGGACTCGAGATGATTGCGCAGCACGTCGGCCTCGACGGCGACGACAATGACGACCCCGATGACGATCAGCTGGTAAAACACCCCGACGTTCAAGAGATTGAGGGCATTGCGGATCACGCCGATCATGATCGCTCCGATCAGGGCGTGGCCGATGTGCCCGCGACCCCCGAGAAAACTGGCTCCGCCGATGATGACCGCAGCTATGGTGTCGAGCTCCAGCAGATTGCCGAACAGCGGCGATCCCGCATCGGTGCGGCCGGCGAGAAGTACGGCTCCAATGCCTGCGCAGGTCCCCGAAATGACGTAGGCCGAAACCAAGACCGCGGAAACCGGTATGCCCATGCGGACGGCGGCGTCGGCCCTGCCACCCACGGCATACATCCAGCGGCCCCAGACCGTCGACTGCGTCAGGAGAAACATCAGCCCCGCAACCCCCGCGACCACAAATACCGACCCGGGAAGCCCGGCAAAGGCCTCCTGGCCCAAGCTCCGGATGGCTGGCGGCATCCCCGGAATCGCGCGGCCGTCGGCAAGCTCGAGGGCGATGCCTTTGGCAATGCTGAGCGTCGCCAACGTAATGATAAACGGGTGCGGCAGGCGTCCGTATACGTAAAACAGGCCGTTGACGGCACCGACGGCCGCGCCGGCCGCAACCATAACGGCAACGACCGTCAGCGTCGAAGCGCCGGCGTGAAAGCTCAGCGCCCCGAGCACCGAAGCCAGTGCGAGGTTCGATCCGACCGAAAGGTCGATCCCCTTGGTCAGGATGACCAGATGCTGTCCCATGGCGACGACGCAGATCACCGCGGTCTGCGCGAGGATGTTGCCGAGATTGCGCGGCGACAGAAAGTATGGCGACAGGAGGCTCAAGACCAAAACGAGCCCGATCAAAATGAGGACAGCACCTGCACCGAGCAACTTGAGGCCAACGGCCACTGCGATGTTCTCGCTGTTCGCAACAGCGGCGCGCGGTTCAGCGACTTCTCGTTCAAGCGATTCGTCCGTCCCCGTCAACACAACCTCCTGATGACAATGCAACCCGGGGTTTGTATTCTTATCGATAAAAAGCCGCAGGACTGGACGAAGGTCAAGTTGTTTTTTATAAGTAATGTGCAACAACAAAAGACAGGCGCATCTGTGAAGCCCGATTCAGTTTTCAAGAAAGCTTTCAACCGTACGCTGCAACTGATCGAGGCCGGCGACGTCGACATCGGCGCAACCTCCGAGAACGCTCTGCGGGCAAGGATCGGCGTCAGCCGCACCACCGTGCGCAAGGTGCTTAGCGAGCTCGATGCCCGCAGCATCACGCAGGCGTCCGGCAACCGGCCGAGGGCTGGCAGGCCCATATCGAAATCCGACTATTTTCCCGATCCGGAGACGACATCGAAACGCCAGCATGTCGAAGAACAGTTCATGGAGTGGATGCTGCGCGGGGACACCCAGCCAGGCACGCTCATTAACGAACTGCAGCTGGCGAGGCAGTTTGGCGTGGCAACAAACGGCATCAGAGAATTCCTGATCCGCTTCAGCCGCTTCGGACTCATCGAGAAAAAGCAGAATTCAGGATGGCTGTTCAAGGGATTCACCGAGGAGTTCGCGCTCGAACTTTTCGAGATCCGCGTCATGTTCGAGTTGCGCTCGGCAATCCTCTTCGCCGAACTACCCGATGACTCGCCCTTGTGGACGGAACTTGCCGCACTGAAAACGGCGCACCAACAGTTGCTGCTGGAAATCGGCCGGCGCTTCCACGATTTTTCGCGGTTGGACAATCGTCTGCACCGCCTTATAAATCGCGCTGCGCCGAACCGCTTCATCGACGATTTCTACGAGGTCATTACCCTGATCTTCCACTACCACTACCAGTGGAACAAGAAAGATGAACTGCAGCGCAACGAGGCGGCGATACGCGAGCACCTCGCCTACATCGACGCGCTGTCGAGCGGCGACGCGCATGAAATCGAGCGCGCATGCCTCCGCCACATGACCTCGGCGCGGACAACCCTGGTTCGCTCGATTCAGGTGGCCGCTTGACCTTCCGCTTGCACGCGGTCCTGGCGAGCTATGGTCTATTGTAGCCCACGAGTATCTTGTGCCAGGGCTGAATGGTTCGAGCCGTCCTCAACGCGGTTGTTCGCTGGCATCATTGGCAATAAAGGCGTGCAAGGCTGCCGCTACAGGGGTTCCAACGACGGCAAGATCGCGTACGGTACTCATGTGATCCCCATCAGTAATGTGCGATGCTCTCACTTCAAGTCCTTGGGCGGCAAGAATGTTCCTGAAGGCATTTGCCTGGATTTTGAAGGGGTGAGTTTCCAGTTCGCCCGTCATGATAGCGACGCGCGTTGCAGGATCGTGCTCGCGATGCATCGGCGTAAACCGTCGCACCTCCTCGTCGCTCAAGGCGATCTCGTCACGCAGGAAAGACGTCTGCAAGGGTGCGAGATCGTATAGCCCGCCAAGCAAGAAGGCAGCAACTACGCCCGAGGGCGCTACTGAGCGATTGAAGAGAAAGGTCGCAAGATGGGCACCAGCGGAGTGGCCACTGACGGAAAATCTGCTGGGCGTGGCACCAAAGCGATCGGCATGCGCCAGCAAAAAAGCCTTGGCATTCAGGACCTGACCGATCAGGACGTCCATCCTCGCCATGGGCATCAACGAATAATCGACGATGGCAGCAACCGCGCCAGCGCGTGTAACGGTCTCAGCGACGCAGGAATAGTCCTCCTTGGAAAACATACGCCAATAGCCGCCATGAATAAACATGTGGATCGGCATGTCCGAGCCGGTACCATTTGGCAGGAAGATGTCGAGAGTCTCGCCCGGCTCACCACCGTAGGCGACGTTGGCCTCCATGGCGACGGTGCGGCGAGTGGCGATGCTGCGGGTACGAATATCGTCGACAATGTCGTCAAAACTTGCGACATGGTCACGAATGCGGAACGGATCGGCGGTCACAGCTTCCTCCTTCAGAAACCTGTCGCAATGTATTTGGCTTCCATAAACTCCGCTATACCGTGATGCTGCCCTCCTTCACGTCCAAGGCCGCTCTGCTTCACACCGCCAAAGGGAGCAGCGGGATCGGAGACCAGTCCACGATTGAGCGCGATCATGCCTGCCTCGACCTTCGAGGCGATGCGTATGCCACGGCCAATGTCGCCGGTATAGATGTAAGCGGCGAGGCCATATTCCGTATCGTTGGCAGCAGCTACGACCTCTGCCTCGCTCTCGAAACGATAAAGCGGCGCGACGGGACCGAAAATCTCCTCGCGGCCCATGTCAGAGGTGGGGGAAACATTCGCAAGTACCGTCGGCGGATAAAAGAAGCCGCGTCCTGCCGGTGCCCGTCCGCCGCAGAGGACACGCGCGCCCCGCGAAATGGCATCCGCAACAAGCCGCTCGATCTTCTCCACTGCCTTGCGCGTGATCATCGGACCGCATTCCGTATCCGAATCCACACCTGGGCCGACCCTTAGGGTGGCCATGCGTTGGGTAAATTTTTCCGCGAAGGCATCGTGGATACCGGACTGGACATAAATGCGGTTTGCGGCCGTGCATGCCTCGCCCGCATTACGCATTTTGGCTACCATCAGGCCTTCGATCGCCGCGTCGAGGTCCGCATCGTCGAACACGATGAACGGCGCGTTGCCGCCAAGTTCCATAGAGCAGGAGATGACATTCTTGGCCGCTTCTGCCAGAAGCGTGCGGCCGATGCCCGTCGAGCCTGTAAAGGAGAGTTTTCGCACGCGCGGATCGGCCAGCATCGCGGCAGTGACGGGCCCGGGGGTCGATGTGGTCAGCACATTGACGACGCCGGGCGGCACACCAGCCTCCTCGTAGAGGGCCGCAAGCGCATAGGCCGTTAGCGGCGTCTCGCTCGCGGGCTTCAGGATGACGGTGCAACCTGCGGCAAGGGCTGGTGCGATCTTGCGGGTCGCCATCGCGGCCGGGAAGTTCCACGGCGTGATGAGAACGCAGATGCCGATAGGCTGGTAATCGACGATGATCCGGTTCGCACCGGACGGGGCAATGCCGAACTCGCCGGAGATGCGCACCGCCTCCTCCGCGTTCCACCGGAAAAACTCCGCCGCATAGGCCACTTCGCCGCGCGCGTCGCGCAAGGCCTTCCCGTTCTCGAGCGAAATGAGCGTGGCAAGCGTCTCGGAGCGTTCCACCATAAGTTCGAAGCAGCGGCGCAGTATCTCGGAACGCTTTCGCGGCGGCGTCTCGCGCCAGCCTTCCGCCGCGCTTGCAGCAGCCTCGACGGCCGCCGCCGCATCCGAGACAGTCGCATCGGGCACGGCGACAATGACCGCCTCGGTCGAGGGATCAATCACCTGAATCCAACCCTCGCCTGCGGCTGGCCGCCAGACGCCGCCAATATAAAGACCGTGGGAGAACGAGCGGAACCCGAAGCGATCGTGGTCGGGATGCAAAGGATGCTGGTTACCATTCATGATGTTTTCTCGAGGTCAGAGGGCGCAGGCGGCGAGGTCGCCGTCATAGGCGGCGCGCACGAGGCTGTGCATGGCGGCCGAATCGAAGGAACGCGGATTGTTCTTGATCAGCCGGCCGATGCCGAGCGCCTGCTCGGCAGTCCAGTCGAGACGGTCTTCCGGCAGGCCGAGCTTGGCGAGCGTCGGCGAGATGCCGATCGCGGCGAAGAGGCGGCTCACCTCGCCGATCGCCGCATCGGCAAGCGCCTCCTCGTCCTCCGCGCCGACGGGATCGAGGCCGAGCGCCCTGCCGACAACAGCGATTTCCGCAGCGGCGACGCGGCGATTATAGGTCATCACATAGGGCAGCATGGTCGCGACTCCGAGACCGTGCGCCGTGTGGGTCAGGGCACCGACCGGATATTGCACCGCATGGGCCGCGGCGGTGCCTGCCGTGCCGAAGGCGCAGCCTGCCGCCAGCGCGCCCATCATAACATCGGCACGCGCATCAATGTCGGAGCCGTCGGCAAAGGCCTTTTCCAGGCTCCGGCTGAGGAGCCGGATTGCATGCAGTGCGAACTGGTCGGAGAGATCGCTCTTGCCGACGAAAACATGCTGCTGCGGGAGTTCCGGATCGCCGGGGCGGCGCATGGCCGTGAAGGCTTCGATCGCATGCGTCAGAGCATCCGCACCGGCAATCGCCGTAAGACCCGGCGGACAGGAGACCGTGAGTTCCGGGTCGCAGATCGCCGCTGCGGCAATGAGATAGGGGCTCGAGATGCCGACCTTCAGCATGCATTCGGGATCGGAGACAACGGCGACGGGCGTGACCTCGGAGCCCGTACCGGCCGTCGTTGGCACGGCAATGAACGGCAGGACGGGTCCAGGCACCTTGAACTCTCCGTAGTAGTCGCCGAGCGTGCCGCCATGGGCGAGCAGCAACGAGGCGCATTTGGCCATGTCGAGGCAACTGCCGCCGCCGATGCCGATCACCATGTCGGACGCAAAGCCGCGCGCGGCCTCCACGCAACCCGCGACCGTATCGCGCGGCACGTCGGGGAGCGTCTGGTCGTGCACCAGCACGGCGATTCCGGCGGCTTCGAGCGCGGCTATCATTTCCGCGAACTCTGGGGTGGCGGCAAAGCGCGTGTCCGTGCAGACGAGTGCGCGCCGGCCCGTCCTGCCGGCGACACTCGCGAGCGCATGGCGCTGGCCGACGCCAAAAAGGATTTCGCGCGGCAGCCTCAGGACGGCAAACAGGCTCATGATCTTTGTCCTTCGAAGGCCAGAATACGGGAGCGGGAAAGCGCATTGAGGTCTTCCCAGAGGCGCTGGTCGATATCGAATCCGTTGCGGCTCGCCGCCTCCTGCCGCCGGCGGGCACGATCGCCCGGAACGAGAAGCGGATCGCCGGCGGCGGGAGGCGGTGCGGTGCGTACCGCATCGAGATAGGCCGACAGCCGTGCCGGCAATCCCGACGCCAGACTGGGCTCGATCATTATGAAGACGTCACCACCCTTGTTGCAGGGCGACTGGCTGTCCGGTGTGCCGCGCACATCGGGCGCAAGCGCCGTGCCGGCAATGGCTGCCACCAGCAACTCCATGGCGATGCCGAGGCCGTGCCCCTTCGCATCTTCGAATGGCGCAAGCGCGCCGGCCTTGGTACGATCCGGATCGGTCGTCGGGCGGCCCTCCGGATTGGGCATTCCGGTCGCCGCGTGGTGATTTATCCTGGCCAGGGGCACGAGGCCGGTCGCGAGATCGAGCACGAGCGGCTCCTCGGCGGTCGGCACAGCGACCGCAACGGGATTGGTGCCAAGCATGGCGCGCGTACCGCCGAAAGGCTGGACCAGCGACTCGCTCGACGAGAGCGCGATGCCGATGAAACCCATCGCGGCGATAGCCTCCACATAATGCGCGAGCATGCCGAGATGGTTCGCATTACGCACGGCGAAGAGGCCGATGCCCAGATCGGGGATGTGGGGCGCGAGCCGCTCGATCGCGGCCATGGCGACGACAGGGCCGAACCCTGACGAACCCTCCACCTCCATCACGGCATCCGCCCGCCAGCGCTGCGTGCCCTTCGTCTCGGGGTCAATGACACCGCGCTTGATCTGTTCGACCAGTCGCGGAAGGCAGTGCAGGCCGTGCAAAGGACGCCCTTTCATCTCCGCCGTCACCAGGACTCGAGCCTGCAGGACCGCATGATCACGCGGTGCGCGGTGCGCTTCCAGCAGGCGGGTGGCGAGCGCAAGGGCTGCCACTTCGGATATCCGCATATTTCTTCTCCCTATAATCGTATAGGATATAGGATTGTATTGGCCGCAGCATCGTGCTAGCGATTGAACCTGTCAAGGGGCAATACAAGATGATTTTGACGAGACGTAAGGAACCATCAGCAGGCACAACCCAGATACCACGCGCCAACAGCTTGGCGGGCGACGTCTACGAGGCGATCTTCAACCAGCTCATGTCCTTGAAGATCGCGCCGGGCGCGCGCATCACAGTCGACGATCTGGTCAAGGAATTCAACGTCTCCCACACGCCGATCCGCGAAGCGCTCGGTCGGCTTGAAGGCGAGGGTCTCGTCGTCAAGCAGCATCTCGTCGGCTTTCGTGCCGCACCCCAGATCACGCGCCACCGCTTCGACGAACTCTATGAACTCCGCTTGCTGCTGGAGCCCGCCGGTGCTGCCAAGGCGGCCCAGGCGATGGACGACGAAAAGCTCGCTGTCCTGACGGAGGCCGCTGGCGTTATGACGCGCAGCGACGACAGGGACGAGCGGGCGAACTATTCGGCTTTCGCCCGAAAGGACGCGATCTTCCACGACCGCATCATGGAATTTGCCGGTAACGAGCTGATCCGCGAGACGCTGACATTCCAGCACACGCATTTCCACATCTTCCGCTTGATGTTCCATCGCCGCGTGACCGAGGAGGCACTCGGCGAACACCAGACGCTGCTCGATGCCTTCGCGGCCCACGACCCCGACGCTGCGGCGAAGGCAATGCGCATCCATATCGAACATTCGCGCGACCGGCTGCTGCCGGCATTCGACGAAATCTGAGAACCCGGCAGGCAAGGAAGTGCCTGCCCGATCTGACAACGAGGAGGAGAACCCATGCCAGGCAAGAAAATCCTGATGCTCACCGGCGATTTCACCGAGGAGTACGAAATCTTCGTCTACCAGCAGGCCATGGAGGCCGTCGGCCATACGGTGCACATCGTCTGCCCCGACAAGAGCGCCGGCGACATTCTCAGGACGTCGCTGCACGATTTCGAGGGTGACCAGACCTACACCGAAAAACTCGGGCACAACGTCACCATCAACAAGACGTTTTCCGAAGCCGAGAAACAGCTCGACCAGTATCACGCCGTCTACTGCGCGGGCGGGCGCGGGCCGGAATATATCCGCACCGACAAGCGGGTGCAGGCGATGGTGCGCCATTTCCACGACGAGAAGAAGCCGATCTTTACCATCTGTCACGGGGTCCAGATCCTGATCGCGGTCGATGGTGTCGTTCGCGGCAAGAAGGTGGGTGCACTTGGGGCCTGCGAACCCGAAGTCACCTTGGCGGGCGGCACCTACATCGACCTCGCTCCGACCGAGGCCTATGTCGATGGCACGATGGTTTCCGCCAAGGGCTGGACGGCGCTCGCCGCCTTCATCCGCGAATGCCTGAAGGTGCTGGGAACGGAAATTCACCACACCTGAGCCGAGCCACGAGCGCAAACGACCCGGTCCCCGAAGGTCCCGGGTCTGCGATATGCCGAAAGGCGATCAACTAGAGGCCGCCGCGATTCCAGCCGCGGCCGCGGTCGCCGAACATCTCATAGCCGGCATCGGTGATGGCGAGCGTATCCTCCAGCTTGATGAAGCCGCGCTTCGGGTGAAGCATCGTCGTCTCGACCGAGATCACCATGCCGGCTTCCAGCGGCCTGTGGGCATCGATGCCCTCATAGGCGACGGGGTGGTTCGTCATGAGGAACGGCGCTTCGTGGCTGATGAGTCCCATGCCGTGGCAGAAGAAGTCGGTGAAGGCCGCCGATGGCGAGGCCTTGAGCACGGCTTCCGCCGCCTCGATCATCTCGCTACCCGCAGCCCCTGCCCTGACCCTGGCGAAAGCCGCCTGTTGGATGGATCCCACCTCGGCCAGAAGGTCCTCCAGCTCCGCATCCGGCTCGCCAAGCACGCCCATGCGGCAGAGGTCACCGATATAGCCGTGATAGTTGCCGCCGGAATCGATCGACAGGACCTCGCCCTCGGCCCAGGCCTGCGGCGAGGCTGCACGGTTGTGGCTGGATCCCAGTGTAAGCAGGCAGTACTCGAAATGCAGGCCACGGTTCGTTTCCTCCCGCCGCAGTTGCTCGATGATCTCCGTCTTCATCGCGCCCGCGCGAATCGCCCCGATGGTCGCCAGCATCGCGTCGGTGATCAGTTCGGAGGCGCGCCTCAGCTTTGCCAGTTCATCCGGCGTCTTGACGGCCCTCAGCCGCTCCAACGCATGCGTGGCATCTGCGAACCGCGCGCCCTCCAGCCGCGAGGCAAGAAGGTCGCGGGCGTCGCAGGGCAGGAAGGCCGGCTCGATGCCGATGCGCCCGCCGGCCTTGCCGATCTTCTTCAGGTGCTCGACGGCGAGCCCGGCGGCATCCTGGGTGCCCCAGGTCGCCGCATGCACGGCGGGCGTCCAGAACGGATTGTTCTGATGCTCTGCGCCCTCCATGCGGTTGCCCACATAGGCCGAGTGGTCCGGCGCGCCCTTCTCGTAGATCAGCATTGGCAGGTATCGGCTATGGCCGATCGCATCCATGGCTGCGAAGAAGATGAACTTGTAGCCGCCCATCAGATATTGCGTGTTGTGCTTGGAGGTGGCGACGATGACGTCGATACCGGCCTCCTCCATGAGCCGGTCGAGCTTGGCCGTATCGAACGGCGGCACGGTGGGCCTTTTTTCCGCTGGATTGATGTTCAACGTTTTTCCTCCCAGAAAATGTGTGACCCCCGGCTTCAGGAGCCCGGGGGCAACAGGCGGAAGTCCGGCAGCTCGCGAAGCGCAAGCTCCGGCCCCGGCGGCGAATAGACGACGAAGAGCTGCATCGGACCAGAGCCAGTGTTCTTCGTCGAATGGAAGCGGCTCTCCGGAACATAGATGGTGCAGCCGGGGCCAACTTTCGTCGTGATCGGATAGCCATTCTCGTCCTCAACCATCTGTTCGCCCTCGCCGGAGATGACGAAGATGATTTCCTCTGCACCCGGGTGATTGTGGCGGGCATGGCCCTCGCCACTCGGCAGGTCGACGACACCACCGGAAAATCGACCGGCGCCGTTGATCTCCGGCGCCACCGTCAGCGATAGTTTACCCCAGTCGAAACCGAAGGTGCTCACGTCCTCCTGATAAACGAAGTAGTTGGTCTTTGCCATGAGATGGTCTCCTCCAATATCTCTCGTCAGACGACCGCGCCGATGGCGAGCGCCTTGAAATCTTCCGTCTGCTTGCGGATCGCCGCCTCGGCGGGCAGGCGCTCCATGGAGCTTGCGCCGTAAAAGCCGTGGCAGCCAGGGCAACGCTCCAGGATGTACCGCGCATCGTCCGGCATGGAGATCGGGCCGCCATGGCAGAGCACGATGACGTCGTCGCGCAGAGCGCGCGCGGCCTTGGCGATCGCCGTGATCTCATCGACGCAGTCATCAAGCGATTTGCCGGAGGTTGCGCCTATCGTGCCCCCGGTCGTCACCCCCATATGCGCCACGACGATGTCGGCGCCGGCAACCGTCATGTCGATCGCCTCGCTCACATTGAATACATAGGGCGTCGTCAGCAGGTCCAGCCGGTGCGCCATCGCGATCATGTCGACCTCCAGACCGTAGCCCATGCCCGTCTCCTCGAAACTCTGCCGCATCCGGCCGTCGAACAGGCCGATTGTGGGAAAGTTCTGGACGCCGGAAAAGCCCATTGCCTTCAGGTCGGCGAGGAAGCGCGGCATCAGCACGAAGGGATCCGTGCCGTTGACGCCGGCAAGCACCGGCGTCTTTTTCACTACCGGCAGCACTTCGAGCGCCATTTCCTTCACGATCTCGTTGGCATTGCCATAGGCGAGCAGTCCGGCCGCCGAACCGCGCCCCGCCATGCGGTAGCGCCCCGAGTTGTAGATAATGATGAGGTCGATGCCGCCAGCCTCCTCCGCCTTGGCGGAGATGCCCGTGCCGGCGCCGCCGCCGACAATTGGCACGCCGGCGGCGATCATGCCGTGGAATTTTTCGAGGATGGTTTTGCGAGGGATGACTGGCATCGATTTTGTCTCTCAGGGTTTGGCGACGTCACGGAAGGCTGTGACGGCGGCCTTTGCGAATTGCGGGTCGTTGATATGCAGCGGCAGGCGGACGATACGTCGCGCCGCCGTCGGCTTCACCGTCGCCTCGAGCGCGGTAAAGAGCGCGACGTCAGCTTGCGGATCGAAGAATGCACCGCCTTCGATGTCGAGGGCCGAGACGCCCTTCTCGGGAATGAGGAAACGGACGGGGCCGTGGCAGAGATTGAGCCTTTCTCCAATCCAGCGGCCAATCTGCGCACATTCGGCCGAGGTCGTGCGCATCAAGGTGACGTTCGGGTTGTGGCGGTAGAACAACCGACCGGCATAGCGCTCCGGGACCGTCTCCGGCGCCCAGAAGTTCACCATGTCGAGCGCGCCGACGGAGCCGACATAGGGCAAGCCGGTGCGCGCAATCGCACCCAAACGGTCCGGGGTTGCAGGCAGGACGCCTCCGAGAAGCAAGTCGCAGACCTCGGTCGTCGTGATGTCGAGCACGCCCGAGACAAGCCCGCTCTCGGCAAGTTTCTCCATCGTGCGCCCGCCCGTGCCGGTGGCGTGGAAAACCAGGCAATCGTAGTCCGATCTGAGGCGCTCGACCATGGCGGTTACGGCAGGCGTCGTTACCCCGAACATGGTAAGCCCGAGCGCCGGTTTCGATGCCGTTAGCTCAGCGGGCCAGTGGGCCATGGCCGTGATCGCCTGGGCCGCATTGTGCAGGATGACCCGGCTGAGCCGGTTCAGACCCGCCATGTCGGTGACCGAGGGCATCATCACGATGTCGGAAACGTCCACATAGGGAGCGACATCGCCGGACGCGAGCGTCGAGACCATGATCTTTGGCAGGCCGAGCCGCAATTGGCGCATGCCTGCGGTGATGATAGAAGTGCCCCCGCCGCCACCGATCCCGATGACCCCGGCAATGTCCTGGCGTTCAATGACGAAGCGCGAGAAGGCAATGCCCATCGCCTCGACTGCTTTGCCGCGGTCGTCGCAGCCAAGCACGGCTCCAACACCCTCCGGATGGCAGGCCGCAACCGTCTCGGCGGTTATGTCGACGGCGGTCGCAGGCTCGCGTGTACCGACATCGACGCGCACGCCGCTCCCGCCCGCCGTCTCGATGCAAGCGGCCAGATAGGCAAGCTCCTCGCCCTTCGTGTCGGCCGTGCCGACTACGTAGATCCGCTTCATTTCTCCTCCGCGACCGGGTGGTTTCACTCGGAGCCTTATCCCAAGCTTTGGGTCAGACAATCGACCCTTGCAAATTTGTGAGACGAGCGTATCATAAAGACATGCAAGTCTCACGTCAACAGAACGAAACCGTCAGTAGCGCCGAGCGGGGCCCGCGTGCCCGCACGCGGAAACTGATGCTCGAGACGGCAACGCGGCTCATGCAATCGGGCATTACTCCCTCGGTAAGCGAAGTTGCCGAGGCTGCCGAAGTGTCGCGCGCCACGGCCTACCGTTACTTTCCAAGCCAGGCTGCGCTCGTGCATTCCGTGGTGGACGAGGCTCTGGGGCCCATACTCGACTGGTCGTGCGAGAGACCCGATGCACGCACCCGCATTGCCGATCTGCTGGCGACCGCGATGCCGCGCATTGACGAGTTCGAGGCTACCTTTAAGGCGGCGCTGAAGCTTTCGCTGGACCAGTGGGCGCAGCGCCAGGCCGGCACGCTCGGCAATGAGCCGCTGTTCACGCGCGGCCACCGTGTCGATCTGCTGAAGAGCGTGACTGCGCCCCTGCAGGGCACCATGACACCCGAATCCCGGGAACGCCTTGCACAGGCGCTCTCCCTCGTCTTCGGCGTCGAGGTGCTGATCGTGTTGAAAGATATCTGGGGACTGACCGCCGAACGCGCGCAGTCTGTTGCCGAATGGGCGGCCAAGGCGCTCGTGGACGCCGCGATACGGCAGGCGGAAAGTGAGGCATGACATCGGCGATCCTCCGACTTGAAGCGAAATCTGGTTTTACCAGATTAATTGATATTCTTTTGTGTCGTTGTCCAGATCTTTGATGCTGAATCAGACTATCCGGCAAGAATACGTTGCAGAACACACAATTACTGGGAGATATGGCAACTGTTGCAGACGGGTTTTGGAGCAAGCCCAACCAAAGTGCTCTTGACGATAGTGAAATTTGGTACTACCAGATCAGAAAAATATCATCAGGCTTGAGATCTGAAACGGAGCGAAGGGTCGGGGAGAACCCCAGCGCGAACACCACCCCACGAGGATCGGAAAGCCGGATCGGAAGGCCCGCAATGACGCGGGAAGCGTGCATAAATGGGAGGAAACGTTATGCGCAAAACTATGACCGGTCTGTTGGCCGGGATCGGCTTGATGTGGGCCTGCGGAACGTCCGCACAGGCCCAGGAACTGACGATCTTCTGGGCCGAGTGGGACCCGGCAAATTACCTTCAGGAGCTCGTGAATGAATATGAGGCTCAAACCGGCGTGAAGGTCACGGTCGAAACCACCCCGTGGGCCGACTTCCAGACCAAGGCCTTCACCGAGTTCAATGCCAAGGGCTCAGCCTATGACATGGTCGTGGGCGACAGTCAGTGGATCGGTGCAGCGTCACAAGCGGGACATTACGTCGATCTCACCGACTTTTTCAACCAGCACAAACTGAACGAAGTCATGGCGCCGGCAACAGTGAAATACTATGCCGAGTATCCGTCGAATTCGAAAAAGTACTGGTCGATTCCGGCGGAAGGTGACGCCGTCGGCTGGTCCTACCGCAAGGACTGGTTCGAAGACCCCAAGGAGATGGAAGCGTTCAAGGCCAAATACGGCTACGACCTCGCCCCGCCGAAGACATGGGCCGAGATGCGTGACATCGCCGAGTTTTTCCACCGCCCAGGCGAAAAGCGCTACGGCATCGCAATATACACCGATAACTCCTATGACGGCCTCGTCATGGGCGTTGAGAACGCGATGTTCTCCTATGGCGGCGAACTCGGCGACTATCAGAGCTACAAGGTCGACGGCATCATTAATTCAGACAAGAACGTCAAGGCGCTCGAGATGTATCGCGAGCTCTACGGCTTCACGCCGCCGGGTTGGGCCAAGTCATTTTTCGTCGAGAACAACCAGGCGATCACCGAGAACCTGGCAGCGATGAGCATGAACTACTTCGCCTTCTTCCCGGCACTGGTGAACGAGGCGTCCAACCCAAACGCCAAGGTCACCGGCTTCTTTGCCAATCCGGCAGGCCCCAACGGCGAGCAGTTCGCAGCGCTCGGCGGCCAGGGCATATCGGTCATCTCTTATTCGGACAACCAGGAAGAGGCGATGAAATTCCTCGAATGGTTTATCAAGGACGACACCCAGAAGCGCTGGGCCGAACTCGGCGGCTACACCGCAAGCGCCAAGGTGCTTGAATCGCCGGAGTTTCAGAATGCGACACCCTACAACAAGGCCTTCTACGAGACCATGTTTAAGGTCAAGGACTTCTGGGCGACCCCGGAATATGCCGAACTGCTGATCCAGATGAATCAGCGCATTTATCCCTTCGTCACTGCCGGCCAAGGCACGGCGAAGGAAGCGCTCGACTCTCTGGCCGCCGACTGGAAAGCCACCTTCGATAAATACGGACGCAACAAGTAGCGCGCACCCCGCGGAGGGGGCCCTGCCCCCTTTTCATTTCTGCATATCCGCGCCGAAGTGCGCGGTTCGAGCGGGCACGGCGCCCGATATTAACTTCGCGCATCGTGATGCTCGTTCCGGCATCCGACGCCGAACTCTCGGAGGAGGAGAGTATTGGCCACCGCAGTCATGACATCGCTGAACACGAACTCGCGTGCCGCATCCCACGGCATGAGCGACATCCGGATCCGCAATCTGTTCATCATTCCGACGATCCTGTTCCTGATCGTCTTCAACATCTTTCCGCTGATCTATTCGCTCGGCTATTCCTTTACCGACTTCCGTGCTTCGTCGGCCGCGCCAGCCAATTTCGTCGGCCTGCAGAACTACCGCGCGCTGCTGAACGACCCCTTCATCTGGTTGAACTTCGCCATCACCGCGAAATATGTGATCGTCTCCGTGACGGGGCAGGTGATCGTAGGCTTCGGCACCGCGATGCTGCTCAACCGCGACATTCCGCTGAAGGGCCTGCTCACGACCCTGCTGCTGCTGCCGATGATGCTCTCTATGGCAGTGGTCGGCCTCTTCTGGAAGCTGCTCTACGATCCGTCCTTCGGCATCATCAACTATACACTCGGCCTCGGCTCCTTCGAGTGGCTGTCGAATCCGGACATGGCGCTCTATGCGGTCGCAATCACGGATATCTGGATGTGGTCGCCCTTCGTGATGCTGCTATCGCTTGCCGGCCTCTCGGCCGTGCCAAAGCATCTCTACGAGGCCGCGGCGATCGACCGGGCGGGACCTTTCTACACCTTCTTCCGCATTACGCTGCCGCTGGTGGCGCCGATCCTGATGATCGCGATCATCTTCCGTACCATGGAAGCCTTCAAGACCTTCGACCTCGCTTACATCCTGACCAGCCAACCGACGACCGAGGTGATCTCGATCCGGCTCTACAAGATGGCCTTCCAGGAATGGCAGACGGGACGCTCCTGCGCACTCGCCTACATCGTGCTCATCATGGTGCTCGCCATCACCAACATCTACGTCAAGTACCTCAACAAGGTGAAGGAGCGCTGAGATGGCTGCCGTCCAAACCCGCTCCGAACGCGCGCTGAACCGGGTAGCGATCGCCGCCGTACTGGTCATCACGCTGATCTTCTTGGCGCCGATCTACTGGATCACCTCGACGGCCTTCAAGCCGCGCAATCTCGCCACCACTATTCCGCCAACCGTGCTCTTCCAGCCGGAAATCTCGCCCTTCGTGAAGCTCTTCACCAAGCGCTCGCAACTGCGCGTAGCGCCAACGCCGGAAGAATATGCCGCCGCCCCATGGTGGGAGCGCATGGTGTTCGACGGCGGCGAGAAGATTGTCCGCTCCGGCCGCGGCGAGGTGCAGCTGTCCGGCTATCCGAACCGTTTCATGAACTCGCTGATCGTCGCCATCACGTCCACGGTGCTGGCCGTGGGCATGGGAACCTTCACGGCTTACGGTTTCTCGCGCTTCAAGGTAAAGGGCGAGGCGGACCTTCTCTTCTTCATCCTGTCGACGCGCATGTTGCCGCCCGTCGTCGTGGCAATCCCGATGTTCCTCATGTACCGCGCCGTCGGCTTAAACGATACCCATTGGGGCCTCATCATCCTCTACACCGCCTTCAATCTCTCCTTCTCGGTCTGGCTGATGAAAGGCTTCATCGACGAGATCCCGAAGGAATACGAGGAGGCTGCCCTCGTCGACGGCTACACGCGTATGCAGGCCTTCTTCAAGATTGTCATCCCGGAAGCGGCCACCGGCATCGCCGCCACCGCCGTCTTCTGCTTCATCACGGCCTGGAACGAATATGCGTTCGCGCTGATCATGACCAACCGGCGCGCGCAGACCGCACCACCCTTCATCCCGAGCCAGGTCGGCTCCGGTCTGCCGGACTGGACGGTGATTGCCGCCGGCACGTTCCTGTTCCTGCTACCGGTGGCCATCTTCACCTTCCTGCTCAGGAATCACCTCCTGCGTGGCATGAGCTTCGGAGCGATCCGCAAATGACCTTCCGCGCCCTCAATCAGAAATATCTCGAACCCGGTTCGCAGTACCTGATGATCTTCGGCATCATCGCGCTCTGCCAGCCCTGGAACCTGTTTCTCCACCGCTACGGCATGACGATGACGCTCGTCGGACTGATCGCCTTCATGGTGACGACCAAAATCCCGCGGGACGATCAACCAGACGAAGGCAGCCATTCATGACGCAGATCGAACTTCGCGGCATCCAGAAATATTTCGGTGCCGTCCAGGTTATCAAGGACCTTAATCTCGCCATTGCGGACAACGAATTCATCGTGCTGCTTGGCCAATCTGGCTGCGGTAAGACGACAACATTGCGCGCCGTCGCAGGCTTGGAGACCATCGACGAAGGCGACATCCTGATCGACGGCCAGCCGGTGCAGCATATCAAGGCATCCGACCGGGACATAGCCATGGTGTTCCAGTCTTTCTCGCTCTATCCGCACATGACGGTCTACGAGAACATCGCCTTTCCGCTCCGCGCCACCCGGATGAGCCGCAACGATGTCGATACGTCGGTGCGCGAGATCGCTGGCGTGCTGCGCATCACCGGTCTGCTGGGCCGCAAGCCTTCAGCGCTATCAGGCGGCGACATGCAGCGTGTTGCGATCGGCCGCGCACTCGTGCGACGGCCAAAGGCCATGCTGATGGACGAGCCAATAGGTGCGCTGGATGCCAAGCTGCGCGAAGAGATGCGGGCGGAAATCAAGCGTTTGCATATCAAGCAGGGTTCGACCACGATCTACGTTACCCACGACCAGGTGGAGGCCATGTCGCTCGCAGACCGCATCGTCATCATGCACGAGGGCATTCTCCAGCAGGTCGGCACGCCGGAAGAGGTCTACTCGCAGCCCGCCAACATGTTCGTCGCCCAGTTCGTCGGCAGCCCGGTGATGAACATGGCGCAGGCGACCGTCAGCGAAACGGGCGGCCATGCCAGCGTGCAGGTCGGCGGTGGGGCAACGGGCTTCGAGTTTCCGGCCGCCCTTGCCAATCGCCTCTCGGACGCGAGGGCCGAGGACGGCAAGCTGACGCTCGGCGTCCGGCCTGAGGGCGTCCTCATCTCGCACGAGGCCCGCGAGGGCTTCATGCCGGTCGAGGCGCATATCATCGAGCCGCTCGGCTCGCACGACATCGTCGACCTGAAGGTCGGCGACCAGCTGATCAGAGCCCGCACCAAGAGCGGATTCGTGCCCGGTCCAGGCGAAGCCGTATGGGCGCGCATCGACCCCGCCCAGGCGCATTTCTTCAACACGGCGACCGGCTCGTCGCTTGGGATCAGACTCTGATGGCACATATCGAACTCAAGGGCATTACCAAGACCTTCGGCAATCATACAGCGCTGAAGAACCTGAACATCGACATCGCTGACGGCGAGTTCTTCGTGCTGCTCGGCCAGACCGGCGCCGGCAAGACGACGACGCTGCGCCTGATCGCCGGTCTCGAAAAACCGACGGCCGGCCAGATCTTCATCGACGGGCAGGACGTCGCCAACTGGGGTGCCGCCGACCGCGACGTAGCCCTGGTGCTCCAGCAATATTCGCTCTATCCGCGCTATACGGTGCGGGAGAACCTGGAATTTCCATTGAAATCCCGCATCCGCCGCGTCGAACCAGCACAGATCAAGGAACGCGTCGACCGGGTTGCGAAAACCCTGCGCATCGAGCACCTGCTCGAGCGCAAGACTGACCGGTTATCGGGCGGCGAGATGCAGCGCGTTTCGATCGGCCGGGCCATTGTGCGCAAGCCGCGCGTCTTTCTCATGGATGAACCGCTTTCGGCGCTCGACGCGAAACTGCGCGAGGCGCTGCGGACCGAGCTGAAAAACCTGCAGATGAACCTCGGCGCGACCTTCCTGTTTGTCACACACGACCAGATCGAGGCCATGTCGATGGGCGACAAGATCGGCGTGCTGAACAACGGCCAACTCGTGCAGACGGGTACGCCGCAGGAGATCTACCGAAACCCGGTCAACACCTTCGTCGCGCGCGCGGTCGGGTCACCGCCGATGAACCTGATCGCCGGCACGCTTGCGGGCGGCGAGGCAGTGGCCAGCGAGGGTTACCGGCTGCCGCTCGGCAACGGTCAGGGCATCGCCACGGACGGTCGTCCGCTCACCTTCGGCATCCGCCCCGAGGACCTCTTCCTCGAGAGCGGTGCGCCGGGGGAAGCACGGGTGCACGACGTGGAGAACCATGGCGTCGAGAAGATCGTGACGCTGCGCACCGGCGAGAATTTCATCCACGCGACCGTGCCGGCGCAGACGGTGCTGCGGATCGAGGATACGGTTCGCTTTTCGTGGAATCCGGAGAAGGTCGTGCTGTTCGACAGCGGAAGCGGCTTGAGCCTGCGGCATGCGGGCTGACCTCATAGTCCGAGACGTCGTGAAGGGGCCCACAGCTATGCCGGAAAGCGCCGGCGGTAGTGCTCGACCACTTCGGGATTGCGCAGATTGACGGGCAGTTTGCCCTTCATGACGCGCAGGACTTCGCTTGCCGCGCCCGTTCCCATGCGCATCATGCTTTCGTCCGTAAGACCGGCGAGATGCGGAGTGACGATGACATTGTCGAAGCCGAAATATGGATGGTCGAGCGGAAGGGGCTGAGTTGCGAAGACGTCGAGCGCGGCTCCGCCGATGCGGCCCTCGGCCAGCGCCTCGATCAGCGCTACATCATCGATAACCGGGCCGCGCGCGACGTTAACCAGAATGGCATCGGACTTCATGCGGCCGATGCGACGGGCATTGAGCAGGCCCGTCGTCTCCGGCGTCAGCGGACAGCAGAGCACGACGATGTCGGCCATCGCGACGAGGTCGTCGACCGGCAGGAAGCGCGCACCATCCGGTACACCTTCCGGCGACCGGCTCGTGGCGACCACCTCCAGGCCGAAACCGAACTTCGCGATCCGGAAAATCGCCTTGCCGACATTGCCCATGCCGACAATGCCCATGGTGCGGCCGCCGAGGTCCGCCGCCCCGTCCGACTGGCCACGCCCCGCCGCCCAGCCCTTCTGCCGCAGTTCCCGGTCCATCAGGCGGAAGCGCCGAAGCAGGGCCAGCGTCACGAGGAAGACGTGCTCGGCGACCGTCGACGCATTGACAGCCGGCACGTTGGCGACAAGCACGCCGGCGCGGTTCGCCGCATCCATCGGCACCATGTCGAGCCCGGCGCCATGGCGGATCGCAGCACGCAGCGCCGGCGCATCCTCGAAGAAAGCCGGCGGGATCGGCGCGCGCACGACGACGATGCCCGCGCCCAACCCTTCTCGCAGCAACGTTTCGGGATCGGGCGCGGAGGCGACGCGCAGTTCGCCCGCAGCCTTGAGCATCGCCTCGGCAGCAGGATGCAGGGGATGTGTGGACAAGATGAAGCTCATCGGCCCTCCTCGCCGGTTACGCCTATCCGGCGGCCATGGCAGGTCCGCCGATGAGACCCTTCCAATAGCTTTCAGCACCCTGGAGATGCGCGTTCATCAGCGCCTGGGCGAGATTGCCGTCGCGGGCAAGCAGCGCCTCGTAGATGCGGATATGTTCTTCATGCGAGAGCCGGCTGCGGGCGGCATCGCCAAAATAGATCGGCAGGCGCTGCTCCCCCATCATGTAGTAGACGCTGCACACACGATAGAAGACGCTATTCTTGGTGGCTCGGACAATCTCCAGATGGAAATCCCGGTCCTCGCGCGCCAGCCCCTCGCCTGCGGCAAGCTTTGCCTCGGACGCGGCGAGGATGTCGCGGAGGCGCTGGTAGTTCTCTTCTGTCGCCCGCAAGCAGGCGAGTTCCGCAGCCTTGATCTCATGGATCTTGCGGAGTTCCACGGTCTCGTAGATCAGGATCGGATCAAGCGGCACGCCGGCGCGGGCAAAAAGTGCCATGGCCTCTACGCTCGCCTCCGTAGTCGTCAGGTAGATACCCGACTTGGCCCGGCGCTCGACGATGCGCATCGCCTCCAGGATCGCCAGCGCCTCGCGGATCTGGCCGCGGCTGACGCCGAAATGCTCAGCAAGCTCCCGCTCCGAAGGCGTGCGGCCGTTGCCGCTCGAATTTGAGAAAAGATATGCCGCGAGATCGGAGAGGAGGGAATTTTCTTTCATCGTCACAGTCTTTGCGCGTGAGCCTCCAGGACCTTCTGATTGATCGTGAATCCCAGACCGGGTTTATCAGGAATCTCTATCATACCATCCTTTACCGACACGGTTTCCTCGACAAGATCATGGATCATCGGATTGGCGCCGAGCGAATATTCGATGACGAAGCTTGCCGGAGAAGCCGCGCACAAGTGCAGGCCGGAGAAGAAACAAGGCGCTCCGGCCCAAAGATGCGGTGCGAAACGGAGGTTGAAGGCGCTGGCGAGCGAACTGATGCGCATCGCCTCCGTAATGCCACCGCAGAAGGCCGGATCGGGCTGAAATATATCGGCAGCTCGCAGGATGGCAAGATCGCGGAATGCAAAACGTGTCGCCTCGCTCTCGCCCGCAGCGATCGGCACGTTCGCCGCCGCGCGCACCTCCGCCATGCCCGGCTTGTCGTCGGCGATCACCGGTTCCTCGAACCAGGCGAGGTCGCAATCCGTCACCATCTGGATGAAGCGCTTCGCTTCGGCAACCGTATAGGTGCCGTGCGCATCGACCATAAGGTCGACATCGGGGCCAATCGCCTCGCGGGCCGCCCGCACCCGCGACGCCGAGACATGCGGCGCACGGTCCATCGCGCCGACGCGCATCTTGACCGATTTGAAACCGCCGGCGGCGATATAGGACTGGAGCTGTCCGCCGATCCGGTCCGCGCTTTCCCAACCACCCGAAGCATAGGCGGGCAACCTGTCCGCCTTCCGGCCACCCAGCAGTTTCCAGACGGGAACGCCGAGCGATTTGCCGAGAATATCCCACAGCGCTATGTCGACGGCGCTGATGGCTGCGACGGACAGGCCGCGCCGCGCGATCTCAGGCATGGCGTGACCCGAAATCGCCGCCATTTCGTGGCGCATGCCGTTGTAAAGCATCTCCCATATGCTGGAGATGTCGGCAGGGTCACGGCCGATGAGCTTCGGCGCGACCTCATGGTTCAGCATGTGGACCAGCGTGCCATAGGTGCCTGCACTGCCGGCGGCATTCTTCCCCTCTCCCCAGCCGACGATGCCGTCATTCGTTTCGATACGCAGGATCGCAGCATCGAAGGTCGTCAGCCTGCCGAAATCGCTGCGATGTTGGCGGCTCGCCTCTATGGGGATGCTCACCCACCAGGCCTCTACTGTCTTGATGCGCATGTGTCGGATTCCTCGCCCTCACGACCGGCGGGCCGCAGGGCATTGTTCGTTACCTGATCAGCGGCAGGATCGTCTCGGCGGTGATCCGCATCTGATCGTCGTAGAACTTCTCGGTGAGCAGGCTTGAGCCGTGGTCCTGGATGAACTTCAGTTGCTCCGGCGGGATATCGACGGGGTTGCGCTCCACCATGTCGGGGTACTTGGCCGCTGGCGTGCGATCGACCGGAGCGACGAACTCGTTCGTTACTGCGCCGTCGTATCCGATCTCTTTCAGCGTGCCGATGATCTTTGGCCAGTCGAGCTGGCCGAGGCCGGCGGCGAAACGGTTGTTGTCGGCGACATGGAAATCGAACAGGCGCTTTCCGGCAAGCCGGATCGCCCCATACATGTCTTCCTCCTCGATATTCAGGTGAAAAGCATCGAGACAGACCCCGCATTCGGGGCTGACGGCATCGGCGAGCGCCAACGCCTGGGCGGCGCGATTGAAGAAATAGGTCTCGAAACGGTTGAGCGGCTCGACGGCAATGCGCACGCCCTTGTTCCGCGCATGAGCAAAACATTCCTTGGTGGCCCCCACCACCCACGTCCACTCTTCCTCCTCGGTCCCGTCCGGCACCACCTTGCCCACAGTTGCCGGTACAAGGGTGACGATCTCGCCCTCGAGTTCGCTGACCATCGTGATGACGCTCTTGACATAGTCCACTGACCTGGCACGCTGGCCTTCGTCCCTGGCGGCAAGGTTGCGTTCGCCGAGTGTCAGCGTGACGGCGCCCCAGCAGCGGATGCCGTATTCTTTCAGCAGTGCGCGCGTCTCCTTGACGTCGTATTGTGCCGGCTCGCCGGATATCTCGATGCTTTCGTAACCATATTTCTTGATCCGCCTCAGCGTGAGGGCGAGCGGTTCCGCCCGCATCCAGTTGTGTGTCGAAAGATGCATGAAGTCCTCCCAGGCTGTTTACAGCTTGCTCGAGCACCGACGACAGTAATGGTCGCCTTCTCGTCAGCCAACACGCCGCCTTTGAGCGATCTGGTGTGGCCAATTCTCGTTATTTGAAAGCTCTAGCGTAATTTTTCACCCTATGCAAGATGGAGTCGAAGCGGCGATTTCTATTATTATGTCAATGCTTAATGCTAATTCTCTTGCTTTTGCGTGGGTTTTGCGGGTGATCGAACCAGCGAATTGGCTTGACCAGATTCTCATATTTGGTATTACCAGATCATGGAAAACCGTTAGGTGCTATAAGCGACGCACAAGGCCTGTAGGCCAAAAGGAGGACACGTGAAGATCGGTATGTGCATGTTCCTCTGGACGACTAGCGTCGGCCGGAAGCATGAAGGGCTTTTGCGCGACATCAAGGACACGGGGTTTGACGGCGTCGAGATCCCGGTCTTTTCGGGCACGCCAGACAACTACCGCCGGCTGGGGGATCTGCTGGAGCGGATTGGCTTGGAACGAACTGCCGTTTCCGCCATGGGCGACCCCTCGATGAACCTGATTGCCCCCGACTCCGCCACCCGTAAACGCGGCATCGACTACATGAAATGGGCAATCGACTGCAGCGATGCGCTCGGCGCCCCAATGCTGAGCGGGCCGTTGCATTCAACGCTCGGCCAATTTTCCGGAAGCGGGCCGACAGCGGCGGAACTCAAGCGCTCGATCTCCTCGCAACTAGCGATCGGCGATCACGCAGCAAAGCGCGGCGTCACGATCGGGCTCGAGGCATTGAACCGCTTTGAATGTTACCTCTTCAACACGATGGACGCCCTTGCGGCCCATGTCGACGCGGTCGGGCATCCGAACATCCGCGCTATGTACGACACCTTCCACAGCAATATCGAGGAGGCCGATCCGATCGACGCCTTCATGCGAAACAGCGGCCGCATCGTCCACGTCCACATTTCGGAGAACGATCGCGGCGTACCGGGGCGCGGCAACATTCCCTGGGCGGAGACGTTCCGGGCACTGCGCGCGAGTGGCTACGACGGTTGGCTGACGATCGAGGCCTTCGGCCGTGCGCTCAAGGACCTTGCCGCGGCGACGAAGGTCTGGCGCGACTTTTCCGAGACGCCGGAAGCGGTCTACCGCGAGGGCCACCGCCATATTCGCAATGGATGGGACGCGGCGGCGTGAACGCAAACGCTGCCCATCGATGTCTGAATTTCGATCCGAGAATCGGCTTCCCGACCGTGTCACCCAATGCCATAGAAAACTTATGCAATCAACTCTGTATGCTTAACTGTGTTTCAAGATCAATCGCGAGATAGGGCAGAAATGGTCGGTCGATCGCCTGCGTAGGTCGGTCAAACGGCTGGTGCGCGAGGGACTCGCTAATCCAGGATTGATTGTCCCCGCGCCTCGGCGCATGCCGCAAGATCGATTGATGTCGCTGATCACCGGAATTGCCAACGCCAAACCGGACCTGACGTTCCGTGATATTGCAAGCCAGCTTGAGGCGATGCACGAGCGCACACCGCGCGCATCCCATCGATGTCGGCCGGATTTATCGCATCGATGGAGGCCCGCTCAAAGGCCACTGGCGCTGGGTTTTTCTGCTTGGCCATTCGCAATTCCGCCAAGGTACAATGAGTGGTGACCAGGCATCGAAGCAACGGGCCGCAAACCAGATACAGAAGATATACGAGCGCGATCTCGAAACACCGGGTTGCGATGGTGGAGTCAAAGCCGGATACCGCTAAAAAAGCTGTCAACCCAGGACCGGGCGATTTGACATATTGGCGCTCTTCGATCCATTGAGGTTATGTTCCGTTAGTGGGTAGAGGATGGAAGGATGCGCATCGAACTGTGCTCAAACGGTGGAAACAGATGAAC
Source organism: Phyllobacterium zundukense (assembly GCF_025452195.1). Taxonomy (NCBI): domain Bacteria; kingdom Pseudomonadati; phylum Pseudomonadota; class Alphaproteobacteria; order Hyphomicrobiales; family Phyllobacteriaceae; genus Phyllobacterium; species Phyllobacterium zundukense. Next base: position 1,240,489 of record NZ_CP104973.1, on the reverse strand, counting down.
ACACAACACCTCTTCTTCCTCGCGCTTGTCATGGGATTTGCGCTGTTGGCTGCACTTGCTTTTTGTTCGACCGAAGAGGCGCCTCCCAGTCTGGCTCCCACCACTCCGCTGCAGCAGCCAGGACCTGGCGGATAACCAGCCCACTGGACCCACCAACTGCGGATGCGCACCATTTTGCGTTCAGCGCCGCCATCAGCATAGGCCCGACGGAAAACTCCCCCTGCCCGCGTCTTTTCGGTCAAAGCCCGCAGGTAACCGCCCGCGGAATTGATGTGTTGGGCTCGCTGCAGGATGCAGGCGATGATGACGGCAGTGTTCTCCTGACCAAAAACATCGAGCGCATCCTCATAGGCCGAGGGGGAAATACCGAGATAGCCCCTCACCTGCGCCGTTGTGGTCGTCAGATCCCGCCAATTGTTAATCCCGCTTGCCGCATAGTCCGTAATTTCCGGACAAGCCGATGCGCCAAAAATCCGGTTTCCATTCGTCTCAGCCCGGATGTGCTCGATCATTATCGCTCAAGCGGCCGTGGCTGGCAGGGCCGCATCGACGAGGCATTGCGCAAGTCCATACAACTCTAAATGAGGCGCCGGACGCTGCGACAAGCCGGAAAAAGCGCGCCTGACCCCGCGCGTCTTGACTCCACGCGGCATTTCCTGTTTAAGCCGCATATCAATCCGCGACGAGTTTTGAAACTCCGAGCAGCCGACCGGGGCCCCACAAGGGTCTAGACGATCCCGGAGGTCAACACCCGACAGCGCGATGCGCCCTCGGGTGTCATTTTGCTTTGAGCTCTTTGCCCTGGCGTGGTTGGTACTTATCTTTTGGGGAACGGGTCCCTGAAAGGATAAAGGAAAACTGGATGTTCGAGAGCTTACAGGAACGACTTGGTTCGATTTTGAACGGCCTCACAGGCCGTGGCGCGCTGTCGGATGCCGATGTCGCGGCGGCCTTGCGCGAAGTGCGCCGGGCGCTGATCGAAGCTGACGTCGCGCTCGATGTCGTCCGTTCGTTTACCGACAAGGTTCGTGCCAAGGCCGTTGGCGCTGATATCGTCAAGAGCATCAAGCCCGGCCAGATGGTCGTCAAGATCGTCCATGACGAGCTGGTCGACATGCTCGGCGCCGAGGGCGTCACCATAGATCTGAATGCGCCGGCGCCGGTCGTCATCATGATGGTTGGTCTGCAGGGTTCCGGTAAAACCACCACCACCGGCAAGATCGGCAAGCGCCTGACCGAGCGGTCGAGGAAGAAGGTGCTGCTCGCCTCTCTCGATACGCGCCGCCCGGCCGCACAGGAACAGTTGCGCCAGCTCGGTGTGCAGACCGGCGTCGACACGCTGCCAATCATTGCCGGCCAGACACCCGTCGAGATCGCAGCGCGTGCCGTTCAGGCGGCCAAGCTCGGCGGCCATGATGTCGTCATTCTCGATACGGCGGGCCGCACCCATATCGATGAGCCATTGATGATCGAAATGGCCGACATCAAGAAAAAGGCCAACCCGCATGAAATCCTGCTGGTCGCCGATGCGCTGACCGGGCAGGACGCCGTCAATCTTGCGCGATCCTTCGATGAGCGCGTCGGCATCACCGGTCTCGTTCTTACCCGTATGGATGGCGACGGCCGCGGCGGTGCAGCCCTTTCCATGCGCGCCGTCACAGGCAAGCCGATCAAGCTGATCGCCACCGGCGAAAAGATGGATGCGCTGGAAGAGTTCTACCCGCGGCGCATCGCCGATCGCATTCTCGGCATGGGCGACATTGTTTCGCTGGTCGAAAAGGCAGCCGAAAACATTGATGCGGAAAAAGCCGCGGCGATGGCCAAGAAGATGCAGTCCGGCAAGTTCGATCTTAACGATCTGGCTGACCAGATCGGACAGATGCAGAAGATGGGCGGCATGGGCGGCATCATGGGCATGATGCCCGGCATGGGCAAGATGAAGGATCAGATGGCTGCGGCCGGTCTCGACGATTCGATCTTCAAGCGCCAGCTCGCTATTATCTCTTCGATGACCAAGGCCGAGCGTGGCAATCCCGATCTGCTCAAGCATTCGCGCAAGCAGCGTATCGCCAAGGGTTCCGGCACCAATGCCGCCGAGATCAACAAGCTTCTCAAGATGCATCGCCAGATGGCGGACATGATGAAGGCGATGGGCGGCAAGGGCAAAGGCGGCATGATGAAACAGATGATGGGCGGCCTCGGCGCGAAAATGGGTCTTGGAGGCCTTGGCGGCATGGGCGGCATGCCCGACCTGTCCAAGATGGACCCGAAGCAGCTTGAAGCCTTGCAGAAGCAGGCGGAAGCCGCTGGTTTTGGCAAGGGCGGCGGCTTGCCTGGCGGGCTCGGTGGTCTTCCGGGCGGGTTCGGTGGCCTGGGCGGCGGCATGCCGCGCCTGCCCGGCCTTGGTGGTGGTCTTCCAGGGCTGCCGAAAAAGAAAGGGTGAATATGTCGTCCTCCTCTCTCCCCAAAGAACTGCTCCAGCTGCGCGCTTCCATCGACAATATCGATGCAGCGTTGATCCACATGCTCGCCGAACGTTTCCGCTGCACCAAGGCAGTGGGCGTTTTGAAGGCGAAGAATGGCCTCGCACCCGCTGACCCGGGGCGTGAAAAACTACAGGTCGAACGTCTGCGCTCTTTGGCGCTGGATTCAGATCTGGACCCCGATTTTGCCGAGAAGTTCCTGAACTTCATCGTCAAGGAAGTGATCAGGCATCACGAAACAACAGCCGCCAAGGAAAATGGCGCTTAACCCAACTACCAAGGAGAATACCAATGTCACTGAAAATCCGTCTGGCCCGCGCAGGGTCGAAGAAGCGCCCTTACTACCACGTCGTCATTGCTGACGTGCGTTCGCCGCGCGATGGCCGTTTCATCGAAAACGTCGGTTCATGGAATCCGATGCTTCCCAAGGATGGCGACCGCGTCAAGCTCGATGCCGACCGCATCAATTACTGGATCGGTCACGGCGCACAGCCAACGGACCGCGTTCTGCGCTTCCTCGATCAGGCCGGTATCGCCAAGCGCGACACCCGCAGCAATCCTGAAAAGGCATTGCCGGGCAAGAAGGCACAGGAACGCGTTGCCATGGCCAAGCAGGCTGAAGAAGATGCAAAGGCCAAGGTCATTGCTGATGCGGAAGCTGCTGCCGCCGCCGCTGAGGCTGAAAAGGCTGCCGCTGCAGAAGCAGCTGCTGCCCCTGCCGAAGAAGCTCCGGCTGAAGAAACTGCAAGCTGATCATCAGCTTCTGCTGTTGACGACGAAAACGGGTGGTTTTTGCCGCCCGTTTTTTTGTTTTGAACAAACTTCACAGAACTGCAAAAAAACTGAAACGTTCTCCGCGCAAAGAAGACTCAGCCAGCCAATTGAATCGGCGCATAATCCTCCCCCAAGGCCCTTTTGCGGTTTTGGGGTCATGCGTCAGCCAGCCCGGAGAGAACACCATGAGCAGATCGGCTTCGTTCACGCGCCGCAACTTCCTCGCTTCATCGGGAGCCGTTGCACTGACCGCAGCGTCAGGTCTTGCCCTCCCCTCCTATTCACGCGCCAATGCGCGACCCGTTTTTACCCATGGCGTGCAGTCGGGTGACGTCGACACGACAACGGGCATGATCTGGACGCGAACCGACAGGCCAGCGCGGGTCAATATCGAAGTTTCCACGACGGAGAGCTTTGCCAACGCCTATTCGTTGCCGCCGCTCGATGCCTTCCCGGACAGTGACCTTGCGGTCAAGCAATTGCTCACCGATCTCGTCTCGGATCAGGATATTTTCTATCGCCTGACTGCAGTTGATCTCAGCGACCTCAATGCTGTCTCGGAACCGATTATAGGCCATTTCAAAACTGCCCCGACGGCAAAGCGCAATGTCCGTTTTGCCTGGTCGGGCGATACGGTGGGCCAAGGCTGGGGTATCGACGAGATTGGCATGAAAACCTATGCGACGATTGCCAGCCACACCCCCGATTTCTTCCTGCACTCGGGCGATACGATCTATGCAGACGGCCCTCTCGTCGAGGAAACCAAGCTGAAGGACGGCACCATTTGGAAGAACCGCATCATCACCGATGAGAAGCGCAAGGTAGCCGAAACGCTGGACGAATATCGCGGCCAGTGGAAATACAACATGCTCGACGATCACGTCCGTGCCCTGAATGCGATCTGCCCGACTTTCCTCCAGTGGGACGACCACGAAGTGCTCAACAACTGGTCTTCCTCCAAGGATCTGACCGCCGACGATCGCTACACCGAAAAATCCATCGCGCTCCTGTCGGCCCGTGCCGGGCGTGCCTTTCACGAAATGACCCCCATCCGCTACACGCCTGCTGAACCCGGACGCGTTTACCGCAAGATTGCATATGGTCCGCTCCTCGATGTTTTCTTTCTCGACCTGCGCTCCTATCGCGGTCCGAATGGTCCGGATGTGGAAGACACGATCACGCCGGAATCGTCCATTCTTGGCGCGAACCAGGTGCGCTGGCTGAAGCGTGAATTGCTCAATTCCAAGGCCACATGGAAGGTCATCGCTGCGGACATGCCGCTGGGTCTGGTGGTGTGGGATAATGCCAAGGAGAAGAAGGGGGCGGAGGCCGTCGCCAATGGCGACAACGGCCCGGCGAAGGGCCGGGAGCTCGAGATTGCCGATCTGCTGCGCTTCATCAAATCTGCCGGTATCCGCAATACCGTCTGGTTCACGGCAGATGTGCACTACACGGCAGCGCATTATTACAATCCGGACAAGGCGCAGTTCCAGGACTTCGAGCCGTTCTGGGAGTTCGTCTCGGGCCCCATTCATGCCGGCACTTTCGGTCCCAACGATCTCGATCAGACCTTCGGGCCGGAATTGAAGTTCATCAAGGCGCCAACGCCCGAGCAGGGACAGAACCTGCCGCCCTCGGCCGGGCTGCAATTCTTCGGTCTCGTCGATATCGATGCGGCAAGCGAACAGATGACGGTGAGGCTGATGGACCGCGACGATGCCGAACTCTACAAGGTGACGCTCGATCCTGTTCGTTCGATCTGATGCCAGTTTGCATCTGACTTCAGCCTGATGAGGCAGCTGGTGTGAGTTTCGAGACCCGGAGCGCAGTGGACATTTGGTCCATGAGCACCGGAAGCGCAGAAAATTGCATCAGATGCCCATCAGGGTGAAGTCAACCCGCCCCAGGCCGCCATGGCAGCATCCGCGGTCTTCTTCAATTGCTCAAATGTGGCGCCGTCACGCGCGGTGATCGACATGCCATGTTGCACGGTCGCGTAGAACTCCGCCACCTGCTGGATATCGACAGTCTTGGAGAGTTCGCCTTCGCGCACGGCGCGCTCCAGCCGTTGGCGCAACTGGGTCACGTTGCCGAGGCGGCGCTCTTTCAGCAGCGATGACGGCGTACCCGGACCCTCATCGCCGTGCAACGCGCCCATCACCACCATGCAGCCATGCGGCTGGCCTGGGTCGGTATGAGAGATCGCTGTCTGCATGAGAAAATCGGCGACCCCCTCCTTTGCAGTCGCCGCCGTCGGCAATGAATGTTTGATGCGCTGGCCGATCTTGTTCGTATAGAGCTCGACAGCCTCCTGGAACAACTCCGCCTTGCTGCCAAACGCAGCGTAGAGACTGGGCGCATTGATGTGCATCGCTTGCGTCAGATCCGCCAGGGACGCACTGTCATAGCCCTTCTGCCAGAAAACCCGCATGGCGCAGTCAAGCGCTGCATCGCGGTCGAATGCACGCGGACGACCCTTCGGAGACATCACGAATTTCCTTTCTGTAACGACTAATACATAAATCACTTGACGCCGCTACGCAATAGTGACATTGCAATACGTATCGATCATTACAAAAAGGAAACACGATGTCACGTCTTGAAAATAAGATTGCCTTCATCACGGGCGGAAGCCGCGGCATGGGTGCCGCGATTGCACTGAAATTGGCAGAGGATGGTGCAGATATCGCCATTACCTATACGAGCGCCGCTGCCAAGGCAGAAGAGACCGTCAAGACAATCGAGAAGCTGGGCCGTCGCGCCATCGCCATTAAGGCGGATAATCTTGATGCAGCCGCCATCGAGGCCGCAGTCAACGAGACGCACGCCAAATTTGGCAGGCTGGATATTCTCGTCAATAATGCCGGCGTCTACTCGATGGATACCGTCGATGCGCTGACGCTCGAGGAGTTCGACCGCGTCATGTCCATCCACGTCCGCGCGAGCTTCGTCGCCGCGAAGGCGGCAGCGGCGCTGATGGGCGCGGGCGGGCGTATCATCAACATCGGCAGCAATCTCGCCGAGATCGTGCCTTTCCCCGGTCTCATCGCCTATTCAACCAGCAAGGCCGCCCTCATAGGTCTGACCAAGGCGCTGGCACGTGATCTTGGCCCGAGGGAAATCACAGCCAACATCGTCCATCCCGGCTCGACCGATACGGACATGAATCCCGCCAATGGTGATCACGCTGATGGCCAGCGTGCCCGTATGGCGATTCCAAAATTTGGAGAGGCGAGCGATATCGCCGGTCTTGTAGCGTTCCTGGCGGGTGACGATGGCCGCTTTATCACGGGCGCATCGCTCACCATCGATGGCGGCGCCAACGCCTGATCTATACTGCGCAAGGGCAATCCGTCAGACATCGCCCTTGCGCACGAGCTTGCCTTCTTCGGCCTTGTGGAAATATTGCGAGCAGACAAGCCAGCCCTTCAGCGGCCGCAAAAGGATGAGGCTGCCAAGCAGCGTCAACGGCAGTGTCGTGATCAGATGCACCCAGATGGGCACTTCGTAGGTCGTCTGCAGCCACAGTGCAAATACCAGGGCGGGCACGGCAACGATGGTCATGGCAAAAAACGCCGGGCCGTCCGCCGGGTCGGCAAAGGAATAGTCAAGCTCGCAAACCTCACAGGACGGCGCCAGTTGAAGGAAACCACTGAACAGATGCCCCTGCTGGCATCGCGGGCAGCGCCCGAGAATCCCGGTTTTCATCGGGTTTTCAGTGGGATGGTAGTGAACATGTGACACGGGACTTCTGCCTTTCCGGTCACAGCGAGCGACCAAGTTGAATATAAGCAGGGTGGGCACACAAATGCAGGTGGCAGTTTAGCACAGGCCCCTGTTCACAACAGGCTTCCCTGTGCCGTAATCGGATGGAACACTGGCCGCCTGGCCATGCTGGCGAATATGCGGTGTTCGAGATCGAGCAGCAAGCGCTTGCGCCGCTGCCCGCCGCCATAACCGGTCAGGGAACCATCGGCGCCAATGACCCGGTGGCACGGGACAACGATTGCAACCCTGTTTTGTCCATTGGCCGCACCCACGGCACGGCTTGAACCCGGCTTGCCCAGATCTCTGGCTATGCCGCCATATGTGCGTGTTTCCCCATAGGGAATTGCCTGCAGTGTCGACCAAATCTGCCGCTGAAATGCCATGCCCGGCAGCACAAGCGGCGTTTCGAACAAGGTGAGCTTGCCGGCAAAATAATCAACCAGCTCCGCCTCGATCTGCTCAAGCACGGCATTTTTGCCCGGTTCAATAGTGTAGCCGTAGCGTTTTTCGAGTTCCTCGACCTCCGCCGGCAAGGCTGGCCGGTCGTCAAACTCCAGCAATGACAATCCTTCATCGCCCGCCATCGCAATCATCGGTCCAAGCGGCGTCTGGATGGACTTCCGCAGCAAAATCTTCATCACGTGATCTCCGATTCACGCGCGATTCTAGCACCTCAGCGTGCGATGCCCACCCGATTCATGCGTTCCTGCCGGCAATAGTAACAACCGTGCCCGCTACATGCAGCGCCTGCATGATGTCGTCCGGCGGTTCCTGGTCAGTCACCAGTTCACCGAACCCGCCGAACCCACAGACCTGGACAAGGCCACGCTTGCCGAATTTCGCCGCGTCCGTGATCGCGATCGAGCGTGTACCGCGCGACAACACCGTGCGGGCAAATTCCGCCTCCTCCAGATCGTAGTCGGTAAGTCCGCCCACCGCATCCATCGCCCCCACCGAAATGACGGAATGGTCAACACTGAAACGGTTGACATACTCGATTGCCGAGACCCCGAAGGCCGCTCCGCTATCCCGGCGCAACTCGCCACCCGCCATGAAAACCCGGTTGCCATTCACGGTCGCCAACGTGCGGGCAATATCGGATGAATTGGTTATGACCGTCAGGTTCCGGTGCTGTAGCAACTCGCGGGCGAGAAAACTCGTGGTTGTACCAGTGTCCAGCATGATGGAGTCGCCGTCCTGGATCGTCCGCGCGACCCATTGCGCAATCATGCGCTTGGCCGGCGCGTTTTCGCGCATGCGTATCTCGAATGGCGCTTCGCCCAGATGCTGCGGCAGACCGATGGCACCATGGATTTTGACGATTGTGCCCTCATCTGTCATCGGCTTTACGTCGCGCCGGATGGTTTCGAGGGACACACCAAGTTTTTGCGCCAGATCGGCGATGGATATAGTCCCTTCGTCCTGCAGCAGCCGTTTTATTTCGCCGTGTCGTTTGGAATTCATGCCTGAAACCCCAGCCAAGTGTAAATTATCCGCAACATTATCACACGATTCCCACAAATTTGTCATTAAAGCCACAAATCACCACAAAAACGTGTTGACATAGGTGATATAAAGGCGGAAAGTCACATTATTAGATAAATACGTGGTTCGACAGGCTCATCATGAGGGGGAGTATCCCTGCAAATAATCAAAAAGCAGTTATTGGGATGCGAAACAGAAGTCTTTGCCACAGACGGATTCCTGTTCTTGGAGAGCCCACAACCCTCCTTCTGCAGATCAACGCCGTCATGGTGAGTCTGTCGAACCACGCATTTGTCAGCAGATGACGGCATTTTCAGAAATCAGACGACGTATTGCCGCTCTGCCGCTCTGGCAGGGCGATATTCATATTGCTCTTTTGAAGGGCGGGATTAGCAACGAGAGTTATGTCGTCGAAGACGATAACCGCAAATATGTCGTGCGCTTCGGAACCGACTATCCGTTTCACCATGTGTTCCGCGACCGCGAGGCGATGACGGCCAAGGCGGCGCATCGCGCCGGTTTTGCCCCGGAACTGTTCCATGCGGGCGACGGCGTCATGGTAACCGCGTTCCTCGGCGCACGCACCTACAATGCGGACGATGTGCGGGCCAATATACCGCGCATAGCCGAACTGATCCGGCAATTCCACACGACAATGCCCGAACATATCCTCGGGCCGGGTTTCATGTTCTGGGTCTTCCATGTCATCCGTGATTATGCCCGCACGCTGCAGGCGGGCAACAGCCGCATGGTGCCGCACCTTGCCACCTATCTTGCCGTCGCCGCGGAAATGGAAGCCGTGCAACGGCCACTGCCGATCATCTTCAGCCACAACGATCTCTTGCCTGCCAACATACTCGATGATGGCAATCGCCTCTGGCTGATTGATTTCGAGTATGCCGGTTTTTCGACCTCCATGTTCGATCTTGCGGGCCTTGCTTCCAATGCGGGATTGAGCGAAGACGAGTCCGAGGCCTTGCTTGCCGCCTATTTTCAAGCCGCGCCCGACCGCGAACTCAGGCGCGCCCATGCAGCCATGCAATGCGCTTCGTTGTTGCGCGAGGCCATGTGGAGCATGGTTTCCGAGCTTTACCTCGACGCACCCGGCGTCGACTACGTTGCCTATACCACCGAGAACCTGCAGCGGCTCGACCAAGCTCTTGATCGGTACCGGACCGAGTATGGAAAATGATTCTAACCTGCAGCTATCTGTGTCGTTTGGTTGGCAAATCCAAATGTGCGTGGTTCGCCCTTCGACAGGCTCAGGAGGCTCACCATGAGGGAGATTAGTGCCTTGCAACAACGGTCGCCAAGAGCGCATTGCTTGGCTCACTGCAATCAACCCAACCTCCCTCATGGTGAGCCTCCTGAGCCTGTCGAAGGGCGAACCACGCACAATGGATATGCAACTGTGATCTTCAAAAGCGGTACATCATTATGACCCTCCCCTCCCATGCCCAGATCGTCGTCATTGGCGGCGGGATTATCGGCTGCTCGACGGCCTATCATCTTGCCAAGGATCACAAGGCCGACGTGGTATTGCTGGAGATGGGGCAACTGACCTCTGGCTCGACATGGCACGCGGCGGGGCTGGTCGGGCAATTGCGTTCCTCCGCGTCGATTACCCGCGTCCTCAAATATTCGGTCGATCTCTACAAACGTCTCGATGAGGAAACCGGCCTTGCGACCGGCTGGAAAATGACCGGCTGCTTGCGCCTCGCCACCAATCAGGACCGCTGGACCGAGTTCCGCCGCCTCGCAACCACTGCGGGAAGTTTCGGCATGGAAATGCACCTCCTCTCCCCGCAGGAGGCCAAGGCCATGTTCCCGCTGATGCGTGTCGATGATCTCGTTGGCGCGAGCTGGCTGCCAACCGACGGGCAGGCCAGCCCTTCCGATATTACCCAATCACTGGCGCGCGGCGCTCGCATGCATGGCGCGAAACTCATCGAGAACATCCGCGTCACCGGCTTCGAGATGAATGGCGACCGGATCGTCAAGGTCAAGACCGACCAGGGCGACATTGCCTGCGAAAAGGTCGTCAATTGCGCCGGCCAATGGGCACGGCAGGTCGGTGAGTTGGCCGGCATCAATGTGCCGCTGCAGCCGGTCAAACATCAATACATCATCACCGAAAAAATCGACGGGCTTTCATCCAATGCGCCGACGATCCGGGATCCGGACCGCCGCACTTACTTTAAGGAAGAAGTCGGCGGCCTGGTCATGGGCGGTTATGAGCCCAATCCGCAGAGCTGGATGACCGGCGATGTGCCGAACGACTGGCAGTTCCGCCTGTTCGATGATGATTTTGATCATTTCGAGCAGCATATGCTCGCTGCGATCGAACGTATCCCCGCGCTTGAAACCGTTGGCGTCAAGCAGATGATCAACGGCCCGGAGAGCTTTACGCCCGACGGCAATTTCATCCTCGGCGTCGCGCCGGAATGTTCCAACATGTTCGTCGGAGCTGGCTTCAACGCGTTCGGCATCGCCTCCGGTGGCGGCGCGGGCTGGGTGCTGGCACAATGGGCCATCGATGGCGAAGCGCCGCTCGACCTCTGGACCGTCGATATCAGGCGCTTCTCCAATCTCCACCGCAATCGCGACTGGGTGCGCGACAGGACTCTTGAGGCCTACGGCAAACACTACACTGTCGGCTTTCCGCACGAGGAATATGTGTCCGGGCGCCCTGCTATCGTCTCTCCGCTCTATGAGCGTCTGAAGCAGCATCGCGCCGTCTTCGGCTCCAAGCTCGGCTGGGAGCGGCCCAACTGGTTCGCGCCAGAAGGCGTAGCTGCCGAAGACGTCTATTCCATGGGCCGCCAGAACTGGTTCGATGCCGTCGGCGAAGAACATCGGCACGTGCGCGACAAGGTCGGCATTTTCGACCAGTCTTCCTTCGCCAAGTTCGAATTGACCGGCAGGGACTCCGCAAAGGCGCTCGACACCATCTGCGCCAATGATGTGTCGAAACCTTCGGGCCGCCTGACCTATACCCAACTCCTGAATACGCGCGGCGGCATCGAGTGCGACCTGACCGTTGCACGGCTCTCCGACGACAGGTTCTACATCGTCACCGGCACCGGCTTTCGCACCCATGACTTCGCCTGGATCCGGGATCACATCGGCAAAGACCTCGATGCGAAACTCACCGACGTAACCGAGGACTTCGGTACCCTTTCGCTAATGGGCCCCAAGGCGCGCGACGTCTTGGTCGGGGTCACCAACGCCGATGTCAGCAACGCTGCATTTCCTTTCGGTCATGTTCGCGAGATCAAGATCGCCGGCGAAACGGTTCGGGCGCTGCGCATCACCTATGTCGGCGAACTCGGCTGGGAGTTGCATGTGCCAATTGCTGCAACCGGCGAGGTCTTTGATGCGCTGATGCTGGCCGGAAAAGAATTCGGCATCAGGCCGGTCGGCTATCGGGCACTGGAATCCCTGCGTCTGGAGAAGGGATACCGCGCCTGGGGTTCCGACATCACCCCGAATGACTCACCATTCGAGGCTGGACTCGGCTGGGCGGTGAAACTGCGCAAGGACACCGAATTCGTCGGACGGCAGGCGAGCGAGGCCATCCATGCCGCTTCGCTCAAAAAAAGACTCGCAACGTTCACAGTCACGGACAAGGACGTCGTACTGCTCGGCCGCGAGACCATCCTGCGCAATGGCGAGCCGGTCGGCTATCTCACCAGCGGCGGCTACAGCTACACGGTCGATCGTCCGATTGGCATGGGCTATGTGCGCAAGGCCGATGGCATCAGTGACGCTTTCCTCACCGAGGGCAAATATGAGCTCATCGTCGCCAATGAACGTTACGCTGCTGAAGTCCATCTGGAGCCATTATATGATCCGGAAAATGCGCGGGTGAGGGACTGAGCCTTCCGGGATTTGTGTTCCTCAATGAAAAGCTTCCGGTCGCCCGCGCTTTTGGCGCAGGATGAGTCGAATCTTGCACAGGAATCGATAAGACCCCCACAACAATCGTCGATTCCGGCCCATGTTTATCAATCGGAGCGCGAAGTTTAGTTGCACAAAGTTGTGTTTTTTGCAGCAAATCAAAAGGCTTGACTTTGACGTTCGACAGGACCAAATGCACATCGTGCGGACCTGTGTCCACAAGTCTGTATATCTTCAACCGGAGTTAAATCTCTCATGCCCAGCGACGACAGTAGTAGTCGATTGTTTGCGCCGTCAACGGCGATCGTGGCCTGATCTGAGATCAGCTCGCCTCGATCCCCTGTGACGGCGGATCGACAGAAAGGCGAGCTAAAATGAACGATCTTCGCTTTCCCACAGGTGCGGACAATGCCGAGCTGGCATCCGTGCTGACCCTCGCAGAACAGCTTGCAACCATGCATGCTGCAGATGCGATCGAACTTCTCAATGAGCTCGAACTATCTGAATCCATTGAGATTCTTGCCGACATGCCGCACGAGCACGCCGTCCTGATCCTTGATCAGCCGGAGTTGCATGATGCTGCCGGTATCATAAAGGGATTGCCGGCCGAGACCGCGCGGCAACTCCTTGACGCAATGTCGATCGACCGTGTCACCGACATCTTTCACGAGTTCGATACCAAGACCCGGGCCCGGCTTGTTGTCGGTCTCGGGCCAGAAACGACGGCCGCATTGCGCAAGCTCCTGCGCTATCCGCCGCATACGGCGGGCAGCCTGATGACGACCGAATTCGTCAGCGTGCCGTCCAACTGGACCGCCACGCAAACGCTGCAGCACATTCGCGAAGTGGAGCGGTCGAGGGAGACCATCTATGCCATCTATGTTACTGATCCTGCAACGAAAAATCTGTTGCGGGTCGTAACCCTGCGCCGCTTGATCACCAGCGAACCGGACGCTTCGATCATGAGTATTGGCCGCGACGTCGCCCCCGTGACCGTTGCCCCGCTGACTGACCAGGAAGACGTGGCACGGCTTTTTCGCAAGCATGATCTGCTCGCCGTCCCGGTGGTAAATGACAGCGACCAGATCATCGGTATCGTCACCGTGGATGACGTGATCGACGCCATGACCCAGGAGATGACCGAGGATACGCTGAAGTTCGGCGGCATGGAGGCTTTGAACAAGCCCTACATGCAAATCGGCTTCGTGCAGATGCTGCGCAAACGCGCCGGTTGGCTTGGCGTGTTGTTCTTGAGCGAAATGCTGACCGCCAGCGCCATGCAGCATTTTGAAGGGGAATTGGAGAAAGCAGTCGTTTTGACTCTTTTTATTCCGCTTATCATGAGTTCCGGCGGCAATTCCGGCTCTCAAGCCACGTCTTTGCTCATCCGCGCCCTGGCGTTGCAGGAATTGCGGTTGAAGGATTGGTGGCGGGTCGCATTGCGCGAAATCCCGACAGGCCTCGTGCTCGGCTCGTTCCTCGGGCTGATCGGCGTGGTCCGGATTGCGACGTGGCAAATGTTGGGTCTCTATGATTATGGCCAGCACTGGCCGCTCGTCGCTGCAACCGTCGGCACGGCGCTGGTCGGGATCGTGACATTCGGCTCGCTGGCCGGGTCCATGCTGCCATTCGCCATGCAAAAGCTCGGCTTCGATCCTGCGAGCGCCTCGGCGCCGTTCGTGGCAACGCTCGTTGATGTAACCGGATTGGTGATTTACTTCAGTATCGCCTTGATAATCCTGTCGGGAACATTGCTTTAAACCTTTTGGTCTGCATGGCTGTCATGCGGGCCAAAACGCTTTGCCCCCTTTCGCGTTTGCGAAAAAACATGTATGGAGCGCGCAAATGTAAAGCGGCGCAGCTCAGATGGCGTCCACAATCCTCCAAAAGAGAACCTTATGAAACTGCGCAACATCGCGATCATCGCACACGTTGACCATGGCAAAACCACGCTCGTTGACGAACTATTGAAACAGTCTGGCAACTTCCGCGAAAACCAGCGGGTTGGCGAAAGGATGATGGATTCCAATGACATAGAGCGCGAGCGCGGGATCACAATCCTCGCCAAGGCGACCTCCGTCATCTGGAAAGATACACGCATCAATATCGTCGACACCCCCGGCCACGCCGATTTTGGCGGCGAAGTCGAACGTATCCTCAGCATGGTGGACGGCGCTATCGTTCTGGTCGATGCTGCAGAAGGCCCCATGCCGCAGACGAAGTTCGTCGTTGGCAAGGCTTTGAAAGTTGGTCTTCGTCCAATCGTAGCGATCAACAAGATCGATCGTCCCGACGCCCGCCACGAAGAAGTCGTGAACGAAGTTTTCGACCTCTTCGCCGCTCTTGATGCTACGGACGAACAGCTCGATTTTCCAATTCTTTACGGCTCCGGCCGTAACGGCTGGATGGCGACGAGCCCGGAAGGTCCGAAAGATCAGGGTCTGGCAGCGCTGTTTGACATGGTTCTCGATCACGTCCCTGCGCCCACTGTCGGTGAAGGTCCATTCAAGATGATCGGCACCATCCTTGAAGCCGATCCATTCCTTGGCCGCATCATCACCGGCCGCATTCATTCTGGTACCGTCAAGTCGAACCAGCAGGTCAAAGTTTTGCATGGCGATGGCACTCAGCTCGAAACTGGCCGTATCTCGAAGATCCTGGCGTTCCGCGGTCTTGAACGCCAGCCGATCGAAGAAGCCCATGCCGGTGACATCGTCGCTATCGCAGGCCTGCAGAAAGGCACCGTCGCGGACACGTTCTGCGCACTCGAAGTGACCGAAGCCCTGCATGCACAGCCGATCGATCCGCCAACAGTTACCATGTCCTTTATCGTCAACGACAGTCCGCTTGCCGGCACCGAAGGCGACAAGGTTACGAGCCGTGTCATTCGCGACCGCCTGATGAAGGAAGCTGAAGGCAATGTCGCGCTGAAGGTCGAGGAATCCGACGACAAGGATTCCTTCTTCGTCTCGGGTCGCGGCGAATTGCAGCTCGCGGTTCTCATTGAAAACATGCGCCGTGAGGGTTTTGAACTAAGTATATCGCGCCCTCGCGTCGTTTTGAAAAGAGATGACTCCGGCACTTTGCTCGAGCCCATCGAAGAAGTGCTGATTGACGTCGACGAGGAATATTCCGGCACCGTTGTCCAGAAGATGTCCGAACGTAAGGCTGAAATGGTCGAGCTGCGTCCATCCGGTGGTAATCGCGTTCGCATGGTATTCTATGCGCCGACGCGCGGGCTCATCGGCTACCAGTCGGAGCTTTTGACCGATACGCGTGGCACCGCGATCATGAATCGCCTTTTCCGTGCCTACGAGCCTTTCAAGGGTGAAATCGCCGGCCGAACCAATGGCGTTCTGATCTCCAACGATCAGGGAGAGTCCGTAGCTTTCGCCATGTGGAACCTTGAAGATCGCGGCGCAATGATTATCGAGGCTGGCATAAAGGTCTATGCCGGCATGATCATCGGCATCCATTCGCGCGACAACGATCTTGAAGTGAACATCCTCAAAGGCAAAAAGCTGACCAACATTCGTGCTGCAGGCAAGGATGAAGCTGTCAAGTTGACTCCACCGATCCGCATGACTCTGGAACGTGCGCTTGCCTGGATTCAGGACGACGAGCTGATGGAAGTAACTCCGAAATCAATTCGTCTGCGCAAGCTTTACCTCGATCCGAACGAGCGCAAGCGTTTCGAAAAGAGCAGCAAGACTGCAGGCGCTGCCTAACCATCGATGTTCTGCGTGAGACAAAAGCGGCGATCTTCGCCGTTTTTTTTGTTTTCGTACATGCCCAAAACGCTTTTTTGGATGTTGCGAACTCGCGCGTTGCGGGTCTATGATTAAGGGACCATGAACACCCATGTGATCGAGATAAGACGGGCGCATATGGCCGATGCAGTGGCGATTTCAGCCATCCATCTGGCTGCCTGGAAAGGCGCATATGCAGGTATCATACCCCACCGCGCGCTCAACAACATGTTGGAGCGGCGCGGCGCCAATTGGTGGGCAAAGGCGATCCAGCGCTCGACACAGATCCTTGTAGCCGATGTTGGCGGCATCGTTGCCGGCTACGCGACGCTTGGGCCAAACCGCGCCCGCCAGTTGCAGCAACAGGGTGAAATTTACGAACTCTATGTCAGGCCGGAATACCAAGGCTTTGGTCTGGGCACCCGCCTCCTGGGCGCCGCTCGCCGCAGTCTCGGCGATCAAGGCCTGAAGGGTATGGTGATCTGGGCGCTCGAGGACAACGACCTTGCGATTTCATTCTACCAGAGCGCCGGTGGCCGCGATGTCGCCGAGGGTGTCGAGTGTTTCGATGGCAAGACGCTCAAGAAGGTCGCTTTTGTCTGGAATTGATGCTGGTTTAGGCCAGATTCTTCTCGCACTCAAATCCCGAGTTGTGTTTTGCCATTCGCTCTTAATGAGCCTATCAATCGTTTTCCTTACATAGGATCGACGGCATTGTTGCGCCGCGGTATAAAAATCAGTACAGGACTTCCATACTTCATAAGGACTCTGAAAATATGCGCATCGATGCCATTGCTGTCGGCAACAATCCCCCTGAAGATGTAAACGTTATCATCGAGGTCCCGGTTGGCGGTCAACCGATCAAGTACGAGCTCGATAAGGATTCGGGCGCGTTGTTCGTCGATCGCTTCCTGCACACGCCCATGACCTATCCGGGCAATTACGGTTTCGTGCCGCATACGTTGTCGGATGATGGCGACCCCATAGATGTGTTGATCTGCAATACACGCGCTCTGATGCCTACGAGTGTGATCAATGTCCGCCCGATCGGTGTCCTCGTCATGGAAGACAATAAGGGACAGGACGAAAAGATCATTGCTGTTCCTTCACCTCACCTGACGCTACGGTACGAGAAGGTGCACAACTACACCGATCTTCCCGACATCACGCTCAAACAGATCCAGCATTTCTTCGAGCACTACAAGGATCTGGAACCCGGCAAATGGGTGAAGATTGGGGATTGGGGCGATGAAGATGCCGCCCGCCAGCTCATCACCGAAGCAATCGAACGCCACAACGCCAAGAAGGCCTGATCGCTCAATATTCGGGCGGTTCAAGAACGGCAAGCTTCAAAGCCAGTTCGTCAGGATCGCCCGAAATTCTCACCTGCTTCAGTCGCGAAGTTGCTCCTGCAGCAATCGTTACATCTCGCGCCGAAAGATCCAGTTGCTTCGCCAGTAGCTTTACCAGTGCTGCATTGGCCCTTCCGTCTTCAGGAACCGCCCGCACCCGTGCTTTGAGATGGGAGCGCCCATCATCTGTCTCTTCCACACCTTCAATCGCATCCTTAGCCGATTTCGGCGTCAGCCGCACAAAGAGAGTGATCCCGTCACGCTCCTTGCGGAAATGCTGTGGTTTTTTGATCAAACCAGAATCGGTGCGATCGTCGTCCAGAGAAACTGGCGAATGAAGAAGATGATCAACAAAAGGACGATCGGGGAAATATCGATACCGCCGAGGTCAGGAAGAAAGCGGCGAATGGGTCGCAATGCAGGTTCGGTGATGCGATAGAGAAAATCTCCTATCGAGGCAACGAACCGGTTGCTGGAATTGATGACGTTGAAGGCATAGAGCCATGAGAAGATCGCACTGGCAATGAGAATCCAGGTGTAAATGTCGAGAGCCAGATCGATGGTGCGGATGAGGGCGAGCATACAGGTCTCCTAAGATTTCCACGACATGTAGCGACTGGCTGGCTCGCGAGCAAGAGGCGGCGATGGACCTAGACGCAGACGGCTCAGTCCAGATATTATTGTGACAGTATTCGTGCCAGACTATTCACGACATCGACTGCGCCTAAGGTATTACGACCTGTTGATCTTTACCGATATTGTTGAATTTAAAAAACCGGAATAAATTTGCGTCGTGATTCGGGCTATCCCGGCCCGCTTTTCATCCAAGGGGGTTTCCATGCTCAATAAACTGTCGGCCGAGTTCTTCGGCACATTCTGGCTTGTCCTCGGCGGTTGCGGCAGTGCCGTTATTGCCGCTGCATTTCCTGATGTCGGTATTGGTTTGCTTGGTGTTGCCTTTGCGTTTGGTCTTACGGTTCTAACCATGGCCTATGCGGTCGGCGGAATTTCCGGCGGCCATTTCAATCCCGCTGTTTCGCTCGGCCTTGCCGTTGCGGGACGCTTCGACTTCAAGGATCTCATTCCCTATTGGATCGCACAGGTTGTCGGTGCCATCGTCGCGGCTGCCGTCCTTTACCTGATTGCATCCGGCAAGGCGGACTTTACTGCCGGTGGATTCGCTTCCAACGGTTACGGTGACCTTTCGCCCGGCAAGTATGGCTTGGTCGCCGCACTTGTCACAGAAATCGTCTTCACTGCGTTCTTCATCATGATCATTCTCGGTGCGACCTCGGCTTCCGTTCCGACTGGGTTTGCACCGATCCCGATTGGTCTCGGCCTGACGCTGATACATCTGGTTTCGATTCCGGTGACAAATACCTCCGTCAATCCGGCACGTTCCACCGGCGTCGCCCTTTTCGCGGAAACCGCCGCGCTTGGCCAGCTCTGGCTGTTCTGGTTCGCCCCGCTCATCGGCGCGGTACTCGGCGCAATCATCTGGAAATCCTTGCTCAGCAAAGATTCAGACGCTTCTGTTACTGCAGCTGTAAACGCGGCTTGAACGAAAATGGGCCGGTTCGGGCCGGCCCATTTGCTTTTCCTCTCTCATAATATTTCTGATTCTCCTTATCCCCATTCTCCCTAAACTGGTCTAGAAGAAAGCTCCCGATTCCGGAGCCTTTCAACGAAATGACCATCTCCGAAACGAATGCTGCGCATGATCGTTATGCCGCGTTTCGCCATTCGTCCTTTACCCGCTATTGGCTAGCACGCTTCTTTGGCTCATTTGCCATCCAGATCATCAGCGTCTCCGTCGGCTGGCAGATCTATGATCTGACGCGCGATCCCTTTTATCTGGGCATCGTTGGGCTGGTACAATTCGCACCATCGCTGCTGCTCGTGCTCATTACCGGCGCAGCTTCCGACCGCTTCGGGCGGCGATTGATCATGGGGCTTTCCTTGTGTGTCGAGGTGATTTGCGCCGCTCTGCTGCTCTTGTTGACGATAACCCACCTGTTTACGCCATCGTTGGTTTTCATCATTCTCGCGGGATTTGGTGTCGGCAGAGCGTTCCTTGGACCAGCCTCCTCGTCGTTAGTCGTTAATCTTGTACCAGCGGAGGCATTTTCCAACGCCGTGTCCTGGAACTCGTCGGCCTGGCAAATTGCAACGATCGTCGGACCGGTCGCCGGGGGACTGCTCTACGGTGTCTCTCCTGTCGCAGCCTACGGCGTCGCCAGTGCAATGCTTGTCATCGCGACCCTGAGCACGTTTTCCATTGCCAAACCCGCCCAGCATACGCTGCACGAAACAAGATCGTTTCAGACTCTGCTGGCCGGCTTCCACTACATATGGAAGGAAAAGATTGTTCTTGGCGCGATTTCGCTTGATCTGTTTGCTGTACTGCTCGGTGGGGCCGTGGCACTTCTGCCAGTTTACGCGCGTGATATCTTGCAGCTCGGCCCGTGGGGCTTAGGCATGCTGAGAGCTGCGCCCGGCATTGGCGCCATTGCAACGGCGGTCTGGTTGACCGGGCATCCCATTCGCGACCATGCTGGAATGATCATGTTTGCCTTCGTGGCGCTCTTCGGTTTGCTCACGGTCATGTTCGGCATTTCCGATATTGCTTGGTTATCGATCGTGGTACTTGCTTTGATGGGTGCAGCCGACATGATCAGCGTCTATATCCGCGAGACACTGTTGCAATTGTGGACACCGGACCATGTGCGAGGGAGGGTCAATGCCGTTAACATGGTTTTTGTCGGCGCATCCAACGAACTAGGCGAATTCCGCGCTGGTGTTATGGCATCCCTGATCGGTACGGTGCCTGCTGTTGTCTTCGGTGGCATCGGAACGGTGGCCGTTGCCGGCCTTTGGGCCTATTGGTTCCCGCAATTGCGCAAGGCACGGAATTTGCAGGGCAGGACCTAGACTTTTACGGGAATGCCGAAAATCGTCGCAAGGAAGCGGTGCAGCCAGGCCCTGAGAACGGCGTCGTAAATCATGCGGCCATCCAGATGGTCGCGGCCCTGCTGCGCACCGCACAGGGTAAAGCGTTCCGCGCCACGCACAACCCAACGATGCATCATGGCCCGCGTCAGTTCCGCATGGAACTGGACGCCCCAGGCATTGTTGCCATACCGGAACGCCTGATTAGGGTAGGAGCTGCCCGTCGCCAGCAAGGTTGCTGTCTGCGGCAATTCAAAACCTTCGCGATGGAAATGATAAACCATCGACGGCCAGTCCATTAGTGCGCGACCGGCTTCTGTCGGTTCGAGCGGATACCAGCCTATTTCGACAAGGCCATCCGGATGAGGGCCAACACGACCGCCGAGGTGGTTGGCAAGCATCTGTGCGCCCAGGCAAATGCCGAGAAAGGGCTTGTCTTCAGCGAGAGGTACGGACAGCCAATCGGTTTCTGCGCGTACAAATTCTTCCGAATCATTGGCACTCATCGGGCCGCCAAAAATAACGGCGCCTGCATGGTCTTCCAGTGTTACGGGTAAGGTATCTCCAAGAGGCGGGCGGCGAATGTCGAGAGCAAAACCGGCCTCGATCAGCAAATGGCCGACGCGGCCGGGACTGGAACGCTCCTGGTGCAGCACCGTCAGGATCTTGGGACGATGCGACTGTCCGCTTTCCATCCATCCAGTTTGGTACATTCGCTTAAGCCTATTCCTCTTGCACCGTCTGTTTTGCGCGAACCGCTGCCTGTCGTTTCATAGTCACCCGATCGCGTGTCGATACGCCGATCAGTTCCGCGACACGCCAGACGACATTATCCTCCAGCTCATGCGCGCTACCATCAGCAAAGACGACATCCCACATCAGCTCAATGAATCTGATGCGCGCCTCTTCGTCAAGATTGCGCTTGATGATGCTGGTGAAACTGTAAAGGTCGACTGCCTCCTGGTCCGCTTGTTCGCCCTCGTCAAGCAAGCGCTTCAGCGCCTCGCCCTTCAGGCCATAGGCCTCGGAAATCAGCTGTGAGACGCGTTTGCGCTCCGCCTTGCCGCGGTTACCGTCTGCATCCATCACATGGAACAGCAAGGCTGCTGCCGCAAGGCGCGGATCTTTCCTTGAAAAATGCTCCTTGCTGTCACCCGACGGCAAGGATTTGAAAAACGTCACGAGACTATCGAGCATAAAGGGAAATCTTTCGCGTCTATCTGGAGGGCTGAACCACCCATATAGCTGTTTATATGCCTAAACCACTGTACATCTTGCCGCAAAGACGGCGGCGATCATCACGTTTGGATGATCAGAATAGCCGGAACTTCTTGGTTCGTTCTGCGCCATCTTTAGGCCGCACGCCCGGGTCATCCGGGACAGGAAAGACAAATTCCTCATCTTTTTCCTTGGATTGCATTGGTTTCTCCGGAAATGCAGGCAGAACGGAAGCTATTCTCTCCGGATTGACCGTTTCTGTGGGCTTCGAGGCCGGCCTTTCCCTAGAGTCTACCGGTGGCTCAAGTTGTACGATTTCAGCATCGACGACATCCGTTTGGCCGCGATCTTCCTTGGAAACTGGCCTCTCCGCTTCCAGAACGACTGGCTTGGCCGATATGAGCGGCTTCACTTCGTCGCGAGGCCGCGCTGGTTCCTTTGCCAACGCATTGTCGAAATCGTCGCCGGAATCGATCACCGGACCGAGCTGTTCAACGGGAACCTTCCATTCGAAGGCGTCGAGCCTGCCCGTCACCGGAGATGCTGGTGCCCAGCGTTCCGAAACGTAGCCATCGGCCGTCCAGGCGGGATCGCGTGGCGCCTTGACGGCACGCGACAGCCACTGCCGGACGCGGCCCTGATCGCCCGTTTGCGCTTCTTCGATATCGGCCAGTAGAAGATATGCGCTCTCGCGCGGTGCACTGCGGAGCACCGCTTCCGCTGCCTCTCTCGCTTCCTTTAATTCGCCTGCAGCCAGCGCGGCCTGGGCGATGGCCAGGCTCGACTCAGGGTGATGTGGATAGAGCGACGCCAGATGACGGGCGCGCTTGAGGCGATCCAACACCGAATCGCCAAGCCGCGCGTGTACATAGGTTTCGGCAACTTCCGGATGAGGTTGCTTCTTCCAGCTATATTCCAAGACTTTCGATCCTTTGCGCAAGTCGCCTTGGCTAAACAATGTTTTCGCGGCAATGACCGCAGCCGGTATGAGATCGGGAGCCATTTTATTCGCCTCGATGGCAGTCGATTTGGCGCTAGCCGGATCAGTTTCGAAGGTTTCGATTGCCTTGGCCGTCAAGAGCACCGCGCGCTCGCGCTTGGCCTTCTCCTTGTCGAGCTGTTTGGCCGCTCTCTGCTTTTCGAGCAGCAAGAGCGCTCCATCCCAATCACCATGGGTGGTTTTTTGGCCAAGAGCCGCCGAAGCTGCCCATTCGACATTCGGAGCCAGCAAAGCGGCTTCCTCAGCGTAATGCCTGGAAGCATCCCGTGCGCCAAGGCGCTGAGCTTCGAGGTAAAGGCCCCGTAACCCGAGAAGCTTCGTTTCCGGATCTTCGAGCATGGCTTCGAATTTGTCCCGCGCGTCATCGGCGCGCCCTTCAAGCATGGCGGACTGGGCATCAAGCAGTTTGATCAGCGGCTCCTGATCGACGTTCAGCAGTTTTTCCGCCTGTTTGATCATTCTGCGTGCAGTCTCGCTATCACCGGCACCTGCCGCGATCAGTCCAGTCGACAGCGACTGGTAGCCCCGATCGCGTTTGCGCGCACGGAAATGGCGGCGCAGCGCGTAAGGCGATGTGATGAGGCTTTTGACAATCCACCAGGTCAACATGACCGCGGCGACAATCGCCACGATCGCAGAAGCCGCCACCATCAGGGTGACCTTGTACTGCATGCCGCCAAGGGTAACGACCAGATCGCCAGGCCGATCTGCAAGCCAAGCGAAACCGACACCGAGGAGGAGAACGACAAGGAGGAAGAACAGGATACGAATCATGATCTTGCTCCTAATTGGCCGCTGCTGGGGACTTGATGCCGGTCAAGGCATCGGACAAGGCCTTCGACACGACGTCCCCAGCCCTTTGCCGGGCTTTCATCGCGTTGGCGAAATCCATTGAAACGGCCTTGGCATTCTCCGGCAGTTTCTCCCATTCGGCAATGGCGAGCCTAAGGTCGCCTGCATTCAAATGCGCCTCGATCCGTGCCGTGATTGCATCGACGCCCTCGCCCTCAACCATACCGACCGGACGCGCCTGCACCAAGCTGCTCGCGCTTGCCCACAAGCGATCGACCACCCCGGCATTGGGATCCACTGTGTGGGCGCTTGCAATGATTTTGGGAGCGACGTCCGCGAACTGGCTGACCAGCGTATTGAGCGTCGGAATGCCCTTCGCAGCAAACCCACGGAGGCTCTCGACCTCTCCGCCTTGTGGCGCAACGGCCACGTACGTATCCAGTTCGGCCGCGAACGGCTCGCCACGATCGATAGCGGCCTTCATGCCCGTTGCCGCCATGGCAAGCGCCATATTGGCCTGCGCCGAGGGATCGTTGACTTTCGCCTCCAGGGCATTCAACCGCTCCGTGGCGCCCGCAGCGACGCCACCGGCCTGCTCCGCCTGTTGCTGGCTGCTGTTCAGTTGGGTCTCCAGGGCAGCGAGGCGCCCGTCAATACCACTCGTATCTACGACTGCGCCGGAGCCGGCGCTTGTCTGAATATCCGCAATACTTTGCTTGAGTGCGACAAGCTCCGCGGAAAGCCCAGAAACCTGGCTTGCGGCTTGTTTGGCGTTCTCCACGGCGCCGTTAAGCGCCACCTGCGCACCCTCATCCAGCGTCTGAGCCGCTGGTCGCGCATCTCGCAATTCAGCTATCTGTTGCTCGAGCGCTGAAGTATCCGCCTTTGGCGATGGCAGGACGCCCGCCCATTGCAGCGCCGCAGCGCCGACAAGAGCTACAATGCCGCCAATGATTCCTGCTACAAAGCGGCCCAATGGGTCATTTGGCTTTGATCCGGAGGACGACACCGTTGGTCGCGAAGCAGTCGATTGAGCGGAGGAATTGGTTCGCCCAAATGACTGCCCGGACTCCGAAGAATGCGAAATCTTTGGGGCCTCTTCGCGCTGCTTTTCCTTTGACTTCTCTGCTACATCTGCCTTCGCGTCAGCGCTTGGGTCGAAGCCGACCGGTTCGGGCTGCGGTACGTCGGCCTTGGATGCAGCTTTGTCGACCGCCAATGGCGCCAGTTCGATTGTCACGGGTTTGCGGGCAGACTTCGAATGACGCGGAACAGATGATTTGGCCATGGACAGACTTTTCCTGAACGTAAGACTTCTCGTAAACCCGAAGTTAGCAAGGAAGTTCCGGCAGCGAAACTACACACATTCATTGCGACGAGCAGGAAGCGTCCTGCGCCTGCTGCAGAAGCTCGAAGAGAGCGTCTTCATCGGGGCTGTTTGCCACATGGATTAAAGCTTGATCCACTTCAGTCAGCGCATTTGCCACACGAGGGGATAGGCAGAAAATCGATGTGTTATCAAAATGATGGGCAATATTTCCCCGGCCTCTCAGACGCAAGAACTCTTCAGCGCCCCAGCGAGAATACAGGAGGCAGTGATCTATCTCGCCCTTGCTGAAAAATTCTAAGAGAAACTCAGTCGTATAACTGACTAAAACAGTATCGTAGGCCATTACGGGCTTAAATTGCATCCCTGATGTACGGAGAGCATGCTCAAAATCCGGCGCGCGAACGCGCCCTGTCACATAAAGAACGCGGGCGCCGGCACATAACTCCTCACCTATGGTTTGAGCAAGCGAGACGCCATCTCTGTCCCCCGTTGTCACCGTTTCGAACCCGCGGGCGCGCGCCGCGGCTGCGGTCGCTTCTCCGACAACAAAGCAGGGAAGCCCAAGGAACGGTCGCAACATCTTGTCCGGGGCCTGCCGCAATGCATTCGCACTTGTCACCGCAACCGCGTCAAATTTTCCTCTGGGCGTTTTTACCGGAAGCGGAACAATCTTGGTCAGGGGCAAAACCAGAGGCAGGAAGCCATCGCCAAGCAAACGTTCGGCAGTTTTGATCGCGCCCGGCTGAGGCCGTGTGACCAAAACTGTTTTCATCGTCAGAACCAATCCGAAAAGAAGTGTGGCCCTGCGAGTTTGCGCACCCGCAGCGCCGCGTCCTGGCCGATGCCGACAGCGTCGGAGAGTACACCGTCACCTGTGACCTCATGCACCTCGCTGCCATCGGGCAAGAGTATCATGCCATGGAATTGAAGCCTCCCTCCCGATACGGTCGCCAGACCGGCGATTGGCGTACGGCAGGAACCATCGAGCGAACCGAGGAATGCGCGTTCGCATGCCAGTGCAGTGGAGGTCGGCAGGTGGTTGAGCGGCGCCAATAGCGCATCGATGCGATTATCACCAATGCGGCTCTCTACCGTGATTGCACCTTGTCCAGGGGCTGGCGGAAAAGCTTTTGCATCCATAAGCTCGGTTGCAACGTGACCGAGGCCGAGACGTTTCAAACCAGCATAAGCGAGGAATGTTGCATCCACCTCGCCGTCCGCGAGTTTGCGCAGCCGCGTCTCGACATTCCCACGAAAATTGATCACCTTCAGATCCGGGCGTGCACGATGGATCAGCGCCTGCCGTCGCAGAGAGGCGGAACCGACCACGGCGCCTTTCGGCAGATTCATGAAGGTCTTTACCTCGCGGCCAATGAATGCGTCACGGGGATCTTCGCGTTCGAGGAAGACAGACAGGTGCAACCCTTGCGGCAGAACGGTTGGCATATCCTTTGATGAATGCACGGCAAGATCGAGGCGCCCGTCGGCAAGCTGTTCTTCGATTTCGAGCGTGAACAAGCCTTTTCCGCCAACTTCAGACAGGGATCGATCCTGTATCCGGTCACCGCTGGTGGAAATGGCCACGATTTCGATGTCTTCTTCGCGAAGTCCGTGGGCCTTTACCAGAAGGTCACGCGTCTCATGGGCTTGTGCGAGCGCCAGTGCACTCCCACGTGTACCAATCTTGAGCGTTTTTGTTTGCATTGGCGGCTGTCCGTGTTACGCGAATTCGAGTTGAGCGTTCTACTAACGACCTTTTCGCAGGTCGACAATGCGGCGAAGGATATCAGGTTTACCGATGCGGGTACTAGGCATTGAAACAAGCTGTGACGAAACGGCGGCAGCGGTAGTCGAGCGCGACGACCAAGGCCATGGGCGCATCCTCTCGAACGTCGTCCTGAGCCAGATCGACGAACACGCGCCCTATGGCGGCGTGGTGCCGGAAATCGCTGCGCGCGCCCATGTCGAGGTGCTTGATCGATTGATTGGCCAGGCACTGCACGAGGCGCAGATAACTCTGGGCGATGTCGATGCCGTGGCTGCCACCGCAGGTCCGGGCTTGATCGGCGGATTGATCGTCGGTTTGATGACCGGAAAGGCGATCGCGATGGCCGGTCAGAAGCCTTTCTACGCCATTAATCACCTCGAGGGTCATGCTCTGACCCCACGTTTGACCGATCGCATCGATTTTCCTTATTTGTTGCTGCTGGTCTCCGGCGGCCACACGCAGATGGTTCTGGTCAAAGGTCTCGGCGATTATGAGCGGCTAGGCACGACTATCGACGATGCTCTCGGTGAAGCATTCGACAAGACCGCCAAACTACTCGGCCTGCCCTATCCGGGAGGGCCTGAAGTGGAAAAAGCGGCCCTGGCGGGCGATCCCAGCCGATTCACACTACCACGCCCGCTGAAGGGCGAGGAACGACTGGATTTCTCCTTTTCTGGTTTGAAAACAGCGGTGCGGCAACTGGCAACCACGTTGGAACCCTTGTCACAGGACGACGTCAACGACATTTGCGCCGCCTTTCAAACCGCCGTCGCCGACACACTTGACGACCGGGTTTCACGCTCGCTGCAACGGTTTCGCGCGAGTTTCCCTGACGTCGAGGAGCCGGCATTGGTTGTTGCCGGTGGAGTTGCCGCAAACAAGGTTCTGCGCGACGGCCTGCAGCGTCTGTGCTCGGACAATGGCTTCCGCTTCATCGCACCACCCATGGCACTTTGCACCGACAATGCCGCGATGATTGCCTGGGCAGGTGCCGAAAGAGCTGGTCTCACACTTGGCGATTCGCTCGACATCGCGCCACGCTCGCGCTGGCCACTGGACATGCATTCAACGCCTTTGATCGGCGCTGGCCGGCGCGGAGCCAAGGCATGAGCGAGCCTTCGATTGCCGTAATTGGCGGAGGTGCCTGGGGTACGGCGCTTGGCACAATGGCCGCCCGCAACGGCAATGCCGTCCGGCTGTATGCACGCAGCGCCACAACCGTCGATTCCATCAACAAATACCATCGTAACGAGACTTATCTGCCCGGAATAGACCTGCATCCGGCACTCACGGCAAGTATCGACGCTCGGGAAGTTCTGGCCGGAATTGACGTGATCCTTTGCGTCATTCCGGCGCAAGCGCTTGCCGACGCCCTACAGGAACTGAAAAACCTCATTCCGGTCGCCGCACCGCTAGTGATTTGCGCCAAAGGCATAGAGCGCCACAGTGGCCAGCTGATGTCCGAACTGGTCGCCAGGATTATGCCCGATCAGACCCTTGGCGCTCTTTCGGGGCCAAGTTTTGCAACCGATGTGGCGAGGGGATTGCCGACCGCGGTAACAGTCGCCGCTCGTAGTCAGGCGCTTGCCGACCGCATTGCCCTGATCCTGTCCGGTCCGACTTTCCGCTGTTATTCCACCGATGATTTGATCGGTGTGGAAATCGGCGGTGCACTCAAGAATGTGCTCGCCATTGCCGCCGGGGCAGCGATAGGCCGCGGTTTTGGTGCCAGTGCCCAAGCGGCGCTGGTCACCCGCGGGTTTGTCGAATTGCGGCGGATCGGCGAGGCTATGGGCGCAAGGCCGGAGACGATCATGGGTCTTTCGGGGCTTGGCGATCTCATGCTTACTTGCTCTACACCACAATCGCGTAATTATTCATACGGTCTTGCGCTCGGGCGCGGGGAAGATTTGACTGGCCGACCGTTGGCCGAAGGCGTGGCCACGGCTGCGATTGCCGCGGAACTTGCCGTCCGCAACAATATCGAAGCGCCGATCATTGCGACTGTCGCGCAAATACTCGACCGCCACATCACCATCGACGAGGCCATGGAGGCGCTACTGGCGCGGCCGCTAAAGAACGAGAGTTAAACCTGGAGACGATGAATGCTCTATGCCCTTCTGTGCAACGACAAGCCTGATCATCTGCAATTACGCCTCGACACACGTGCTGTTCATCTCGATTATTTGAACAGCCTGGGTGATCGCCTGAAATTTGCCGGGCCGTTTCTTGGCGATGACGCCAAGCCGAACGGCAGCCTGGTGGTCGTCGAGGCGCCTGACCTTGACGCAGCAAAGGAGATTGCAGCGCATGATCCCTATGCTAGAGCTGGACTTTTCGCGGCTGTCGATATCCGCCCCTGGAACTGGGCAATCAAGAATCCTGACAACAAATAGGTGCTATCATGGCATTTTGGCTATTCAAATCAGAACCTGATTCATGGTCGTGGGACAACCAGAAAGCCGCCGGGGCCAAAGGTACGGAGTGGACCGGCGTGCGCAACTATCAGGCACGCAACAATATGCGTGCCATGAAGATCGGTGATAAAGGCTTCTTCTACCATTCCAATGAAGGGCTGGACGTCGTCGGCATCGTCGAGGTTTGTGCCCTCGCTCATCATGATTCGAGCACCGAAGATCAGCGCTGGGAATGCGTGGATATCCGCGCGGTCAAGGATGTGCCTAATCCGGTGACATTAAAGGACGTCAAGGCCAATCCGAAACTGGAAAAAATGGCATTGGTTACGTCCATGCGGCTATCGGTGCAGCCAGTGCAACCGGATGAATGGAAAGAGGTTTGCCGTATGGGCGGACTGGTTCCAGCACCGGAATGATTTCATCCCGTGGTTGAGGCTGCTCTCGATCCTGAAAGCGATCGCTATCGCCGGTTCGTTCTGGCGAATACCATTCTCCAACCGCCCCCGCACGTGCCGGAGATCAGGCTCTATCTTGCCGATGAAGCGCATGACCTCTGGCACCGTACAGAAGAAGAACTGACAACAATCGGACTGCCACCGCCTTTCTGGGCGTTTGCCTGGGCGGGCGGACAAGGGGTGGCGCGCTACGTGCTCGACCATCCCGCAACGGTTGCAAACGCAGTTGTCCTCGATTTCGCCTCGGGTTCCGGTCTGGTCGGTATTGCTGCTGCTCAGGCGGGGGCAAAGCATGTCATCTGCTGCGATATCGACCCGTTTGCACGCCCCGCCATCGCTCTTAACGCCGATGCAAATTGTGCAACAGTCGAGATTCGGATCGACGATCTGATTGGCAGCGACGACGGTTGGGATGTCGTTCTGGCCGGTGACGTTTTTTATGACAAGCCATTGGCCGACAGACTCGTACCTTGGTTCACCTCACTGGCTGCCCGCGGTGCGGACATCATCGTTGGCGATCCTGGCCGCTCCTATTTTCCCAACAACCTGCTGGATTCATTGGCAGTTTATTCGGTACCGGTGACAAGAATTCTCGAAGACGCCGAAGTAAAGCAAACGACGGTTTGGCGCTTCAAGCGCTAACGCAGCACGCGAATGACCGTCTGGTCTGAGAGATAGGGCAAAAGCCGGTTCATATCGACTCGACTCAAGGCAATGCAACCTTCCGTCGGTGTATAGCCCGGTCTTGCCAAATGAAAGAAGATTGCACTGCCCTTGGCACGACGTCGCGGTCTGACGTTCCAATCCATGACGATGCAGATATCGTACAGATCATCCTTGCGCCACATGGTTTCGTGGCTGGCGCCATAGGGAATGCGCACCTTCCGGTTGTAATTGCGATCGTTGCTGACTTCACACCAGCCATCATCGCGGCGAAGTGGCTGTAACAGCAAGGCCTGCGTACTCTTCACTTTCTTGTCGGGACGCTTGAAGCCGTAGAGCAACCGCATGCGCGTGAGCGGCGTTCCACCATCACCTTCGCGCTTGAAAGCAGTGATTCCGCCTTTGCCCAGCGCACAGCGCAGGATTATATTGCCAGCAATCAGCTGCCCTTGGCTCGTGTGGCCAGGTCTTGGACGGACATCAATCAATTTCAAGGACCTGCGACTCATGCTTGCCTCATAAAAAGCATTTTTTTGTCAGACTGATGCGCCGCATAACCAATATCAAGTCGATCCCCTTTCTTTCCTGTCCTATTCGACTTAAATTCCAATGACTTCTTTCCATCTGCGGGAGATCCGATGACAGCGCGTACCATTCTTATCGTCGACGACGATGCAGACTTGCGAGCCATCCTGGTTGAACAACTGAGCCTCTATGAAGAATTCCAGATCATCGAGGAAGATAATGCAACCAAAGCCGTTCAGACCGCGAGAAACGGCGTCGTCGATCTCCTGATCATGGATGTCGGGCTGCCGGACATGGATGGGCGCGAGGCAATCAAGCTTTTGCGCAAGGGCGGCTTCAAGGCCCCGGTCATCATGCTGACGGGGCACGACACCGATTCGGACACCATTCTCGGCCTCGAATCGGGCGCAAACGACTATGTGACCAAGCCGTTTCGCTTCGCTGTCCTATTGGCGCGCATTCGGGCACAACTTCGCCAGCATGAGCAAAGCGAGGACGCGACTTTCATTGTCGGGCCCTATACATTCAAGCCGGGGCAAAAGATGCTGATCGACGCCAAAGGCAGCAAGATTCGGCTGACCGAGAAGGAAGTCGCCATAATCAAATATCTTTACCGCGCGGGCGGCAAGGTCATCACAAGGGATATCTTGCTTGAAGAGGTGTGGGGATACAACTCTGGGGTGACGACACACACGCTGGAGACGCATGTGTACCGCTTGCGGCAGAAAATAGAGCATGATCCATCCAATTCAACCATACTTGTCACGGAAAGCGGGGGATACAAGCTCATTCCTTGATGCCGATTGCTACGCCCTACCTCTTTTTTGAGGCATAAAGGACGCAGCACACGAATGATTTGCGCGTAATCCTGAAGATGATTTTTTGGGGTTATGCGCGACGCCAATCTAGGTATATGTCTGTTATTGCATGGCAATTGAAGATGATATTCGCATTCTGGAGACGGTGGGGCTGTTCGAGACGTTTACGCGCGACCAGTTGCGCCTGCTCGCCTTCGGCACCGAACGTCTTGTTTTGCGCGAAGGCCGCGAACTCTACCGTGAAGGCCAGGCGGCAGATTGTGCCTATGTTATTGATCGCGGTGATATTTCCCTGTTCCGCGAAGGGCCGTCAGGTCGTATAATCCTGAAAACGGTGGGTCCTGGTGCCGTCCTCGGCGAGATGGCGATCATCGCCCAGACCAAGCGCCTGACCAGTGCCATGGCCGAATCCGAAACCGAGGTCATCCGGCTCAATCGTTCGCTTTTCCGGCGGATTCTCGAAGAATATCCCGAAATCGCCGCCGCTTTGCATGACCAGATATCGGCCGACCTCAGCGAAATGATCGAGGCCATTACCCGGTACGAACACCTGTTCAATGAGCAGTGACTAAACCGGCCGCAACCAAATTGCCCGCGGCGATTGAAATTCTTGCACCGGAATCGAGGATTCCGGCATAGGATTCGAGGAAGTTTGTGCGGGATTCGACTATTTTGTGCAATTCTTGTTCCAGATCCAGCTCAATCCAGATTAAAACGAGCGATGACCGGAACATGGTCCGACGGGCGCTCCCATCCGCGTGCCTCACGAAGGATCGTGATGTCGGTCAGATCGGTTTCAAGGTCCGGCGAACCCCATATATGATCCAGTCGCCGCCCGCGATCGGCCGCAGCCCAATCGGCGGCGCGATAGCTCCACCACGTATAGATCTTCTCGCTCGGCGGGATGTGGTGGCGCATCAGATCGCTCCACCCGCCATCCTTCCGCAGCTTTTCCAGACCTTCGGTTTCAATCGGGGTATGGCTGACGACCTTCAAAAGTTGCTTGTGCGACCAGACGTCGGTTTCGAGCGGAGCAATGTTGAGATCGCCGACCAGCAGAGACGCATGGCCATCACCGTAGACGGCATTCATCGCCTTCATCTCGTCAAGGAACCCGAGCTTGTGCCTGAACTTCGCATTGATTTCCGGATCGGGCTCATCGCCTCCAGCCGGAACGTAGAAATTGTGGATACGCAGCCGCTTCGTTCCAGCATTGACGACCGTGCTCAAATGCCGGCAATCGGCGATATCGCAAAACCCGACGCGTGCCGGTTCGGTGAGGGGGCGGCGCGATAGGGTGGCAACCCCATGATAGCCTTTCTGGCCGCTGATCTCGATATGCTCATACCCGGCCATATGAAATGCCTCGCGCGGGAAAAGATCATCCGGGCACTTGGTTTCCTGCAGGCACAGCACATCAGGCTGATAATCGCGCAGGAATTGCAGGACCAGCGGCAAGCGCAGGCGCACCGAATTGATGTTCCAGGTGGCAACGGAAAAGGGCATGAAGACTCGCAAGATGAATGGACGGCACTATAAGCAGTGCGTGGTTCGACAAGCTCACCATGAGGGATGTCGAGCTGAAGAATAAGAGCGCCAACTTTTGCAACTGTTGATGCCAGATGACCACCATTCATGGTGAGCTTGTCGAACCACGCACTCCGGTCATGCCAAAAGATTCCGCAAATCGCAAGGCTACCGCTTCATCGCGATGCGGGTGTAATCGATCTTGAACATATCATCGGCAAAGCGCACGCCGGTCCGCACATCGGTGATCATCACCGTTGTATCAAGGCCTTGGGCATCGGTGATGGTCCACTGGCGCAGGTCGGAGGTTTTCGGATCGAACATCATGGAAATGGTCGAGTTGCCGAAGATCGACTTGTCGCCGAGCACTATCGTCGTCATGTCCGGCTCCTGCTTCACCGATTTGACCGACCTGGCGGACAGATCGATCTGATCGCTGAGGAGCAGCTTCAGCGGGGTTTTCGACAGCGGATAGAGATCCCAGGTGTCGAGCTTGCGATTGTTGATCACCACGGATTTGCCATCGGAGATAACGCGAATGGGCGATGGCTTGTTATAGTTGAAGCGGATTTTGCCGGGGCGTTCGATATAGAACGTGCCGCCGGTCTGATCTCCACGCGGGCCGAACTGGACAAAACTGCCCGTCAGCGTTTTAACGCTGGAAAACTTGTTGGCTATGTCCTGCGCCGCATTGATGCCGGCGGGACCGGCTTGTGCCAGGGCAGGGGTCGGCAGCGCGATATTCGCAGCGCCAAACAGGAGACCCATGCCGACAATGGAAGCAACCGCAGAGCTCTTCGCCACTGAGCCAAGGGCGCGAAACGGTGCATTTGTCAGTATCATGATCATATCTCCTGTCGTCTCTTTCTGTACGAAGCCAGTTGGGCTGCACTATGGCGAGAGTGAATTAAGGGAATATTGCATCAGTTCTGTTTCTCGGATGGCGAGACAATCCACGCGGAAGGTGGCGAGGCCGATGGGTTTCCATCGTCCGATGCCGCCTGACAAAGTGGGTGTCCGCCAGCCGGAAACCCGAAGGGCCGGGTGAATTTGCTTTAAATCCTTCGGGTTTCGGCGTCGTCCGATGGATAAACACCGGCCTCGCCAAACCCCTCGACCTTGAACCAAATTCCCTCCGGCAGAACGATCCAATATTTCCTCAATTCACTCTGCTAAACGGCAGGATATCGTTTCTTGTTCCCTTGCGCCGTTACGTAACCTGAGCTTGAATCGTTATGTAATGCGCCGCTGCCTATTGTTCCATAACGAACCGCATAAACGTTACGTTACGCCTAGAACTCGTCATCCTGTGTCGGCACGAGAATCTCGCGTTTACCCGCATGGTTGGCGGGGCCAACTAGTCCTTCCTGTTCCATACGCTCGATGATCGAAGCGGCGCGGTTGTAACCAATGCCGAGCCGGCGCTGGATATAACTCGTTGACGCCTTCTTGTCGCGTAGAACGACCGCGACAGCCTGGTCATAGGGATCGTCCGAATCTTCGAGATTGGATGTTCCCGCTGGTCCGCCACCTTCGTCTTCGTCGTCTTCCTCTGTAATGGAATCGAGATATTCCGGAACGCCCTGCAGTTTCAGGTGCTGGACGATCTTCTCTACTTCATCGTCCCCGACAAATGGTCCGTGCACGCGCTGGATGCGGCCGCCGCCGGCCATATAGAGCATATCGCCCATGCCGAGCAGCTGCTCGCCGCCCTGCTCGCCAAGGATCGTTCGCGAATCGATCTTCGATGTAACCTGGAACGAAATACGAGTCGGAAAATTGGCTTTGATCGTGCCGGTAATGACATCGACCGATGGACGCTGCGTCGCCATGATCACGTGGATACCGGCGGCGCGCGCCATCTGAGCCAACCGCTGTACCGCGCCTTCAATATCCTTGCCGGCGACCATCATCAGGTCGGCCATTTCATCGATTATGACGACGATATAGGGCATCGGCTTCAGGTCGAGCTCTTCGGTCTCGTAGACGGCTTCGCCCGTTGCACGATCAAAGCCGGTCTGTACCGTCCGGGCAATACGCTCACCCTTTTTGTGGGCCTGCTCGACCCGCTGATTGAAGCCGTCAATATTGCGCACGCCGACTTTCGACATCTTGCGGTAGCGGTCTTCCATCTCCTTGACCGTCCACTTCAGCGCGACGACGGCCTTTTTCGGATCGGTGACGACAGGCGTCAACAGATGCGGAATGCCATCGTAGATCGACAGTTCGAGCATTTTCGGGTCGATCATGATCAGGCGGCACTGCTCCGGCGTCATCCGGTAAAGCAGCGAAAGGATCATCGTATTGATCGCAACGGACTTGCCCGAACCCGTGGTGCCGGCGACCAGCAAATGCGGCATTTTCGCAAGGTCCGCGATAACCGCCTCGCCATTGATGGTCTTTCCAAGGGCAAGCGCCAATTTGGTCTTTGTCTGCTCAAAATCGCGGCTTGCCAGAAGTTCACGCAGATAGACCATTTCGCGCGTCTGGTTCGGGAGCTCGATACCGATGGCATTGCGACCGGGCACAACGGCGACACGCGCGGCAATCGCGCTCATGGAGCGGGCGATATCGTCGGCGAGGGTGATGACCCGCGACGATTTGATCCCCGGCGCCGGTTCCAGTTCATAGAGCGTTACCACTGGACCCGGACGTACATGGATGATTTCGCCGCGCACGCCGAAATCCTCAAGCACACCTTCCAGCAGCCGCGCGTTCTGTTCCAAAGCCTCTTTGGAAAGGCCCGGATTGCGCACAACGTTCTTCGGTTCGCTCAGGAAATGCAACGAAGGCATCTCGTATTCGTCGGATGCAATCAACGACGCCTGCGCCTCGCGCTGAACGCGCGCGCCGGCCCGCGGCGCAGGTGCCGGTGTATCAATGCGTGCGGCAACTGGCCTGTTCGGAATCGCCGTCGGTCTTGCCGGGGCTGACTGCAGCGCCCAATCGTCGACATCCTCTTCATCGCTGAAGGCGACCGGATCGAAGCGGCCGTCGAATTCATCCCTGCCGATATCGATTGAAGGCGCCTCGATTTGTGGTGCTTCGTCGTAGAAGCCGGGCTCGCGCCGGCCATCGGTCTGGGCGCTTTTCTGACGCGAAACCGCAACGTCAGGGAAATCACCGTCATGCCGCGAGCCGATACTGCGTGCGCTGCTATAGAGCCCGGCGCTACGACCGGAAAACCGGCGGAACAGGGCTTTCGTGCTCAGGAACCAATGGGTCAAGGCGCCGAGAGCGAGCAGGCCACCGCCTCCGCGATCGTCATCATCATCCTCGTCGTCGTAGTCATCATCTTCGGCGACGTGGCGCGTGGACTTCTTGGTGACCACCGGTTCGCTGTCACGGTAGGTGATGCCACTGGCAAAGCCAAAGATCCAAAGGGTCGGGATGGCAAGAATGGCAACCATGATCATGGCCAGACCACCACGGGGGAACGTGCCGATAAAGATGCCGGGTATCTTGAGGACCATATCACCAAAGACACCGCCAAGACCAATAGGCATTGGCCAGCTTTCCGGTATGGCGAAGCAGCCGGCGATCGCCGCAGCCAGAAGCGACGCGCAAAGCCAGGCGACGGCCCGGCGCGGCATACGGTCGACACCACGCCCTGTGAGAAAGAGCCCGCCCCAGAAAAGCGCCGGCATCAGTGCCACAACCATGGAAAGACCGAAGAACTGCATGCCGAGATCGGCGAAGACCGCACCGGGATAACCGAGGGCATTGCGGGTCGGATTCGACGTGGCGTGACTGAAGCTTGGATCGAGCACGTTCCAGGTGGCGAGGCTGCCGATGGCAAAGGCCACGAAGCCGATAAGTCCCAGCCCCCACAGGATATGAATCTGCCTGCGAAACAGGCTGGATAACCCGGTTCGCTGATCTTCAATGGCATAGGAGGAAAGGTATCCTTGACGCATGAAATCCGGCCCCGCGTGAACGCATACAGAACGGCTGCGAGCAGCCGCAAATCATAGAGTTGATTCTGACGTTACGGTGCGGATGGTTAAGGGGCCATTAACCATGGGGAATGAGTGGGACGAAATTAGCAGGATCAGCGGTAAAGGCGCTGTGCGTGGTTCGACAAGCTCACCATGAGGGAGTTGTGTGGATTGCAGAGAGTCAAGTTCTGGAGTGTAGGCGATGATCATCGCCAGTTGCAGCACAACAACCTCCCTCATGGTGAGCTTGTCGAACCACGCAGGGAATTTCTTTCCCCCGGCAAGAGAGGTGGCTCTCAAAACAAAAAAGAGCCCCGGAAAACCCGGCCCTGCTGCTCCTTTTCAAGATTGTTCTATCAGCTGTGATACGCGGCGTCACTTCGGGCTAATCCACTCACGCGTCTGCGACAGCAGTTCATCAGACAAATTCGGGTCATCGCTCATCCGGGCCAAGATGACTGCTCCCACCATCGCCGCCCAGCTCCCAATGGCAGCCCGACGTTTGTTTTCCGCAGTTGCCCCAGGAGCCGAGCGACTCAGGCGCTCGATGTGCTCTCGCAAGCCTGCCGTCATCGCTGCACGGGCCTCTGGCGATTGATGGATGGTTTGGCCGGCCAGCCCCGCCGTTGGACATCCGCCTGCGATATCATCTCGGTGACTTTCCGAAAGGTAGGTCGCCGCGTACCGCGTCAGATCGAGGTCCTCCGGTATCCCGGCTGAAACGATGTGGGCCAGGGTTTGAACGATCAGGTCATCTTTCGAATTGAAGTGCCCATAAAAAGCGCCATGGGTGAGAGACGCCGCCTTCATCACATCCGCCACCGTCACCGCCTCGAATCCGTGGGCCCTGAAAAGCCTGCCAGCCGCCTCCAGGATCTTTTGCCGGTTTTCCGCCACTCGCTCACGACTGACTTTCATTACGTCCTCGATTTTTCACTTGACTTTAATCATGATAGCGATCATGAATACACTAAACATGATGACGATCATGATTAATAATCCAAACTCAAGGAAAAAGCAATGAAAGCCAAACCCACCGTCCTTATTACCGGAGCCTCCACGGGCATCGGTGCTGTTTATGCCGACCGTTTCGCAAAACGGGGGCACGATCTGGTATTGGTTGCTCGAGACCTGGCTCGATTGGAAACGCTGAGCGAGCGCCTACGCCGTGAAACCGGAGCCAATGTCGATATCCTTCAAGCTGATCTCACCGATGAGGTTGAGCTGGCCAGGGTGGAGTCGCGCGTACGTGAGGATGCGCGCATTGGCATACTGATCAACAACGCCGGCGCCAGCGCAGCTGGCGGGTTCGCCGATCAAACGCCGGACGACGTGGCCAAGCTCATAAGCCTCAACACGACTGCGCTGACCCGGCTGATCAGTGCTGTTACGCCACGTTTCATCGAAGCCGGGGCAGGGTCGATCATCAATATCGCCTCGGTTGTTGGATTGGCTCCTGAGTTTGGTCTAACCGTCTACGGAGCGACAAAAGCATTCGTGCTGTTCCTCAGCCAGGGGCTCCAGCTCGAACTTGGCCCAAAGGGCGTGTATGTCCAGGTGGTGCTGCCGGCGGCAACGCGAACAGAAATCTGGGAGCGGTCTGGCAGGGATGTGAATGCACTTCCGGCTGTGATGGAAGTAGAGGAACTCGTTGACGCAGCGCTCGTGGGCTTCGATCGTCGCGAGTCCGTGACTATTCCGCCGCTTCCGGATGCCGATCAATGGAAGGCTTTCGACATGGCTCGACAGCTGATGATTCCGAATTACGCGCAGGTCCACGCTGCCGATCGTTATCAGCCTGAAAAAGCGCTCGCAAGTTAAGCCGGGACGCCATGCTCAAAAAGAAAAGGGCCCGGAAACCGGGCCCTTCTGGTTCTTTTCAAGGTATTTCTATCAGCTGTGGTAGGCAGCTTCACCGTGCGAGGTGAGGTCGAGGCCTTCACGCTCTGATTCGGGCGATGCGCGCAGGCCGACGATGAGATCGACGATCTTGTAAAGGATCGCGCTGCCGATACCGGACCAGAGCAGTGTCACGGCGACACCCTTGAACTGCGCCCACAGCTGAGTCGCCGTACCTGCATAGCTGGCGGCGAAATCGGCAGTCGAATAATCGACGATGCCGGCGCCACCCAGTGCCGGATTGACGAGGATGCCGGTGCCGAGAGCACCGATGATGCCGCCGACGCAATGGATGCCGAAGACATCGAGGCTGTCATCATAGTCGAACGTGTTCTTCACCACCGCGACGAAGAAGTAGCAGACGACGGTGACGACCCCACCGAGCACGATGGCACCCATCGGACCGACGAAACCGGCAGCCGGGGTAACGGCAACCAGACCGGCAACTGCACCCGATACGGCACCGAGCATCGAGGCTTTACCACGCAGGAAGGATTCGAGGATGATCCACATCACCGCAGCAGCAGCCGTTGCGACAAAGGTGTTGATCATGGCAAGGCCCGCATAGGCATTGGCTTCGAGGTTGGAACCGGCATTGAAGCCGAACCAGCCAACCCACAGCAATGACGCACCGATCATGGTCATCGTCATGGAGTGCGGTGCCATGATGTCTTTCTTGTAGCCGGTACGCTTACCGATCATCAGAGCGCCGACGAGACCTGCAATACCCGCATTGATATGAACGACGGTACCACCGGCAAAGTCGATTGCGCCGAAGCCGAAGATCAGGCCGGACGGATCGGAATAGGCGCTTGGACCACCCCAGAACCAGACCATGTGAGCGATCGGGAAGTAGACGAAGGTAACCCAGAGAATGACGAACAGGATGACCGCTGAGAACTTCACGCGTTCAGCGAACGCACCGACGATAAGCGCCGGCGTAATGCAGGCGAAGGTCATCTGGAAGACGACATAGACCAGCTCGGGGATGGCAACGCCCTTCGTGAAGGTTTCGGACATCGTCGTCACGTCGACGCCTTGCAAGAATGCCTTCGACAGGCCACCGACAAACGAATTGCCGGGTGTGAAGGCCAGGCTATAGCCGTAGAACACCCAGATCAGCATCACCACAGCGGTGATGGTGAAGACCTGCATGAGAACCGAGAGCATGTTCTTCGAGCGGACAAGACCGCCATAGAAAAGCGCGAGGCCAGGGATGGTCATCAACAGCACAAGCACTGTCGAGATCATCATCCAGGTGGTGTCGCCCTTGTCGACTGTGAAGGCTGGCGCTGCGGCGGCGGGAGCTGCTGGCGCGGCCTCCTGAGCGAATGCGGCCAGCGTACCGATAGCGACCAGTGCCAGCGACCCGAGAAGGGTGCTGCGCGCCGCAGATGTCAGACTGGTTGGAATTTTCATTATTGTCTCCTTGAACCCCAAATAAATCACAGCGCGTCGGTGTCGGTTTCGCCCGTGCGGATACGGACGGCCTGCTCGATGCTGAGAACGAATATCTTTCCATCACCGATCTGACCGGTCTTGGCAGCCGTGGTGATGGCTTCAACGGCAGTGTCGACGAGCTCGGATGCGACCGCTACTTCCACCTTCAGTTTCGGAAGGAAGCTGACGGCATATTCCGCCCCGCGATAAATCTCGGTGTGCCCTTTCTGGCGGCCATA